>JBEDHZ010000011.1:0-35209 GCA_041173845.1 Pseudomonadota bacterium
GTCATAGACAAAGATTTTTCCGTCACCGATTTTGCCGGTGCGGGCCGCATTTTCAATCGCTTCAATTGCGCGTTCCACGATTGCGTCGTCTACTGCTGCCTCGATTTTTGTCTTTGGCAGGAAATCAACGACATACTCAGCACCGCGATACAACTCGGTGTGACCTTTTTGGCGCCCAAATCCCTTGACCTCGGTAACGGTGATACCTTGCACACCGATATTCGAGAGGGCTTCGCGCACTTCATCGAGCTTGAAAGGCTTGATGATGGCAGTGATGATTTTCATTTCAGCCTCGTTTGGGGTGTTTAAAAAGCTTTAGTCAGGCTAACAACCAAACCGTTCGGTGAGTAATAGACCGCCTTGTCTGTGTCAGCCGCAATGTAAGCAGCGGAAGCAGCAACGAATCCAAAATCTTTAGTTACACCGACTTTGTAATCTGTGAAATCAGCAGCAGATAAATTAGTTACCTTCTGATGACCAACGTGCAGATTCAGCACCAGGCCTTCAGCCAGAGGCAAATCAGCGCCGCCGTCGAGGTAGTAGCTACCGTGGCTATCTTGGAAGCCAAACAGATCAGTCAAGCTATGCGAATACTTCAAGTAGTAAGGACCCTTGTTGATTTTCGCGTATAGCTCAAAGGTGTTGGCGTTACTAAATCCAGTTACCTTATCTAAGGTGTTCTGTGGATACCAGTAGTACAAACCACCAATGTCATAGCCCACATCCGGAGCGATTTCACCACGCTTGCCGCCATACAGATCAACCTCGTACTTACCATCAGTAGCGCCACCATCTTGGATCCACTTGATGGTGGATGCCCATGCGCCCAGGTAAATACCGGTTGGGTTGTTTGTGTAATCAACACCGGCGCTATAGGCAGGCTTGAAACGGGACTGAGAAACGCCGCGATAACGATATTCAGATGCAATACCCACGTTGTATGCAACGACGTTATCTGGTGCGGGTGCTGCTGCCTCTTCCGCTTGAGCGACGTTAGCGCTGAATGCCGCCAGAATTGCGCTAGCTAGAATAAGTTTTTTCATGTCTTTCCTTGTTTGTATTAAATAAAAAAAACCTGCCCACGATTGCCGGGTGTGCTCCGGGTTACTTAGCAGGACGCGTGCCAGCCAAAAACAAGGAAATCTCTTGTTATTTTGGCTAATTAAGTTAGCATCAAGCCTCGCTTGACTCCGTGCTCAACACTAACAACGCACCATCAAAGCGCATTCGCCTTAAATTGGTGCATATTCCATCCTAGCAAAACTTATGAATACCAAACTGAGTTTTCTCTCCGAGCTACAAACAAAAATCAGCGAAGTGCTTCAACAATCTCCCGCCAAGGACATTGAGAAGAACATGAAGGCCATGCTGAATCAGGGCTTTTCCAAGCTCGATCTTCTGACCCGCGAAGAATTTGAGATTCAATCCGATGTGCTTCAACGCACTCGAGCGCGCCTGGAGGCACTGGAGGCGCGGGTGGCCGAACTTGAATCTCGCCTGAAGTCCTAAACCCATGGGGCTGGCGGTCCTGCGAAGTCGCGCGCTAGCTGGACTCGCCGCGCCGGCTGTCACGGTCGAGGTTCATCTCGCCAATGGACTACCCGCGTTCACGATTGTAGGGCTAGCTGAAGCCGAAGTTCGCGAGTCCCGAGATCGCGTCAGAGCAGCCATTCATAACAGTGGCTTCGATTTTCCTGCCGGCCGAGTGACTGTTAATCTCGCCCCAGCGGATCTGCCCAAAGAATCGGGGCGGTTCGATTTGCCTATTGCACTAGGTATTCTGGCTGCGTCAGGTCAGTTGCCTTCGAGCGAACTCGATCGCTATGAATTCGCTGGCGAACTTTCACTCTCAGGCGCATTACGTCCAGTTCGCGCCTCACTAGCTATGAGCTATGCCATTCATCAACTGGGCGATTCACAGCGCGCTTTTATTCTGCCCAAAGCCAATGCGGCTGAAGCCGCTTTAGTTGGCGACGCAAAAATCTATCCTGCCGAATCACTGCTGCAAGTCTGTGCGCATTTCACTAGCAATGACCCTTCTGCGCGGCTCACGCGCACACTATCATCGACAAATAAATCGACGGGCCACTACCCCGATTTCTCCGATGTGAAAGGTCAGCATCTGGCACGCCGCGCTATGGAAATTGCGGCGGCAGGTGGGCATAGTGCACTCATGGTAGGTCCACCGGGCGCAGGCAAATCAATGCTGGCAAATCGCTTACCGGGATTACTACCACCGATGAACGATGCGGAATCTTTGGAAACAGCTGCTGTGCAATCACTCGGCGGCAGCTTCAATGTTGATCACTGGGGGCGACGCCCATTTCGAGCACCGCATCACACAGCGTCAGCGGTCGCGCTGGTAGGCGGTGGGGGTCAGCCGCGCCCCGGAGAAATTTCACTCGCTAATCATGGCGTTTTGTTTTTAGATGAGCTGCCCGAATTTGATCGTAAAGTATTAGAAGTATTGCGCGAACCTTTGGAATCGGGCCACATAACGATCTCGCGCGCTGCTCGACAATCGATTTTTCCATGTCATTTCCAATTGATCGCCGCGATGAATCCTTGCCCCTGTGGCTATCTAGGTGACTCCCGCAAAAATTGTCGCTGCACACCCGAAAGCATCGCTCGCTACCAAGGCAAAATTTCAGGACCATTACTCGATCGTATCGACATGCTGGTATCGGTGGCGGCGTTGTCAACGGATGAAATTTTACGTTCAGAGATCAGTGAATCATCGGCTGTGATTGCTGAGCGCGTAACGACTGCGCGTGCACGACAACACACGCGACAACAAAAAAATAATGCGGCTTTATCCGTAAAAGAAATTGAAAGCTTATGTGCCCCAGAAGCAGATGCAGAAAATCTTTTGCGCGCGGCCATGAACAAACTACAGTGGTCGGCCCGCGCCTATCACCGAGTTTTGAAACTAGCTCGCACCATCGCCGACCTGGCGCACACCGAGCAAATTAGCTCTGCGCATATCGCCGAAGCTATTCAATACCGACGCGCATTAAGCACTCATAGCTAGTTTTGCAGGAGATGCGCACCGGCGCTAACCAATACGCTGCTGTTACTATTCGCGCCATGCGTTTAAATAAATCCTTATTAATCGGACTGCTCACGGCCATTGTTTTTGCGAGTACTGGCTGCAGTCCGAATTTCAACTGGCGCGAAGTGCAGGGGACCGATCCCTCGTACACCGTGCTGCTACCGGCGAAACCGAGTACCCATTCTCGCGCTATCGATCTGGACGGTTTAAAAGTCACCATGACAATGACAGCCACCGAAACTAACGACATCAATTTCGCAGTGGCCAGCATAAAAATTGATGATGCAGCACAACGCCATGCCGCACTGCTCGCCATGCAAAAAGCGATGCTGCAAAATATTCATGGCGACGTCACTCAACAAAAAGTGATCGCACTAAAAGATGGAACAATGATGACGGAAATTCAAGCAGCAGGAAAAACATCCACAGGTCGCCCCCTCAGTTTATTTGCGCGCTTTGGTGAACATGGGCAGGACGTTTTTCAAGTCGTTGCTTTAGGATCGTCAGATAACCTCACTAGCGAAATTGCTGATACTTTTCTTTCATCGTTTACCCCTCACTAATGTCGCACGCCAGTCATTATCTGGAAGGTAAAGCAGGCATACGCGTCGTTTTAATTTTTGCCGCGGCTTACTTTCTTTCGTATGCATTTCGAGCGATCAATGCGGTGATTGCACCGGAGTTGGTGGCCGATCTGCAGTTGTCGAACGCTGATCTGGGCTTGCTCTCTTCTGCTTATTTTTTGGGCTTTGCGAGTCTTCAACTTCCACTTGGTTTGTGGCTCGATAAATATGGCCCACGTCGAACCGAATCGGCTCTGCTGTTATTTGCAGCAGCCGGTGTCGCCCTATTCGCCAACAGCTCAACGCTCGCTGGTTTATGGATAGGACGCGCACTGATAGGCGTTGGCGTATCAGCCTGCTTAATGGCTCCACTAAAAGCCTATCGCAGCTGGTATGCGCCTGAACGACAAAGTCAGCTATCGAGTTGGATGCTGGTGTTCGGAACTGCTGGCGCACTTTGCACCACCGTGCCCGTCGCCGCTGCGCTGCCATTGATAGGATGGCGTGGTGTGTTCTGGATAATGTGCGCGTTGGTATTAATTGCCGCGACTTTATTATTCTTTCGACTGCGCGACGTCGAACACGATCGACTGCAGCAGACGGTGATGCAAAGTCATGCGAGCGACGCGCTGTCGTATCGACAGATTTTTACGCACCCGTATTTTCGACGCATGGCTTTACTCGGCGGCGTGCATCAGGGCGGTTTCATGGCGGTTCAAACCTTGTGGGCCGGACCGTGGATGATGCACGTGTTGGGTCTATCGGCAACGCAAACTTCGCAAGTACTGTTTGTGTTTAATTTTTGTCTGATGCTGTCGTATGTGTTTTTGTCGTGGTGGGCGCCAAAGCATGTGTCGTATGGAGAAAAACCAGGTTGGCCAGCCTTGACTGTAGTGGGTTGGGGTATCGGTTTATCCATCGCTCTGCAGGTGACTATGCTGTTGCTACCTTATTCGTGGGCATGGCTGCTCTGGATACCGTTTTCTTTGCTAGTCACCGTATCGACACTGGCGCAAACCCATGTCAGCCTATCTTTTCCCTCGACCCAAGTAGGGCAAGTCAATAGCGCGTATAACTTATCGTTATTCATAGGCGCATTTAGTGTCCAATGGGGACTGGGCTTATTAATTGATTTGTTTGTTGCGAATGGTTGGGATTATTCACCTGCGATGCGTATGGCCTGGGCGGTTTATTTGGTAGTGCAATTGTTTGCACTGGTTCGCTTTGTGAGGAGCAAAGCGAAATTCGATCCTAACGAGCAAGCGTCTACTCCTTAGTTGGTTGATAGGGTGAGTTTTAATGATGTGGCTAATGATGTAGCTCGCGCACTGCTATTTTTATCTGGAACGCGGAACGCTCTTGAACAATGTCGTATTAATTTGTGATTTTGGAGTGCGACCAAGGCGTTTACATAGTATTGGAATCCATCCCATTTTTCGATTGCGACTTTTATGCTGATCACCTTTAAATCAAAAGCTGCTGCTGACCTGTTAATGTACAAGACTCACGCTAAGCCTTTACTTGATACCCTAGGCAAAGACATAGACCAAGGCATCATTACTGCAGAAGACATGGCTACAGCCATCGCAGCGCTGGAAAATGAAATCGCTCTGAGCAAACGCCAACACGCAGCAGACCAGACCGACAGCAACGATTCTTACGGCGACGATCTCGAGTCCGGCAAACAAGTCAGCATAAGCGCGCGCGCTTTTCCATTGCTCGAAATGATGCGCGCAGCGCAGAAAGAAGATACCTTTGTGATGTGGGGGGTGTGATGCCTGCGACGCGATCTCTAATGCTGAAAATGCGCGATGGCACTGACATACATTGCGTGGATTATTTTCCTGCAAGCCCTGCGCATTCCGGCATCGTGTTCATGCACGGCTTAGGCGAACACAGCGGGCGCTATGCACATCTTGCTGCTTTTTTTTGCGAGCGTGGCTTTGCCGTGCGTACGTATGATCATCGCGGCCACGGAAAATCATCGGGCAAACGCGGTGACATCCCCCATCCAGACAGCTTGCTCGATGATGCACAACAGGTCATGCACGACTGGCAAGCGAGCTGCCCAACATCCGTAACGCGACATCTGTTGCTGGGGCATAGCATGGGCGGCTTATTTGCGGCGAAGTTCGCGCTATCTAAAATGTGTGCGCTAGATGGTTTGATTTTGTCAGCGCCCGCACTCGCGATTTATATGAATTTTGTAGAGCGATCACTACTCAAGGTGCTGAGTGCGATTGCTCCAGCACTCACTCTATCGAACGGATTAAAAACCACCTATCTGTCGCATGATCCTAAAGTTGTTGCTTCTTATCTTGCTGACCCGTTGGTGCACGATCGTATCAGTGCACGATTACTCAATTCCATGCTCACCACCATGCACGATGTGTTTTCTCACGTAAGCTCACTCGATCTGCCGACGCTGTTGCTAGTAGCGGGACAAGATAAGCTGGTTGATTCAACCGGCAGCTTACGATTTGCACAAGCTAGTCCAGAAAATTATTTACGTTTGCATGCGTATGACAATCTGTATCACGAAATTTTCAACGAACTCGATGCCAAAGCTGTGTTTGATGATGTGAGCACGTGGCTAGACCAGCTAAGCAATACGGTGGTGCAGTGAAGATCGCCACTGATTCTTTAGCCTTCGCATTAGACGGTGCGGCGCGTGCACTCACCCTGGTAAGTGCAGGGACCTCGCTCCCTGCAGCACTGAATAGCACCTTTGATAGTTTACGTGCACCGCCCTCATCACGCGGCGCAATTCAAGACATCAGTTATCGCAGCATGCGAAGTTGGGGGTTGAGTTCTGAGTTAATGGATTTGCTATTAGATGCGCCACCACAGCAAGAACGTCTCGGTTCACTCTTACGTATCAGTCTTGGATTGTTAGCGGATGCCAGCAAACCGTATGCTGAACACACGGTGGTTGATCAAGCTGTTTCCGCATGCGCAGCAGACCGCGAGCTCTCTCGCGCTAAAGGCGTAGTGAATGCTGTGTTACGACGTTTTTTGCGTGAACGTGATCGTTTGTTACGTACCGCGAGTGCCTCCGAAGAAGCGCAGTGGAATTATCCGCAATGGTGGATAGATAAGCTGCGCAACGATTGGCCGAATCAATGGGAAGACATTCTGCAATCAGGTAATGCTCGACCACCACTCACATTGCGAATTAATCGCCGACTCGGTGGTGTTGAAGATTATCTTCAACTACTTACGGAGCAACAGTTAGAGGCAACGCAACTAGGTCCCTGGGCCGTTCGACTCTCGCAGCCTACGTCCGTCTCTGACATTCCCGGCTTTCTGCAAGGTCGTGTCTCTGTGCAAGACGCTGCTGCGCAGTTGGCCGCACCTTTGATGCAGCTTGAACCAGGTATGCGCGTGTTAGATGCCTGCGCTGCACCCGGAGGTAAGAGCGTACACATGCTTGAAACTGAGGATATCGCTCTGGTGGCACTGGACAATGACAAGTCTAGATTAGCCCGCGTTGCGGACAACCTTGTTCGACTGGGGTTCAAAGCTGAGCTGCTTTGTGGCGATGCGCGCCGCAAGGATTGGTGGGACGGACAGGCGTTTGATCGAATTTTGGCTGATGTGCCTTGCACGGCTTCAGGCATAGTGCGGCGGCATCCGGACATACGCTGGCTTAGGCGCCCGGAAGATGCCCGTACCTTGGCAAAGCTTGGCTCCGCCATTTTGGATAACTTGTGGAGCATGCTGCGGCCGGGCGGTTTGATGCTTTTTGTCACGTGCTCGATCTGGCCAGAGGAGTCCGAATTACAGGCTGAGGCCTTCTGCCAACGTCACTCCTGTGTGCGCCTGCCTTCCCCGGGGCAGCTGGCGCCCAAGTCAGCCGAGGGCGATGATCATGACGGATTGTTTTACGCGCTACTCCAAAAGCCCTTGTTTTGATACTATCGCCGGGCGGCTAAGGCGTGGTTTTTTTACCACTCTGCGCTCGCACCCCTCTGGCACATCCGGGCAAGGTAAGAATACGTGGGATTTTTCAGGCTAGTGCCACCTAAACATCAACGTCGCAGACTAAGCGTTCCTTGGATTGGAATCCAAAAACTACTTTTGGGTTTCTGGCTAGGAGTGCTGTGCTTGATCACCGTAGCACCCGCCGTGGCTGCTGAGGGCATTGAATTCGTCGATGCCACTCTTTCAGCGACTGACGAAGGCTATTCGCTTTCAAGTAATTTTTCAGTCGAACTTACACATGCTTTGGAAGATGCGCTATCGCGAGGTATTCCACTGCATTTCAAACTTCAGCTTGAAGTATCTAGGTCTCGTTGGTATTGGCTTGACGATGTCGCCATTAAATCCAGCCGCAACATACGTATTTCATACAACGTACTGACGCGCCAATATCGTGCATCCGTTGACGGCAGTCTGTATCGAAGCTTTGCACAACTAGATGACGTGCTGGCGTTACTACGCCACCCGGGTCGTTGGTTAGTGGCCGAACCTAACGCGCTTAAAGCTGATGCAAACTATACCGTTGCAATTCAATTCGGCCTCGATGTTTCTCAACTGCCCAAAACTATACAGGTGACTGCATTAGGCAGTGGTGATTGGAAAATGTCGTCGGGCTGGACACGCTTTAACTACAAGGCCGAAACTAAGTGACGCGCGCACTTCGTTATCTTTTAATCGCTGCTGCCATGACGGTCAGTATGCTGCTGTTTCTGTTAGCTACTGTCAGCGACAACACGCGATTATTTGACTCCTATTACTCATGGATAGTTGGCGCTAACGTGCTGGTGGGTACAGCACTGTTTGTGCTGGTGTTATTTCTGTTAGCTCGTTTAATGAGTCGCTATCGCCGCAAACGTTTTGGTTCGCGCTTGATGACGCGCTTAGTGTTGATGTTTACCTTGATCGGTGTGTTGCCGGGCTTGGTGATTTATTTGGTTTCGGTGCAGTTTGTGTCTCGATCGATTGAATCGTGGTTTAACGTCAAGGTTGAAACTGCACTCGAATCAGGTTTAACACTAGGTCGCAGCGCACTCGATGCTTCACTCAAAGATTTACGTTTGAAAGCACGCGCCGTGGCTTCCGAACTTTCTGAAATGCCGGACTCTATGTTGGCAGCACAGTTAGCGCGCGCAATTGAACGCAACCAATTAAATGAAGCGATTGTCGTTTCTGGCACGGGCCAATTAATCGCCAGTACCAGCAGCGCTTTGTCTAATCTTGTGCCTGACATGCCGACGGCTGCGATGATTTCACGCGCCAAATCGATGGGCGGATATGGATTAATCGAAGGAGGTAGTGAAGGTCTTAGCAGCTCCACTGACAGCGAAACTAATTCACCTTCAACCAGTGCTAAGGGTG
This sequence comes from Pseudomonadota bacterium, assembly GCA_041173845.1. GTDB lineage: Bacteria > Pseudomonadota > Gammaproteobacteria > Burkholderiales > Burkholderiaceae_D > Pernthalerella. The sequence goes on from JBEDHZ010000011.1 coordinate 8,956, forward strand.
GCCTGCGACTACGCGTGTTGGTCACGATACGTGGTGACGGCTCATTGATGTCGCTCAACAGCCAGCCGCGCTATTTGCAGGTCACGCAATCTGTACCTGAACAACTAAGTGCAAACGCAGAAGCTTTGCGCATCGCCTATGGTGAGTATCAAGAACGATCATTAGCGCGCGCCGGCTTACGAAATTTTTATCTGATCACACTCACACTCACACTGCTATTAGCTATTTTTGCAGCGATGGTGAGTGCCTTTCTGTTAGCGACTGATTTAGCACAACCTCTGCTGTTACTAGCCGAAGGAACCAAGGCTGTTGCAGAAGGTGATCTTTCGCCACGACCGATTGCAGCCAGCTCTGATGAACTCGGTACGCTGACTAAATCATTCAACATCATGACCTCGCAGCTGGCCGACGCACGCGAAACCGTTGAACGCAATCGCAAAGAAGTTGAAGACGCCAAAGCCTATCTCGAATCTGTGTTGGCCAATATGTCGGCCGGTGTGATGGTGTTAGATGATCAATTGCGTTTAGTGACGTTTAACGCATCCGCTGAAAAAATTCTGTATCAAAATTTATGGCCCTATCTGGGACTTTCTTTCGCCAGCATTGACACCCTCGCAGCCTTTAGCGCGCCTATCGTTGAGGCCTTCTCAGGGCAAAGTGCACATGCCGCAATGAGTGATGGCGATCCGCTGATACAACAGTGGCAGCAGCAGATTGAAATTCCACGCCGTCTTATTGGACAAAAAGTAGATACGGAAATCACACTGCTGGCGCGCGGCGCGCGACTACCTGTGGGAACCGGACTCGGTCATGTGGTGGTATTCGATGATATTTCTGATCTGATTTCAGGGCAACGTTCAACCGCATGGGCTGAAGTAGCAAGGCGACTCGCCCATGAAATTAAAAATCCGCTGACACCGATTCAACTATCCGCTGAACGTCTCATGATGAAACTTCAAACCAAGCTTAGTGGCGATGATGCTGCTTTGCTCGAACGAGGTACGAACACGATAGTGAATCAAGTCGTCGCTATGCAGCAGATGGTTGATAATTTTCGTGATTATGCAAAAACACCGCCGCCCGTTCTTAAGCCCTTAGAACTGAATCATTTAATTACAGAAATTCTTGATCTGTATGGTGGTCTACGTAGCAACGAACAATTAATCACCCACTTAGAAAACGATCTGCCCAAGATCATGGGTGATGCAACCCAGCTGCGACAAGTGGTGCACAACTTATTACAAAACGCACAGGACGCCACCAGCGAATTAAACGGCGAGCGTGCACCGCAAATTGATGTGCGTACCGAGTCGATACGCTACAGCGATGCCGATGGTGCCACCCGCATCGCCGTTAGCTTAAGCATTACCGATAACGGCCCGGGGTTTGATTCCAAAGTGATGGCCAGAGCTTTTGAGCCGTATGTGACCTCAAAACCCCGAGGTACGGGCTTGGGGTTGCCTGTGGTTAAGAAAATAGTCGAAGAGCATGGAGGCCGGATTGAGCTGCAACACCGAAAAGATGGGCCTGGAGCCCGGGTTTCCATACTTTTACTTAGGCTCGCAAGTATTTAATCATTTGACATTATTAATTGCAAAAAATACAATTTCCGTACGAGTCCATCGGATTGAGAAAAAGAGGCGGCAATGGCGAACATTCTGGTAGTTGATGATGAAATGGGTATCCGGGAATTACTCTCGGAAATACTGGGTGACGAGGGTCACGTCGTAACCACGGCAGAAGACGCGAATCAGGCACGTGACCTGCGGCTATCGAGCTCGCCCGACCTCGTTCTTCTGGATATATGGATGCCCGATATTGATGGCGTTACGCTCTTGAAGGAGTGGCAACGCGATGGCTTGCTAACCATGCCCGTGATTATGATGTCGGGTCATGCCACTATCGACACGGCGGTCGAAGCCACCCGCATCGGCGCGATTAATTTTCTTGAAAAGCCTATCTCGCTGCAAAAGCTTCTGCGAACCGTGCAGCAAGGATTGTCTAGCGCTCCCGAAACCGCGCGCGGAACAATGGTCACTTCCAATGGCCGTTCTAATGCCATACCTGACAAAACCGCGATCCCTGCCGTACCGCATTCTTTTAATGGTCATGCTTACTCGCCTACGCTGGCAACGGGTAATCAGTATTTGCCGCCTGATACTGAATTCCGCGTTTCCTTCGAACTACCTCTGCGTGAAGCGCGCGATGCATTCGAACGCGCCTACTTTGAGCATCATCTGAAACGCGAAGGCGGCAGCATGACGCGCGTAGCTGAGCGCACTGGGCTGGAGCGTACCCATCTGTATCGTAAGCTTAAGCAATTAGGCGTTGAATCTATCAAGGCTGCCAAGAAAAGCTGATGACCACACTGCGTTTAGTCTACGGCGCAAATCAGAGCAAACGCGAACAAGCGATTAAAACTCAGATTAAACCGACACTATTTAACATGGCCCTTCTAGAAGGCGGAGAAGTGCCTAACACTGCGCTTGACTCAATGGCGTCACTCAAAGTGGTGCGCATGGCACCTGGTTGCCCTTGCTGCAGCGGCAACCTAACGATGCGCGTGATGCTCAATCGCGCACTCAAAGAAAAACCCGATCTGATATTTTTGAGCTTGGTTAATCCTGTGCACCTCAACGCAATCAGAGATTTTTTGCAGGAAGATCAATATTCGGGTAGGCTGGAATTAGGTTTTGATCTTGACTGCGGGGCTGTAAATTAATTTTGGCATGCGAATTGCTGTACCTCTTGAAAAATCGTGTATCAGCACCATTTTGGATCACATAGTAGTTACTCCAAGGAGCCGGCATGAACCTGATCTATAACAGCGAGCAGTACAGCGTGCTTGAGTTTGGTGCCGAGTCAGAACAAGAAGCCATGCGCTTCGGTGGTTATGAAATTCTCGACAAGCCAGCACAACGTGAAATTTTCATCGCAGGCCCTCTCGCAGAAACCTTCAGACAACATGTGCGCGAGTTAATCGCTACCGCACCCAGCATGGAAGAGTTTGATGAATTTCTGGATAGCTATGGCTCGCTCATGGCACAACCTGTCGTACTGCACTAAGCGATAAACAAACGATAGCCAGCGCGTGAATGCATAGCAATTCTCGTTTTATCACCAGCAATCAAACGGGAATTCACGATCAGCTGCACGACCTGATTCAACGTCGTGCAGCGTCTGATTATCTCAAGCCCATCGCGCCGAGTAGCCGTCTTGCATTTAACACCGCGATACGCGCCTGGCGAAACACCAACCAATCAACGCTCATCATTGATGCAGGTTGCGGCGTAGGCTTATCCACTCGACGGCTCGCAATCTTGCATCCCGACTCTTTTGTGATTGGTATTGATCAATCAATAGATAGATTATCGCGTCAAGTCGAGTGGCCCTCAGATGCACCCGACAATTTCATCACCGTGCGTGCTGATGTGGTTGATTTCTGGCGATTGCTACACGACGCTAAGATTTATCCTTCGCACCATTACCTGCTTTACCCAAACCCCTGGCCGAAAAAACATCATCTAGCGCGACGTTGGCATGCGCACCCCGTATTTCCAACCCTGCTCTCACTCGGCGGTTATATTGAGTGTCGAAGTAATTGGAAAATCTACATAGAAGAATTTGCAACCGCCGTAACAGCAATTAGCGGTATTGATGCGCAATACGAGAGTTTTGTGCCCAGCTCGACTCCCTTGACACCCTTTGAAGAAAAATATCTCGCTTCGGGTCATGAACTCTGGCGTTGCAGCCTAAATTTACCCGCTGCTAGCGGCCACTGAAAGGCCAGTGAATTTCGTGTTAACGTTGACACAAAATCACTCTTGATCGAGCCCTATCATGTGCCAACTGCTGGGCATGAATTGCAATACTCCCACTGACATCGTGTTCAGCTTTACCGGCTTTGCAACACGCGGCGGTGGCACAGACGAACACAAAGATGGTTGGGGAATCGCTTTCTTTGAAGGTGCGGGAGTGCGACTATTTGTCGATCATCAGTCTGCCATCGCCTCGCCTGTGGCAGAGTTGATCAAACACTATCCGATCAAATCCACCAACGTCATATCGCATATTCGCAAAGCGACTCAAGGTCATGTCGCTCTGGAGAACTGTCATCCATTCATACGCGAACTATGGGGGCGCTACTGGGTGTTTGCTCACAATGGTGATCTGAAAGAATTTTCACCCACATTGAACGGTGCATTCCGCCCGGTTGGCACGACCGATAGCGAACGCGCATTTTGCTTCTTGCTGCAAGAATTACGCAATCGATTCGGTGATACACCACCACCACAATCGTCGCTCACTGAAGCATTGAGGGAGCTGACCACCGACGTTGCATCGTATGGCGTTTTTAACATGATGCTCTCGGATGGCTCGGCCTTGTATGCGCACTGCTCAACACGCTTGCACTACATCATTCGCAAATACCCGTTTGCACAAGCTATGCTGTCTGATGAGGATTTAACCGTCGATTTTTCAGAAGTCACTACGCCTAATGATCAGGTGGCCATCATTGTTACTGAACCACTCACGACCAATGAAACCTGGCATGCCTTTGACGCAGGAGAGATGAAAGTATTCGTCGATGGTCAGCCAGTGAACTGACTCACTGGCTTCATTTCATCGTCATCACTTCACCAGCTTCAATTCGCTGACATTACAAATTCGGCGCCAACCAACTCTGTAACTGCTCTGCACTAACACCACGCCGCTTGGCCATGTCGGCCAGCTGATCAGCACCTATTTTCCCGACGCTGAAATACTTCGATTCAGGATGGCCGAAATAAAATCCCGACACGGCAGCACCCGGAAACATGGCATACGATTCAGTCAAACTCATACCTATGTCTTCGCACTCAAGTATGCGAAACATATCTTGTTTGACAGTGTGCTCTGGACATGCCGGATAGCCCGGCGCAGGACGTATGCCGCGGTACGATTCTGAAATCAATTCAGTCGCAGCCAATTTTTCATCGCTGGCATAGCCCCACAAATCTTTGCGAACACGCTCGTGCAAATATTCAGCAAAGGCTTCAGCAAAACGATCAGCCAGTGCCTTGAGCATGATGGATGAATAATCATCGTTAGCATCTTCAAACCGCTGTTCATGTTTTTCAATGCCAATGCCTGAGGTCACAGCAAACAGGCCGATGTAATCGGTAATGCCTGACGATTTAGGTGCGATGAAATCAGCCAGACATTGGTTGGGCCTAGCCACGCCATCTATGACAGGTTTTTCCGTTTGCTGACGCAATCCGTAATACGTAAACGCGATTTCGGTTTTGCTTTCGTCGGTATAAATTTCAATGTCATCATCACCCACGGTATTGGCGGGCAAAATCGCCATCACACCATTCGCCGTTAGCCACCGACCTTCTATCAGTTTTTTCAACATCGCCTGCGCTTCAGCATAGACATTGCTCGCTGACTCACCGACTACGGGGTCGGTCAAAATTGCGGGGAAGGGGCCAGCCAAATCCCACGTTTGGAAAAATGGACCCCAGTCGATGTAGTTAGCCAGCAGTGCGAGATCGACATTTCTGAAATGACGACGCCCTATGAATTTCGGTTTGTGTGGCGCGTACTCATCTTGGAACGACAAACGCATTTTATTTTTACGTGCCGCCTCCAACGACAACATAGGCACGGCTTTCTTACCAGCGTGCTGATGTCGAATTCGCTCGTAGTCAGTCGCAATCTCACTGATGTAGTGATCGCGCGATTCGGGTGTCAGCAGCGATTGCGCCACCGACACTGAACGAGAAGCATCGGGTACATACACCACCGGCCCTTCGTAATTCGGCGCAATCTTCACGGCCGTGTGAGCACGGCTGGTGGTCGCACCGCCAATTAAAAGCGGCGTCTTCAAACCACGGAAATACGGATCACGCTGCATTTCTTTGGCCACATGCGCCATTTCTTCTAGTGACGGCGTGATCAAACCCGACAAACCAATGATGTCGGCGTTTTCTTCTTTGGCTTTGGCCAGAATTTCCGAACACGGCACCATCACGCCCATGTTCACCACATCAAAATTATTACATTGCAAAACTACCGACACGATGTTTTTACCAATATCGTGCACATCACCTTTTACGGTAGCGATGATAATTTTGCCTTTAGCTTTCGCTGCTTGGCCAGTGCGTTTTTCTTCTGCGAGCTTTTCTTCTTCAATGAAAGGCACGAGATGCGCGACGGCTTGTTTCATCACGCGGGCTGACTTCACCACTTGAGGCAAAAACATTTTGCCCTGACCGAACAGATCGCCGACGATATTCATGCCATCCATCAGCGGACCTTCAATGACGTGAATCGGACGCCCGCCGCGATCCGCCACCTGCTGACGTGCCTCTTCAGTATCTTCAACTATCCATTGTGTAATGCCGTGAATGAGCGCGTGTGATAAACGCTTTTCTACCGGATTTTCACGCCACACTAAATTTTGTTCTTCTTTTTTATCGCCGGCCTTCAAGGTTGCGGCTAATTCGATCATGCGCTCAGTCGCATCTTCACGACGATTTAACACCACATCCTCAGCGCGCTCACGCAATTCGGGATCGAGATCGTCGTAAACACCCACCATGCCCGCATTCACGATACCCATGCTCATGCCAGCGCGAATTGCGTGATACAAAAATACGGTGTGTATTGCCTCGCGCGCCGGATCATTACCGCGGAATGAAAAACTGACATTCGATACGCCGCCACTGATTTTTGCGTGTGGAAGATTTTCACGTATCCAACGAGTGGCTTCGATAAAATCAACGGCGTAATTGTTATGCTCTTCGATACCGGTGGCGATGGCAAAAATATTTGGATCGAAAATAATATCTTCAGGCGGGAAACCCACCACTTCGGTGAGCATGCGATAGGCGCGCTCGCAAATTTCAATTTTGCGCTGATACGTGTCGGCCTGACCTTTTTCATCAAAAGCCATCACAATCACTGCTGCGCCATAGCGGCGACAGAGTTTTGCTTGACGCTGAAACTCTTCCTCGCCCTCTTTGAGCGAAATCGAATTAACAATCGCCTTGCCCTGAACGCACTTCAAGCCTGCTTCGATCACTGACCATTTGGACGAGTCGATCATGATGGGTACACGAGCGATATCGGGCTCTGAGGCGATCAAATTCAAGAAGCGCGTCATTGCCGCCACCGAATCCAGCATGGCTTCATCCATGTTGATGTCGATGATCTGCGCGCCATTTTCAACTTGCTGCCTGGCCACGGCTAACGCTTCTTCGTACTGCTCATTCAAAATCATGCGCGCGAAGGCTTTTGAACCGGTGACGTTAGTACGCTCGCCTACGTTAACGAATAAGGAATCTTCATCAATGATGTAAGGCTCTAAGCCTGACAAACGCATGTGATGCAAATGCGTTGGAATAACGCGCGGAGGAATACTTTTTACCGTCTCTGCAATCGCTTTAATATGCTCTGGCGTGGTGCCGCAGCAGCCACCCGCGATATTCACAAACTCGCTTTCTGCAAAATCCTTGAGCAGTGACGATGTGACATCCGGCGTTTCATCGAAACCTGTGTCCGACATAGGATTCGGCAAGCCTGCGTTGGGATAGATACAGACGAAGGTCTCGGCGATCTTGGATAACTCTTCTGCATAAGGGCGCATCAATGCAGCACCTAGTGCGCAGTTAAGACCGATGGTTAAAGGCCGTGCGTGACGAACTGAATTCCAAAAGGCCGTTACCGTTTGTCCCGACAACACGCGACCCGACGCATCGGTCACGGTTCCAGAAATCATAATCGGTAGCTTTTGGTTGGTCTCTTCAAAGAACTGATCAATCGCAAATAGTGCGGCTTTGCAGTTGAGTGTGTCGAATACGGTTTCTACTAACAGCACATCCGAGCCACCTTCAACCAGTGCACGTACCTGCTCATGATAGGCGGCCACTAATTGATCGAAGGTCACATTGCGCGCGCCGGGATCATTCACGTCGGGTGAAATCGATGCAGTCTTGGGTGTGGGGCCGAGTGCACCAGCAACGAAGCGCGGCTTGTCCGGTGTTGAATATTTATCGCAGGCAGCACGTGCAATGCGTGCCGCATGAAGATTCATTTCATAGGCCAGATGCGCCATATGATAATCATCTTGCGCAATCGTCGTCGCACCAAAGGTATTGGTTTCGATTAGATCGGCACCCGCCTCGAGGTATTGTTCGTGTATCTCTTGAATGACGTGCGGCTGCGTTAACGTGAGCAATTCATTATTGCCCTTAACGAAAATCTCTTTACCCGGAACGCTGAAATCTGCAAAGCGTGTTCCGCGATAATCTTCCTCAGTTAACTTATAACGCTGAATCATCGTGCCCATCGCACCATCAAGGATCAGGATGCGTTGAGACAGCAATTGACGTAAGTGAGCTTCGGTAGTTGAGATCGCGTCGCGTTTCATGAAATGGTGTCGATAGTGCGCAAATAAAAAACCCGGCCTGCAAAGCGAAGCCGGGTATGCGCGCCGCTTTAGCAGTATTTATTGAGAGCTTTACAGCATCTCTGCGCCCGCAAGCTGGATTTTGACTGGTTTAATCAAATCGGCGCTGATGAATTATACGGGAATTCACTGTGGAATTTGTAAGCACTGCCCAGGCTCCATGGCAAAACCCTGAATAAACTGTGCCGCCGCAAGACGCTTACCGCCAGGCTTTTGTAGTTCCAATAATTTCAGGGCGCCAGAGCCACATGCGACGACGACGCCCTCCGAAGTTACCGAGAGAATTTCACCCGCCTTTCCCTTGCCTTCGACAGAATTTGCTTGCCAGATTTTTCCGGCCGCCCCGGGAAAAGGATTGAAAGCATGTATACGGCGCAGCAAAGTCTCTGCGGGCAAACGAAAATCCAGATCAGCTTCCTGCTTTGAAATTTTTGCTGCGTAGGTCATGCCGTCGGTTGGCTGGGCTTGCGCTAATAAGCCACCTTGCTGCAATTTTTTTAGCGCATCAACAATTAACTCTCCACCCAATGCAGCAAGACGATCGTGCAATGAGCCGGTTGTATCCGTTGCGTTAATACGCTCACTTCGCGTCAGCAACATGGGGCCGGTATCTAAGCCTTCATCCATTTGCATAATCGTAATGCCCGTTTCGCTGTCACCCGCTTCGATGGCACGATGTATGGGTGCCGCGCCGCGCCATCGAGGTAACAGCGAAGCGTGAATATTCAAACAACCCATAGGTGGTATGGACAATATGGATGCAGGAAGAATCAATCCATAGGCTGCCACCACCATCACCTCATGCTCCGTCGCTTTGAGCTGCGCATGCGCCGCAGCCGCTTGCTCGGGGTATTTGCCATCCAGACGCAATGACACGGGCTGAGCAACCGGCATTCCATGCTTTAACGCATAGCTCTTAACGGGAGAGGGCTGCAATTGCATGCCGCGACCTGCAGGTCGATCGGGCTGAGTTAATACCAGTGGAATTTCAAAACCTGCCTCATGTAAACGGGCGAGCGCAATGGCGGCAAATTCCGGCGTACCAGCAAAAATAACTTTCATGCTGTGATTATAGGTGCGGGCAGAACGCCGGAGCCAGGGAGATGCTGATTTATTGCGTATTTTATGGCGAGCCAGCGTAGCTGTGCGACGCGGGGCCACGAAAATTAAGCGCTTAGCTTAGCGCCATTAATCGAGAAATATCAGGTTTTTATTTAATCAGTACGTTCGTAGCAATTAACGAGCACCGAGTGGTTGGCGTTCTTTTTTAAGTTCTCGCTCTTCTTTTTGAAGCTTACTTTTGATGCGATTACGCTTGAGAGGTGACAGATATTCAACAAACACTGTACCTTTAAGATGATCCATTTCATGTTGCACACAGACCGCTAGCAAGCCGTCGGCTTCGAATTCATGTGAATTGCCATCCGCATCGAAAGAGCGAACGCGTACTCGCGAAGGCCGCTCAACGCCATCGTAAATTCCTGGCACAGAAAGACAACCTTCCTCGTACACCTGACGGTCATCGCTAGCCCAAACAATCTGCGGATTAATTAAAACGCGTAACTGATCACGCGTATCGGAGGTATCAATAACAATCACTTGTTGATGCACATCGACCTGCGTCGCAGCCAAGCCTATACCCGGGGCTTCGTACATAGTCTCTGCCATGTCAGCGATCAACTGCTTCAAGCGATCATCAAAATCCGTCACGGGCTTAGCAATCTTATGCAAGCGAGGATCGGGATAGCGAAGGATAGATAAGAGGGCCATACAACTTTTGTGCAACAAACGAAAAAAATAGGGGATTGCAGCTCATTTGTGATGAGGAGCGCGCGCAAAATTCGCGTCGGCTTTCACTCAATCACCCATCGGCTCTACCCCAAGGAAAATTCAATGAAAAAGTTTAGCACAGCAGTGCTGCTCACCGTTTTGCTGTCAGGCTTTTTACCCATGCATGCAGCATGGTCAGCTAGCGCCTGTGCATGGGCACCCAATGCGCCTGATAAACATCATGTGCAAGCCGGTGACACCTTGTGGGATATCGCTTCCCTATTTTTAAATGACCCGTGGTGCTGGCCCAAGGTATGGAAGCCAAACCAAAGCCTGATCCCTAATCCGCACTGGATTTACCCAGGTCAGGTAATCGTACTGAATCGCTTGAGTGGCTCGCTTAGCCTTGAAGCGGACAGCTCGGCCCTCCTATTGCACTTAGCGCCAACAATACGCAGCACACCGATCGCGCATCCACCGCTGCCACTACTCTCCGAAAAATTACAAAATTTATTCACGCGAACGCCGCTAATTAGCACCGACGCACTGCCCAACGCACCAACCGTTCGAGAAATTGAAAGCGGTCGCGTTATGGCTGGAAAAGGCGATAGTGTTTTTGTGCAGGGTGATGTCGGCACGAATAAGCTATTCGATGTGTTCCGCGTCGAGTACTCCATTGTCGACCCCGATACAAAGCGGCCTCTGGGTGTGGCCGGCTTGAATATAGGTCGCGCTCGTCTCAGCCAGATTAGCGGAGCCATGCATAAATTTGAAATAACGCGCTCAGAAAAGGAAGTCAGTGCAGGGGACAAGCTGGTGCCCGTTAGCGATTCAGATCTCGTCCCTTTGTTTCCACACCCCGGCAAAATCATTGACGGTAAGCTCGCTGCGATTTTGCACGATGGCCGTTGGGCCAGAATGCATGACATCGTGGTGATTAATCGTGGCTCGGTGCATGGACTCGATCCCGGTAGCGTAGTGAAGGTGGTTCGGCAAGTTAGAATCCGTGCAAATGAAAACCCATTATCAAATCCGCTCAACGACAATAAGCAAGCCATTGGAACTTTACTGGTATTCAAAGTGCAAGAAAAAATCTCTCTCGCGATGATCATGCAAGCGCGCGACGCCATCACCATTGGCGACTCGATCATTTCAGCCAATACGGAAGCGCCATGACACACTCCGAGGGCCTCGCTGATTGGCTAAGGCTAATGCTGACTGAGGGTGTGGGGCCACAAACCGCACGCGAATTGTTGAGTCATTTTGGCTTGCCAGAAAATATTTTCGGCGCCAATTATTCGGCGCTGCAAAAATGTGTGAATGAAAAACTTGCGCTAACGCTTAGCTCAGCGCCTGATGATCGTATCCGCACGCAAATCGATGCCACGCTGGATTGGTGCACGCACGCTGGAAATCAAGTGCTTACGTTTGCCGATGCCAACTACCCCAGCTCGCTGCTTACTATCGCTGATCCACCGCCCGTGTTGTACATCAAAGGTCGCGCAGAATTATTGACACGAAAATCAATCGCAATTGTAGGTAGCCGCAACGCCACCCTGCAAGGCATACAAAACGCGCGACGCTTTGCTCAGGTACTTAGTGCAGGCGGGCTGACCGTTGTTTCAGGCCTTGCATTAGGCATCGATGGCGCGGCGCACGAAGGAGCGTTAAGTGAAATCGCAACAGAAGGATCAACCGTCGCTGTCACAGGCACGGGTCTTGATCTGGTGTATCCCGCTAAACACCGCGAGCTGGCGCACCAAATCGCCGTACACGGTTGCTTAGTGAGCGAATACCCGCTGGGCACGCCAGGTATTGCATCAAATTTCCCACGTCGCAATCGCATCATCAGCGGTTTATCGCAAGGCGTTTTAGTAGTCGAAGCAGCCGCGCAATCCGGCTCACTCATCACTGCGCGTAGCGCGCTTGAGCAAGGGCGTGATGTATTTGCTATTCCTGGTTCTATTCATTCGCCACTATCGAAAGGATGTCATCAACTAATACGCCAAGGTGCGAAACTAGTGGAATCTGCACAAGACATCCTGGAAGAATTTCATGTGCCACACACACCGCCAAAAGAAAAAATTTCTCAGCCTGATGTCGCTGTAAACACCGCTGTAAATTCTGCAAATGCGCCTGCGATGACAAATCAATTACTGAATGCAGCAGGACATGATCCGGTTAGCGTTGATGAATTAGTCATGCGAACCGGGCTCACTATGGCCGAGGTTCAAGCCAGCCTGCTTGATCTTGAGTTTGCAGGTCGTATAGAAAGACTTGCTAGCGGTATGTATCAAGCGCTTCATTAAAAAATCGTAATAAAGTGCGTTAACACTTCCCACAAATTGCGCGTCGGTTTACACAACGCTATCGCCGCTTCGTTTATATCGCTCTGCATCGCACAAGAGAACTAAATGCGAACCAACTACGAACTAACTACGAACTAAATTCGATATTAATTTGGCTGCAAATGCGCCGAAAGTACGTGAAATTAATAAAAAGCTGCCGATTAATAAATAGTTCTTGAAGTTTTTTTACCCGCATGCTTGTGCGTCGGCGCAGATGCAGCTACATTACGAATATGTTTGAGGTCCTCGTTTATTTATACGAAACCTATTACCGTCCTGATGCTTGCCCAGATTCAGATGCACTGGCAAAGAAATTATCAGCGGTAGGTTTCGAAGAAGAAGAAATCTCGCGCGCACTCGGGTGGTTGACCGACCTCGCGGAGACGACTAATGAGATATTCAGCCAGCAGGCTCGACAAACCGCGTTTTCATTTGGTTTTCGTGTGTATGCAGAGCGCGAATATGAGTTGCTGGGATCGGCAGCCATAGGCTTCGTCGAATTCCTTGAGTCAGCCGATGTCATCAATGCACTGCAGCGCGAGATCGTTCTCGAGCGCGCCTGTGCAGTCAATGAATCCCCCATATCGTTAGACAAACTCAAAGTCATCGTACTGATGGTGCTTTGGAGTCAAGGCAAAGAGCCTGACGGGCTGATGTTCGACGAACTCTTTTTTGACGACGAAGATTCCAGCCCTCCCGTCTATCACTGACCCGCTTTTCTGGCTGCCTACTCGCAGCCATTTTCACTCATCTCGTTGACACGTAGCTAATGCCCTCCCGCGGCTCATCGTTGCGGAATTGGCAACGGCTCGCACTTCTGATTTGTCTTTAAAGCCTGAGCTAACGCGACTAACTAACTATGGCTCGCTTGCGAAGTCAGCGATAACACGCTTATCATTGGCCGCACTAGCGCCGTCGTTATCAAAACGTCAGCGCTCGTAACTTGCTTTACAACTGTCTAAATGGTGAGTAATTACCCGCCAAATAGGCAAATGCCCTACTAATGTCACCCCTAGATCCGGAAAAATCATGACCAAAGCACTCATCATTGCTGAGAAGCCCTCTGTCGCGAATGACATCGCGAAGAGCCTCGGCGGCTTCACTAAGCACGATGAGTACTTTGAATCCGACGACTACGTGCTGTCATCAGCCGTCGGCCACCTGGTCGAAATCGCGGCACCCGAAGAACATGACGTCAAACGTGGCAAATGGTCATTTGCAAATTTGCCAATGATTCCGCCGTACTTTGCGTTAAATCCCATACAAAAAACTGAGTCACGCCTCAAGCTACTCAACAAATTAATCAAACGTAAAGATGTCGGCGAACTGATTAACGCCTGCGACGCTGGACGCGAAGGTGAGTTGATTTTCCGTTTGATTGTTCAGTACGCAAAAGCCAAGCAGCCAGTCAAACGCTTGTGGCTGCAATCGATGACTCAGGGCGCGATTCGCGATGCCTTTACTCACTTAAGAGAAGATGGCGACATGCTGCCGTTGGCCGACGCTGCACGCTGCCGCAGCGAAGCTGATTGGCTGATCGGCATCAATGGCACGCGCGCCATGACGGCCTTCAATTCAAAAGAAGGTGGCTTCTATTTAACAACGGTCGGCCGAGTGCAAACACCGACCTTGTCTATCGTGGTTGAGCGCGAAGAAAAAATTAAACAATTCGTCTCGCGCGACTACTGGGAAGTGCGCGCCGAATTCGTATGTGCTGCCGGCGTGTATGAAGGTCGTTGGCTAGACACGAAATTTAAGAAAGATGACATCGACCCCGAGCGACGCGCCGAACGTCTGTGGAGCAAAGCGGCGGCCGATTCGATTGTTGCTGCGTGCCGCGGAAAAATAGGTAACGTTAGCGAAGAATCCAAACCCAGTACATCGATGGCGCCCGGATTATTTGACCTCACTAGCTTGCAGCGTGAAGCAAATGCGCGCTTTGGTTTCTCTGCCAAGAATACGCTGGGTTTAGCGCAAGCACTGTATGAGCGGCATAAGGTACTGACCTACCCTCGTACCGATTCACGCCATCTGCCTGAAGACTATATCGCGACCGTTAAGCAAACGATTGAAACGCTGGGCGAGAGTAATAATTACTATCCACTTACAGCGCAAATTCTGAAGAGTGGTTGGATTAAACCGAACAAACGAATTTTCGATAATACGAAAATCAGCGATCACTTTGCGATCATCCCAACCACGCAATATCCCAAGAATTTGTCTGAGCCTGAACAAAAGCTATATGACTTAGTTGCACGACGTTTCATGGCGGTTTTTTATCCAGCCGCTGAGTATCTGGTTACAACTCGCTATACCGAAGTCTCAGGACATCAATTCAAAACCGAAGGCAAGATACTCACCAACCCAGGTTGGTTGGCCGTATACGGCAAAGAAGCTGCTGAGCACAGCGGCAAAGAAGGTGAGACCACCGGAACACTTGTCGCCGTCGCCAAGGATGAGAAAGTCAAAACCGACAAGCTGGATGCCAATGCACTAGTTACCAAACCACCCGCACGCTATTCAGAAGCAACGCTGCTGTCAGCGATGGAAGGTGCAGGAAAATTAGTTGATGACGAAGAGTTGCGTGATGCTATGGCGGGCAAAGGCTTGGGTACACCGGCCACACGCGCTGCGACCATCGAAGGACTGTTGAACGAAAAATATTTAGTGCGCGAAGGTCGCGAACTGATACCGACGGCTAAAGCATTTCAGTTAATGACGCTGCTACGTGGCTTGGGTGTTTCCGAGCTCACCGCACCTGAACTCACCGGCGAATGGGAATTCAAGCTCGCGCAAATGGAACGCGGCGGCATTAGTCGTGAAGAGTTTATGCGCGAGATTGCGCAGATGACGCAAACCATCGTAAAACGCGCTAAAGAATACGACAACGACACCATTCCAGGCGACTACGCCACACTGACCACGCCCTGCCCGAATTGTAATTCTGTCGTTAAAGAAAACTACCGTCGCTTCGCCTGTACGAAGTGTGAATTCTCGATGAGTAAAACTCCCGGGGGACGTCAATTTGAAGTGGCCGAAGTCGAAGAGCTTTTAACCAATCGCACCATCGGACCGCTGCAGGGTTTCCGTTCCAAGATGGGACGACCCTTTGCCGCCATCTTGAAAATATCGCGCGATGAAGAAATACAAAACTTCAAACTCGAGTTTGATTTCGGCCAGAGCAATGAAGATGACGAGAACGCAGAACCTGTCGACTTTACGGGTCAGACCGTACTCGGTGCTTGCCCTAAGTGCGGCAGCAACGTGTATGAAATGGGCCTAGCCTACGTTTGCGAAAAAACTGCAGCAAAGCCGAAAGCGTGTGATTTCCGCAGCGGCCGCATCATTCTTCAGCAAGAAATTCTCCCTGAGCAGATGGTTAAATTGCTTAACGATGGCCGCACTGATCTATTACCGGGTTTCGTCTCTCAGCGTACACGTCGGCCATTCAAAGCGTATCTGGCCAAAGGCAAAGATGGCAAAGTGAGTTTTGAATTCGAGCCGCGCAAAGGCAAACCTGCTGCTGAAAAATCTGCTGGCGATGATGGTGACGCCGATGCCGCACCAGTAGCGGCAAAGAAAACTGCGGCGAAAAAAGCCGTTGCAAAAAAGGTGAGTAGCAAAACCGCTGCTAAAAAAGCCCCGGCAAAAAAAGTGGCGGCGAAGAAGGCGGTAGCTAAAAAAGCTGTGGCAAAAAAAACCAGCGCTAAAAAAGCGACCTAATATAAGTAAGTCGTTAACGCCTCGCTTTTAATTTATGAATCACGCCGGCTCTTTCGCTGCGCTATCGCGCGACTCTATACAATCATTACGCGCCTCACGCATTCGCGAAGTAGCGAATGCGGGCATGGGCCGTAGCGATGTCCTTCCCTTTTGGTTTGGTGAGCCGGATGAAGTTACCCCGACATTCATCCGTGATGCAGCTAAACAATCCTTAGATGCGGGTGAAACTTTTTACACGCAAAACTTTGGCTTGCCTGCACTGCGAGAAACGCTCGCTGACTATTCGTCACGTCTGCACAAACCGACGCAAGCGAACTCCATTGCGCTGACCTCATCTGGGGTGTCTGCGCTTATGCTGACAGCACAGTTACTGTTAAATCCGGGTGATCGCGTGGTGATCGTTACCCCGCTGTGGCCGAATCTGGTCGAGATACCAAAAATCCTCAGTGCTGAGGTTGTCACCGTATCGCTGCAACTGAATACGAAAAAAACAGATCCTGTATGGGAGTTGGATTTAGATGAGTTATTAGCCGCATTAACACCGGATACAAAAGCCTTACTGTTAAATTCGCCCAACAATCCTACGGGCTGGGTGATTAGCAAAGAACAACAAGACATCGTCCTAGCGCATTGCCGTAAACACGGTATCTGGCTCATCGCCGATGATGTATATGAGCGCTTAGTTTACGATCAGGCACCCGGTACACTCTCGTGCGCGCCCTCGTTTCTGAATTTAGCTGAACCCGATGAACGGGTTGTTTCCATCAATAGTTTTTCTAAGTCGTGGCTAATGACAGGCTGGCGATTGGGCTGGATACAAGCGCCTGAATCGCTCATCGCTGATTTAGGCAAACTGATCGAATACAACACCTCCTGTGCACCAGGTTTTGTGCAACAAGCGGGTATCGTTGCCATCGAGCGTGGCGAAGAAATTATCACTCACACGCTTGAACGCTACACACGCGCACGCAATTACTTGTACGAACAACTGTCGCGACCTTTTTTCCGTGAAGCAGGCGTCATTGCGCCACTGCCTAAAGGCGCAATGTACTTATTCTTTAAAATACAGGGCGAGAAAGATTCGCTCGCGCTGTGCAAACAACTCGTTGCAGAAGCCGGCATAGGCTTAGCACCCGGTAGCGCGTTTGGCCCCGAAGGTGAAGGCGCCATACGTTGGTGCTTCGCTAGCTCACTCGACAAACTCGAGCTGGGTGTTCAACGATTAGAAAATTTTATGAAGCACCGTACTGCTTAAATACCTGCATATTTTTCACACCCCTATTACTAATAAATAGCCCCCCGGAGACATCATGAGTCAACGCATCAAAACTGCCATTTCAGGCAGCTTACCTAAACCCGCATGGCTAGCAGAACCAGAAAAGCTCTGGGCACCTTGGCAGTTGCAAGGTGAAGCCCTTGAGCAAGCCAAAGCGGATGCGATGCGACTCGCGGTCGATGATCAACTTCGTGCTGGTATCACCGTGATTGGCGATGGCGAACAAACTCGTCAGCATTTCGTGACCACCTTTATCGAACACCTCAGCGGCGTGGATTTCGTTAATAGAAAAACTGTACGTATTCGTAATCGTTATGACGCCGATGTGCCTGTTGTGATTGATAAAGTAGTGCGCACGAAATCTGTGTTTGTAGAAGATGCCAAGCGCCTGCGCAAATTAACCAAAGGCCCGATCAAGTTCACGCTGCCAGGCCCTATGACGATGATCGATACGCTGTTCGACGATTACTACAAAAGCCGCGAAAAACTCGCATGGGCGTTTGCAGAAATCTTAAATCAAGAAGCCCTTGAACTGGCAGCAGCAGGTATCGATGTCGTGCAATTCGATGAACCCGCATTTAATGTATTTTTCGATGAAGTGCGTGATTGGGGCGTAAAAACTCTAGAGCGTGCGGCACAAGGCTTGAGCTGCAAATCAGCCGTGCATATCTGCTATGGCTATGGCATCGAAGCCAACATCAAATGGAAACAAGGTCTGGGCGAAGAGTGGCGTCAATACGAACACGTGTTTCCGCTGCTAGCGAATAGCACGATCGACCAAGTGAGTTTGGAATGTCAGAATTCGCGCGTGCCCATGGAATTGATCGCTATGCTGAAAGGCAAAGACGTGATGGTGGGTGCTATTGATGTGGCCACATCCACGGTTGAAACGCCTGAGCAAGTCGCCGATGTGCTGCGCCGCGCGCTAAAGTATGTGGACGTTAAACACATCCATGGCTGCACTAACTGCGGCTTAGTGACCATGCCACGCGATATCGCTGCGGCCAAATTGCAAGCCTTGGCAGCCGGCGCTGATTTGCTTAGCAAAGAACTCGGCCTCGATTAATCGCAACGAAAATCGTACCGGCACTGAGTGCCGGTACAATAGCGCCATGGATGTCACCCTCACCGAACTAGAAGAAGCCATTAACTATTGGCGTCGCATGCGGCCAGCGACCGGAGAAGAGCGCGCGCTCTCACCCGAAGTCAATGCGTTGGCGGACGCTTATGCGCTAATGATTTTTGAGCGCGCTCGTGTTTTGCCTTTGTCGTCGCTGAGCGAAGCGGCACTTGCATTGATAGAAGCCTGGCGCTCCTCTGCCGAAGGTCACGCTGCCTGATGCCTTTGTTGTCGCTGTGTCCCAGCGTTAGCGCGGTCTCCCTTGCCTGTCGATGAATTAAGTTTGCTCGCTGGCGCTATGTCTGCAGCATTCTCTTGATTCAAACTCGCCAACCACTCGTTCAACAATCCCCCCAAACGATCCGGTGAGATTCTGTGAGTCGCATCCGTTTTAGCGTATAGCCTATCCGATAGCGCAAGAAATCGTTGAAACGGCGCATCTGCCAATACCGCAGGCAGTAGCGATTTGAAGCGCCCGCTATTCGCAACCAAATCCCAATAACGAGCGAACCGAATCAATCGCTGCATGGTATTGAAATCGATGCGGTCAGTCGCCAAAATTGTGTAAGGCGGCGACGAATCAAATATCAGCCCAAAGTTTTTAGTGTGACGACTTATCGGTGCGCCGCGTAATCGCTTCAAGATACCAAATTGAATTTCATGCGGTTGCAGCGCCACGAGTCGATCGAATCCCTGCGCAAAACTCTCCATGTCTTCACCTGGCAAGCCTGCAATCAAGTCCACATGTAAATGCGCGTGAGTTTCTTCGCGCAGCCAGCGCAAATTTTCAGCGGCTTTTTCATTATTTTGTTTTCGGCTAATTAAGCCCTGCACGTCGACATTGAAGGTTTGTATGCCTATTTCAAATTGCAATGATCCGGCCGGAAACTGTTGCACCATGTCTTTTAAAGAATCGGGCAAATGATCGGGTACTAATTCGAAATGCGCGAACACGGGATCCGTTGGATTGGCCGCCAACTTGTCGAGAAAAAACTGCAGGATGCGTCGACTATTTGCGATATTTAAATTGAAGGTTCTGTCGACAAATTTAAACTCACGCACTCCGCGCGCATAGAGACCTTCTAACTCTCCCAGCAAATCATCCAAGGGAAATGGCCAAGCCGTTTTATCCAACGCGGATAAACAAAATTCACATTTGAACGGGCAGCCACGCGAGGCTTCGACATACACCTTTCGATGCGCGATGTCGTGCTCGGTGTAATGCGCATAAGGAAACGCAATTTGCTCCAGAGGAGGCTGCTCGCCTGCATGGATTTTCATTAAGGGCTTAGGCCCGTGCAGGATCGATGCACACAAGCTTGTAAAGGTAATGTCACCCCAACCAGTCACCACATAATCAGCCAGCTTAACGATCGCTTGCTCTTCGGGCTCGTACGAGACTTCCGGCCCTCCTAGAACGATGATGACTTCCGGCGCTACGCGCTTGAGCAGCGCAACGATATGAGTAATCTCATCCACGTTCCAGATGTACACCCCAAAACCAATGATAGAAGGCTGATGCGCTAACAGTTTTTCGACGATATCGGCCGCGCGTACGCCGATCACAAATTCCTGAATGTGTGTAATGGGAGCCAACTCTCCCATGTTGGCCATAAGATAGCGCAGCCCTAACGATGCGTGAGAAAAGCGAGCATTTAACGTACTAAGGATGATGCTCATACGGCGCGCTCGGCTTCCTGTAATTGTCGCCACATGACTTTGCCGGTGGCTGATTTTGGTAATACATCAACAAAACTAACGACTCGAGGCACTTTATACGCAGCCATTTGTGTTCGTGCCCATTCCATTAAATCATCTCCGTTTATTTCACTACCCGGTTTTTTTACAACCACCGCTTTAACTGTCTCACCACGATAATCATCGTGGGTAGCGATGATGCAGCATTCTTGTATCTCAGGATGCTTGTACATCATTGCCTCGACTTCTGCTGGCCATACTTTGTAACCACTCGCATTGATCATGCGCTTAAGTCTATCGGTAAAGAAGAAAAAACCTTCGTCATCACGATAGCCTAAGTCACCTGATCGAAAGAATTTTTTTCCATCTAATTCAAGGAATGCTTCGCGAGTTTTTTGTTCATCGTGCCAATAACCCACCAAAACTTGCGGCCCGTGAATAATGATTTCACCTATTTCATTGGCTGGCAGTTCACGA
This sequence comes from Pseudomonadota bacterium, assembly GCA_041173845.1. GTDB lineage: Bacteria > Pseudomonadota > Gammaproteobacteria > Burkholderiales > Burkholderiaceae_D > Pernthalerella. Next base: position 29,823 of record JBEDHZ010000011.1, read on the forward strand.
TGCGTTTCAGGATCGATGATGCGCGAATCCACACCGAATATAGGAATGCCTAAACATTGCTGCTTAAGTCTCTGTATTGGGTTGGAGTGCGAGGTTGCTATCGTTTCAGATAACCCATAGCCTTCCATGTAGCGTAAGCCCGTCATATCGAGTAGCTTCTGCGCTATGGCAGCTGGCATTGCCGCACCACCACCAGAGACACGCTTTAGACTCGTAATGTCGTATTCCGCTAATTTGGGATTAGATAAAAAATCGATCATCATGGTGGGTATGCTGGTCCAACTCGTGACTTTGTGTTTTGTGATCAAGCGACCAGCGAGATCACGATCCCAACGCGGCATGATGATCAACGTAGCACCTGCATAAATGGCCGTGTTCATACTGATCTGCATACCGGTGACATGAAACAAAGGTAGCGATAGCAACACCACATGATCGGGTGAACCAGCACCCGCCCACATAGCGCCACTCATCGCGTTGTACATTACCGCGCTGTGCGTATGCATACAGCCTTTAGGTCGACCCGTTGTGCCCGAGGTATAGGGCATACAGGCCAAATCTTCCGGGCCCGCTAGCGCTGCGTTAGGCACAAACCCCATTGCTATCGCATCATTCCATGCAATGAGTTTGTCATCGAGCAGGGGCTGGTGAGATGCGCTTACCCAGTGTGGCGCGTCACTTTCGGCATCAGACAAATAGTCGCTGTAACAAGCAACGACGATACGACGTAAATTTGTACTACCTAACAGTGGAGTGATTTGGGGTAGGAGCTCTTGCGCAGACAAGGCAATTTCTGCACCGCTATCCTCCACCGTATGCCGCAATTCATCTGTTAACAACATAGGATTGACCGGAACCACGATCGCATCAGCACGCAAGATGGCATAAAACGCAATGACAAATTGCGGGCTGTTTTGCATCTGTAAGATCACACGATCCCCGCGCTTAATGCCGCTCTGCTGTAAATAAGCTGCGAGTAAATCAACCTCGGCTTTGAGCGCTCTATAAGTCATTTTTTTACCAAAAAAAACGAGCGCGATTTTTTCCGGGTAACGCAGCGCTGAAATATCGAGGTTGGCGACCAGCGTCGTTTGAGGCGTAGTGAGCGTGAGCGGAAGACCAGCCGGCCAATGGGGGAAGTGTTCTCTATTCATTCTCTTTGGCGTCATCAAGCGCAGGGATAAGCCTGGCCGGGATCTAGGGTGGGACGATTATAGGTGAGAGCGCTCCCCGCCCATAATCCTTGCAAAGAGCCGCCGACTAGAGACAAAGTTATCTATTTAACAGCGCAAAGCGGTTTCAGATCAACTTTTTGCTGCTCTGCACAAAAAAAGCTTGACACGCCATCTCATCGCCCTAAAATACGATTTATTGCAGCGCACAAAACAGGGCGCCGCTGATACGAATTAATCGAATTCATCATTTTAGGGAGAAACGCCATGTTTACATCCGCAACCCAATTATCCAACGCCACCAAGGCAAGCATTGATTCTCATCTGGCCGCTTTGAACGAGTTTGCCACCAAAGCATTGACCACCGTCGCCGAAGTCGCCGAACTCAATATGGCCACGGCCAAAGCATCGCTGGAGCATGCATCGGCAGCAGCTCAACAAGTATTGGCTGCTAAAGATGCGCAAGAAGTCATGCAACTGACCTCTGCCCATGCCCAGCCGAACGCAGAAAAAGCACTCGCCTACGGTCGCCAGTTAGCCAGCATTGCTACGAAAACCCAAGCTGAGCTCGCTAAAGCGACTGAAACACAAATGGCTGAAACGTCACGTCAGGTCAACAAACTGATCGATGAATTGTCGAAGGCCGCACCGGCAGGTTCAGAGAAAGCGATTGAAATGCTGAAAGCCAGCGTTGCTAATAGCCACGCCGCATACGAGCAGCTGACTAAAGCAACCAAGCATGCCATCGAAACGATAGAAGAAAATATTACTGAATCAACGAAGCACTTCGCTTCAACGACTCAGAAGCCTGCTCGCAGCAAGAAGCAGTAATTTATAAGAGTACAAGCGTATGAAAAAAAGAGCCGCAGTCGCGGCTCTTTTTATTTTGTGCGGCTCATAGCGAGTGAGACTGCTTCGGCTATTCGAATGCCATCAATCGCCGCCGACATAATGCCGCCTGCATACCCCGCACCCTCTCCTGCAGGATACAGGCCACGTGTATTGATGCTCTGAAAATCTGCACCTCGGCGCACTCGCACAGGAGATGAAGTACGCGTTTCAACGCCAGTGAGAACAGCATCATTCATCGCAAAACCTCGTATCTGCCGATCAAATACCGGCAGTGCTTCGCGTATGGCTTCTATCGCATACGAGGGCAAAGCAGTGTCTAGCTCACCCAAGCTCACTCCAGGTTGATACGAAGGCAGTACCTCACCAAAAACTTGCGATGATTTACCTGCAATGAAATCACCGACTAACTGACCGGGTGCGTTGTAATTCGAACCACCCAACACATACGCACGCGACTCGAGTTCACGCTGAAAATCAATGCCTGCGAGCGGGCCATCAGGGTAATCTTCCGGTGTTATACCCACCACAATGCCAGCGTTCGCATTGCGTTCATTCCGCGAATACTGACTCATGCCATTGGTGACTACTCGCCCAGTCTCTGAGGTTGCTGCAATCACCGTGCCGCCCGGGCACATACAAAAACTATATACCGAGCGCCCATTGCTAGCGTGATGAACTAATTTGTAATCTGCCGCGCCCAGTATCGGATTACCCGCACTCACACCATAGCGCGCTCTGTCTATTAAGGATTGTGGATGCTCGATACGAAAACCAATTGAAAAAGGTTTGGCTTCAACATGCACGCCACAACGATGCAGCATCTGAAAAGTATCGCGCGCGCTATGGCCAACGGCAAGCACCACATGATTCGCAGGTATGTGCTCTCCGGTTGAAAGCATGACGCCGCGCATCTCACCATCAACAATCTCTAAGTCATCGACTTTTTGTTCGAAACGAAATTCGCCACCCAATTCAATAATGTTGGCGCGCATCTGTTCAAGCATTTTTACTAATCTGAACGTACCTATATGTGGCTTACTGACATACATTATTTCAGGTGGTGCATCGGCCTTTACAAACTCTTCAAGGACCTTGCGCCCATAGTGTTGTGGGTCGCTGACTTGCGTCCACAATTTACCATCCGAAAAAGTGCCGGCACCACCCTCACCAAATTGCACATTCGATTCAGGATGTAACTCGCGCTTACGCCAGAGTCCAAAGGTATCTTTAGTGCGCTCTCTGACTTGCTTTCCACGTTCTATGATTAATGGCTTAAAGCCAGCTTGAGCAAGTATGAGCGCGGCAAATAATCCGCACGGGCCAAATCCAATCACGATTGGACGCAACGATGGAGACTTGCTAGCCCGCGCAACAAACTGATAGTCCATTGACGGCGTGATGCTGATTTTACTGTTGGGCTTGAGCTTGGCTAATACGACCGCCTCATCGACAACGTCAACGTCCACTGTGTAGACCAAGTGAATGGCGCTTTTTTTACGCGCATCAGCAGCACGGCGAAATATTCGGACCGCGAGTAACTGATCGTCGGCCACGCCCAGACGCGCAAGCAAAGCTTCGCGCAGCGCGGTGTCCGGATGATTTAACGGTAATTGTAGGTCGGTGAGTCGCAGCATGAAAAAAATCGGCGGCGACCCACACTTTCAACAAGTGGGCCCCTCGCCAGTAGTGTGGGGCGGAGCAAGGCCTCATTTTACTTCTGTAAGCTCTGCTATTGGGCACCATCCCTCGACCCTAGTGTGCCCAACCGCCCAAAAACACTTATTGGCCGTAGGTTGGAGGGCTTTTCTCGTTCATACCTCCGCCACCACTCGCACCTGAGTCACTTTTGCCGTGACTACCGGATTCAATGCTGCGGCTGGTGTCTTTGACCAATTGCTGTTGAGATTCAATGACCGCTAAGGTTTTAGTCGCGTAATTTTTTAACTCCATATCCTGAGCCTTAGCCCCTACCTGAAGGAGAAGTTTATGTTCGCCTTTACGAGCGCGCTCTGCAATTTGTTCGACGTACTGTTTATCAAATTTTTCACCTGATAATGATGTCAGTCGACTTTCCACCAGTTTCTGTTGTCGATCAGGCTCAGTAGGCAAGGTCATACTTTTAATTTGAGCTAACTGCTTAAGCTCATCTAAAGCTTTGGTGTGATCCTCCATCATTTTTTTTGCCAACGTCTTTACCTGATCATTTTTAGATTTTTGTTCTGCAAGCTTGGCGGTATTAATCCCTGCAATATTTACCTGCGCTAATTGCATAACCAATTTTTCATCGGCTTTATTAAATCGTACTGTTGAGCTAGCGCTACCCATCGTTGATGCGCCCGATGAACTCTTGTTTGTCACATTAGTAGAGACGCCCACACTGGCACTTTGAGGATAGACAAGTGCCGTGTTGAGCATGAGCCCTCCGCCGAATAGCGCGATCAACGCTACGGAAGAATACGACGATACGATTTTGGATGACATAGGCTTTCTCCTAGATTAAGCAGTACACAAACCAATGCTCTGAATAAGCAAAGCATGGAGACGCGTGCAATTGACATGCCAAGGCAAATCAGGCCACAAATCAAGGCGAAATGAGCCTTCGGCCACTAGGAGTAGGAAAAAATTACCGGCCTTTTGAATAATTTACAAAAACTGTGTAACGCCAGCAAATAACTACGTAAGACCGCGAAAAATTCAAAAGCAGCTTGTGTATAAACAATGCCCGCCGATATCATGATCGGCTATGGCATTTTTACCCAATTAAACGACCTCTATGAAATCACCACGCAAGAGTACTAGCAGCACTCCCACTGAATCGTTTATTCGAGTTAAGCATTCCAAAGTACATGGACAGGGCGTATTTGCTACTCGCAAAATTCCAGCAGGAACGCAGATCATTGAATACGAAGGAAAGCGCATCACCGACAAACAAGCTGATAAACGCTTTGGACTCGATCCGGAAAATCCGCATCACACGTTTTTCTTTAGTCTTGAAAGTGGCAAACTGATTGATGGAGGAGATAACGGAAATGATGCGCGCTGGATCAACCACGCCTGCGATCCGAATTGCGAAGCAAAAGAAGAGAAAGGCCGCGTATTCATAGGCGCGGTGAAGAATTGTGCTACGACTACGGGCTGATCATTGATCTGCGTATGACAAAAAAACTCAAGGCTGCCTATGAGTGCCGCTGCGGATCAGCTAATTGCCGCGGCACCATGCTGGCGATTAAAAAGAAATCTTGACCTGCATAATGCTAAACCCCTTATTTGGAATCCCTCATCTCATGGTGTCAAGCTTAATACTTTAGCTCCTTGATCATATGTTTGCAGATAGTCTGAAATTTTTTCGAACGTGGCTGTTAC
>JBEDHZ010000012.1:0-16825 GCA_041173845.1 Pseudomonadota bacterium
GTCTTATATAAGACCTTGTTGCCACGCAAAAAAACGCCTAAGATTCTCTCATCGGTTTTCGTTTGATACCCGTTGTGATACTTACTCCAGGAGAATGCATTATGGCCACTCGCGAGCAGCAAATTCAGGCATTAAACAAAGATTGGGCTGAAAACCCACGTTGGAAAGGCATTAAGCGTAACTACACCGCTGAAGAAGTGGTCAATCTGCGCGGCTCAGTACAAATCGATCACACCTTGGCTAAGCGTGGCTCCGAAAAGCTCTGGAATCTGCTGCACACCGAGCCGTTCGTCAATGCGTTGGGCGCGTTGACTGGTAATCAGGCTATGCAGCAAGTTAAAGCAGGCTTGAAAGCTATTTATCTCTCCGGTTGGCAGGTTGCGGGTGACGCGAATCTCGCCGGTGAAATGTATCCGGATCAATCGCTGTATCCCGCCAATTCGGTACCGATGGTGGTTAAGCGTATCAACAATACTTTCCAACGCGCTGATCAAATTCAGTGGTCCGAGGGTAAAAATGATGTTGATTTCTTCGCGCCGATCGTTGCTGACGCAGAAGCGGGTTTCGGTGGTGTGTTGAATGCTTTCGAATTGATGAAATCCATGATCGAAGCGGGCGCTGCAGGCGTTCACTTTGAAGATCAGTTGGCTTCAGTCAAAAAATGCGGTCACATGGGCGGCAAAGTATTGGTGCCTTCACGTGAAGCCGTAGAAAAGTTAAACGCAGCACGTCTGGCCGCTGACGTATCAGGTACACCCACTATTTTGGTAGCTCGTACCGATGCTGAAGCAGCTGATCTGTTGACTTCTGATGTGGACCCAATCGATCGTCCTTTCTGCACTGGCGAGCGCACCGTTGAAGGTTTCTTCAAAACGCGCGCAGGTGCTGATCAAGCAATTGCACGTGGCCTAGCTTACGCACCGTACGCTGATTTGGTGTGGTGTGAAACAGGTAAGCCTGATCTGGCTTTCGCGAAGAAATTTGCAGAAGCTATTCACGCTAAATTCCCTGGCAAGATGCTGTCATATAACTGCTCACCATCGTTCAACTGGAAGAAAAATCTGGATGATGCAACGATTGCTAAGTTCCAGAAAGAACTCGGCGCGATGGGTTACAAGTTCCAGTTCATCACATTAGCTGGCTTCCACGCACTGAACTACTCGATGTTTAATCTGGCTCACGGCTATGCACGTAACCAGATGTCGGCCTTCGTTGAATTGCAAGAAGCTGAATTCGCTGCTGCTGAAAAAGGCTTTACCGCCGTTAAGCACCAGCGCGAAGTCGGTACCGGTTATTTCGACGCAGTGACCCAAGCTATTCAGCAAGGCCAATCGTCAACGACGGCATTGCACGGCTCAACCGAAGACGAGCAATTCTTCGACAAGAAAGTCGCTTGATTTAAGGCTTAGAGGGCGCTAAAGCGCTCCGCCGGATCAACGAAAGGCAGGGGAGACAACTGTCTAAATGAATGGCCGCACCTCACAAGGGTGCGGCTTTTTCTTTGAGCTTGATAGAATCTATGTCTTATCACTCGCCGCTACGGCTCTTTCATGTTCAGCTACCGACACGCCTTTCACGCTGGTAACCACGCCGATGTGCTCAAGCACATGGTCTTAATCCAGTTATTGCAGTACCTGAACCAAAAAGAAACCCCGTACATGGTGATCGACACCCATGCGGGCGCAGGCACTTATCAGCTCGATGGCGAGTACGCCAGTAAGAGTGGCGAAGCCGAGTCTGGCATTGGGCTACTGTGGGATAGGCAGGATGCCCCGAGCGTGGTAAAAGAGTATCTCGAGCAGATACGTCAACTCAACCCGTCAGGCCGCTTGCGGCATTATCCCGGCTCTCCTTTTTTGGCTGAACACATCATGCGCGAGCAAGATCGCTTGCGCTTGTTTGAGATGCATCCCACCGATGTGCGGCAGTTGCAAGAGAATTTTCGCAAACTCGAGGCCCATCAAATGGCCAATGGATTACAAACGAACGCGCGTGGCAAGCGCGTGATGATTCAGCGTGCCGATGGCTACGCGGGTCTGAAAGCCTTATTGCCGCCGCCCTCACGTAGAGGTTTGGTGCTGATCGATCCATCGTATGAAGATAAAGATGACTATCGCAAGGTGAAAGTGGCGATTGAAGAATCGCAGAAGCGTTTTGCTACGGGTACCTTCGCGGTTTGGTATCCAGCCCTAGGTCGACTTGAATCACAGCAGCTGCCCGAGCGCCTCAAACGCTGTGCAGCATCGGATTGGTTACATGTCAGTTTGTCGGTTAGAGGCTATGTAGAAGGTCAGGGGCTGTATAGCAGTGGCATGTTCATCATCAACCCACCCTGGACCTTAAAAGCCGCCCTAGAGCAGGCAATGCCCTGGTTGACGGATGTGTTGGGTGAAGGAGCGGGTAGCTTCGTGCTGCAATCGGGCACTGCAGCGCGCGTTAAGAAAGAGCGCGACGAATGAACAAAGCCTTTGTCAAAGAATCGTCTGGCGAAGATGATGATGACGAACTGGGTCAAGGTCTGCCACCGATTCCAGCAGGCGCTAAAAACTACATCACACCGCAGGGTTATCAACGTATTCGCGAAGAGCTGTTCAGTTTGATCGATGTTGAGCGACCCGAGGTAGTGAAAATTGTTCACTGGGCTGCATCGAACGGGGACCGTTCTGAAAATGGCGACTACATTTATGGTAAACGTCGCTTACGTGAGATTGATAGACGAATTCGTTTTCTGACTAAACGTATGGACCTTGCGGAAGTGGTTGATCCTGCGATTCATCACGGTAGCGACCAAGTGTTTTTTGGTGCGACCGTAACTTACCTTAATCGTCAAGGCGTGGAGCAAACAATACGCATTGTCGGTATCGATGAGATCGATCCTTTGAATGGAAAAATTAGCTGGGTCTCACCCGTGGCACGGGCACTAACTAAATCCAGAGAAGGCGATGTTGTCACGCTGAATACACCGTCAGGTCTTGATGAGCTTGAAATAATCGCTGTCGAATACCCTGCGCCAGTCTGACGTAAAATAATGTATTTCCAAGATTCATAACGCTAGAAATACATGGCTATCGTTTTCCCCACATTGAATCACCCCTTGCGAGTACCACTCGCCGCGGAAATTCACTCACGACCACCGATACGGCTTGAAGCGCCCGAGCGCATCACCCATTTAGGTATCTTCGGTCGTAACGAGCCTGAAGAAAATAAAGCAGTCGGTATGCAGACTCAGCTACTGGCTGACTTTTGTATGCACTACGGTGTCACGCCGCCGGTGGTAGAAGCTAAATATTTTTTCCATGACTTTGGTCGTTTTCGCTTGAAGTGGGAAGGCCACAGCGAATTTTCCAGCTTTACCTTTGTTTCGAGCGTACATGGCGATGTAAAACCTGAGGGATTGTTTGAACGGATGCCCTCCGAAGACCTCCCTCATGAATGGCTTTTGCGGTTGCAAGGTAAGTTGATGGTGGCAACCCACATCGTGCTTGAAAGCGGAGCGATGCCTTCTGATGAAGCTGTACCGCACATGCGTCGCTTATTCGAAGGTAATCCGATTGTAGGTTGCGAAGCCTCACAGGCGGCGCAGGTTTGGACAGATTTTCAGATTCATGCCAGTGGTTTCGTTCGCTTTGTCATTCGTGATGCTGGCTTGAAAGGTCAGCAGGCTGGTCGACTAGTGCAACGAATCCTTGAAATTGAAACCTACCGCAAAATGGCAATGTTGGGATTGCCAAACGCACAGCGCGCGGGTCCCATGCTTAATACAATTGAAGCGGAGCTTGCTTCTCAAACGGCCGCCATGGTTGACATGGATAAGACCGGTCACAAAGGTGACGAAGAAGGCATGGCAGAAGAGCAGCTTCTACTTGAACGTATTACTAGCTTAGCTGCACGGCTAGAACAGCTAGCTGTCGATAATAGCTATCGATTCTCTGCATCGAATGCCTACTTTAAACTCGTTCATTCGCGTATTGACGAATTGCGAGAGCGTCGGATTGAAGGCGTGCCAACCATCAGTGAGTTTATGCAGCGCCGTCTTACTCCTGCGATGAACACCTGCTTGTCCACTGACCGCCGACAAAAAACGTTGGCAGAACGAATTGCTAATACAAATTCCTTACTAAGAACGCGCGTAGGCATTCGTCAGGAGCAGCAAAACAATCAAATTCTTCAGTCAATGAATAAGCGCGCGGCGCAGCAATTGCGTTTGCAGCAAGCCGTTGAAGGTTTATCGGTTGTGGCTATTTCCTACTACTTAGCTGGTTTGGTGAGTTATGTCGGTAAGGCGCTCAAAGCTGCAGGTCTGCACATTGATACTGATCTTATGACCGGTATCTCATTGCCTGTGCTGGCATTGATTGTCTGGCTGGGTTTAAGGCAGCTGAAAAAAAATCTGAGCTAAATTGTAGTCGTCGTGACGCGGCAATGTGAGCGCAACAGTAAACGAGATGATTGAGCTTAACCACGCTCCCGCAAGATGCGTTCAACGCCTTTAACACGTTTCACATTGCGCATGAGCCGTGCCAGATGAATACGATCTTCAACTTGGACAGTGAACTTTAGTTCCGTCATGAGTCCTGCGTTGCTTTCATCCATGCCTACATGAACGATGTTGGAGTCGGATTCATTGATCTCTGCAGCCAACCGGGCCAGAGCGCCTTTTTCATCTTGCAGTAATACTCTGATACGGCATTCGAAACGACGTGCATGGTCTGCAGCCCAGCTCACATCAATCCAACGACCTTGTTCTTTAGCGCGCTGACGCTTTGCCACTTCACAATCGGCCGCATGCACCTGCAGGGTCTGGTCGCGCCGCAATTGGCCAGCTAGAGCATCGCCTGGGATCGGAAGGCAACAACTAGCAAGTTGTACGGATGTGCTGGGTTCACGACCTGAAATAATAACCGGCTTAATTTTGTTTTCAGCGCTAGTAGTGGCTTGTTTCGGTTGGTTTTTGTCAGCCTGGTTGGCTTCCAAGCCTTGAATATGTCGCGCAACCAGCATCGCCATTCGCTTACCAACCCCAATCTCTGCGTACAGATCACTAACGGATTTCACGCCGGTTTCATTCAGCAGACGTTCAGCAATGTGCGAAGGAATTTTCGAGGGTAGTTCAAGTACAGCCAGCGATTGCTCTAACAGCATGCGGCCAAGGTCGATTGCTTCTTCTCTGTCGATGGTACGCAAATGGTGACGAATCGCAGAGCGTGCTTTTCCAGTTCGAACAAAGGCTAGCCAATTCGGTGTGGGTCGCGCGTCGTCCGATACATCAATGGCCACGATATCGCCATTGCGTAGTTCCGTTTTAAGAGCCGCTTGTTCGTGATTGATACGAGCAGACACCGCGTGGTCGCCAATGTCGGTATGAATGGAATACGCAAAATCTAGCGCTGTAGCCCCGCGAGGTAGCGCGATGATGATAGATTTTGGGGTGAACACATACACAGAGTCGGGGAATAAATCGACTTTGACATGCTCAAGGAATTCCGCTGAGTCACCGGTTTGGTGCTGAATATCCAGCAGCGATTGGAGCCAGGCGTGGGTGCGCTGTTGCAGATCAGTTAGTTGCCCGTCTTGGTTTTTGTATAGCCAGTGGGCCGCAACACCCGACTCAGCCACACCATGCATGTTCTCGGTTCGAATCTGAAATTCCACTGGCGTGCCATACGGACCAATCAAGGTTGTGTGAAGTGATTGATACCCATTGAGCTTAGGAATGGCGATGTAATCTTTAAATTTCCCCGGCATAGGTTTAAATAGCGCATGCAGGGTACCGAGCGCCCTATAGCAGCCATCAAAATTTTCGACCACGACGCGAAATCCATATACATCCAACACCTGTGAGAAAGTCAGGTGCTTGTTGCGCATTTTTCGATAAATGCCATACAGCGTTTTTTCGCGACCATACACACCGGCTTTGATACCCGCGCGATCAAGCGTTTCTTTGACTGATGTGAGTATCTTGCTGACCACTTCACGACGATTTCCTCGAGCAGCACGCAGTGCTTTTGAAATCGTACGATAGCGCAGCGGATATAAGTGAGCGAACGATAGCTCTTGCAGTTCGCGATAGATATTGTTGAGTCCTAAGCGATGCGCGATCGGCACATACACTTCCATGGTCTCGCGCGCAATGCGTCGGCGCTTTTCGGGCGACATGGCATCCAGCGTACGCATGTTGTGCAAGCGATCAGCGAGTTTGACTAAAATAACGCGTACATCACGCGCCATCGCCAACAGCATTTTGCGGAAATTTTCCGCTTGCTGTTCGATCTGACTTTGGAATTCAATTTTGTCTAGCTTAGACAAACCGTCAACCAGAGCAGCAACGGGCGCACCAAAGCGTTCGATCAATTCATCTTTGCGAACGTCTTGATCTTCCATGACGTCATGCAGAAGCGCAGCCATAATCGCTTGCGCATCAAGCTTCCACTCGGCGCAAATTTCGGCCACAGCAATCGGGTGAGAAATATACGGTTCGCCAGACTTACGCACCTGACCCAGATGCATCTCATCTGAGAAACGGTAGGCTTCTTTGATTTTTTTGAGTTCGGCTGGGCTAAGGTATTCAGCCAGCGTCGCAGTTAACTCGGTAACTGACGCAACGCCCACCGCATTCGGTGGACTTTTTTCAGACGATTGGGGAAATTTCGATGGCGCAGCCGATGATGTCCTCCGGGTGGCGGAGGGTGCGGGGGTATCAGCGGATGTCGGAATCATCTGAGCCGACCCGTGTTCACGGGGTTATCGTAATTAGCCGGGTACTTTTTTCAGCATTTCAATGCCGACCAAACCTGCAGCGACTTCGCGTAATGCGGTAACGGTCGCTTTGTCATCTGAAAGCACTTTAGGGGTGTGACCCTGAAGCAGTTGACGAGCACGATAGGTCGCAACCAGCGTTAGCTGAAAGCGGTTAGGGATGCGTTTCAAACAGTCTTCGACAGTAATGCGTGCCATGATGTCTCCAGAGTTCGGACTAGATTAATTCTGTTAAACGTGAATGCCGAAATTGGCAAATAGAGAGCGGTTACGCTCGGCCTGCTGCGAGAACCGGCAGCGTGAGGCCTGGACGATAGCGATTAATTGACTCAACGCTACCTCAAATTCTGTATTGATAATAACATACTCGAACTCAGGGGCATGCGCTATCTCACTGCTGGCCGCTTGCACTCGCCTAGCAATGACTTCATCAGAATCTTGTGCGCGTTTGCGCAGTCGTTCTTCCAATGTCGCCAGCGATGGTGGCAAAATAAAAATACCGACGGATTCGGGGTAGTGTTTTCTAATCTGCTGCGCGCCTTGCCAATCAATTTCAAGCACCACGTCATGACCCGCATTAGTGTGCTCAGACACCATCGTGCGAGAAGTTCCGTAATAATTCCCATGCACTGAAGCCGACTCAAGAAATTCACCTTCTTGCTGACGCTTTAAAAAATCTGATTCGCTGAGAAAAAAATATTCTCGTCCATGTTGTTCGCCGGGTCGTGGCGCTCGGGTTGTACACGAGATGGAGAGCTTGACCGTAGGTTCGCGCTGCAACAGTGCATTTACCAATGAGGACTTACCCGCACCGGAGGGTGCAGCAATCACGAACAGGCTTCCTGATGTGGCGGTTGAACTAGTCATGAGATAGGTAATGGGCCAACGGACTTATTCTAGATTTTGTACTTGTTCACGCATCTGCTCAATCAGCAGTTTCATTTGCATGGAGGCGTCGGAGAGTTCTTTTAAAGCTGCTTTCGAGCCTAAGGTGTTTGCTTCACGATTCAGCTCTTGCATCATAAAGTCTAGACGCTTACCCACTTGGCCACCTTTCTTCAAAATGGCGCGGGTTTCTGTTAAATGGCCAGATAAACGCGTCAGCTCCTCTGCCACGTCCATTCGTATACCGTACAGCGTGACTTCCTGACGTATGCGGTCTTGCACTTCATCTTTGCTGATAGAAGGTGTGGGGCTGCCTTCAGCCAGACTAATACCCAGTGCTTCTTGCATGCGATCGATCGCTTTTTGGCGAAATTGCTCAATCGCTTTTGGAATCAATGGTGTGATTCGTTGAACAATTTGTTCAATATCAGAGACTCGTGAGAGCAGCATCGTTTCCAGTGCGGCACCTTCACGCTCGCGCGATTCGACAAAAGCGTCCAAAACTGTCGCCATAGTTGCTTGGACATCGGCCAGAAGACTATCCTCACCGATTTCGCTGTCTGACAGCACTCCCGGCCAGCGCAGTAATTCATTCACTGTTAGCGGGCGAGCTTGATCGAACTGGGTTAACACCTGCTGTTGAGCCTTGGCTAGGGCAGACAACAATGTTTCATTGATGGCCAAACTGGTGCCTGAGGCAGCTTTGCGCCCAAAAGACAAACGGCATTCCACCTTGCCACGTTGCACCTTGCCCATGATGGCTTCACGCAACAACGGCTCAAGAGAGCGCAGATCATCATTCATACGAAATTGAAGATCGAGAAACCGAGAGTTGACGCTCTTTAGCTCTAGGGTGATCGTGCCGGCATCGCTCTCGCGGGCACTGATCGCATAGCCTGTCATGCTGCGAATACTCAAAATAGGATTCCTATCAGGTGCTTTTGTCTTTACAAAACATTAATAAATCCACACAATTCCGACCCGGGAAATTCACTGCACAAAGACATCAATGGTCGTTCAACACAACGCTGCACTGCCAGACGGGCTGGAAATCAGCGGATATCGCATTGTAAAGAAGATTGCAGTCGGCGGCTTCAGTATTGTCTATCTCGCGCAGGATGCTCAAGGCAATGAAGTGGCGATCAAAGAATATCTTCCCGCGGCGTTAGTGCGACGCATGTCCGGCGAGCTGGAACCTGTCGTCTCTCGTGAACATCGTGATTTATATCGTATCGGTTTAAAGTATTTTTTTGATGAAGGGCGCGCATTGGCATCGATTGTTCATCCCAATGTTATCCGCGTGCTGAATTTTTTCCGTGCGAATGAGACCGTGTACCTAGTCATGAGCTACGAGCATGGCCGTTCGTTGCAGCAGCATGTTGCGCGGCGTCGGAAGAAGGGTGATAAACCGCTAGTATCTGAATCCGCAATAAGAGGCATGTTTGCCCAAGTCATGGATGCCTTGCGTGAAGTGCATACCCATAAATTACTGCACTTAGATCTCAAGCCCGCGAATATTTATTTGCGTAACGATGGCACGCCGATATTGCTGGATTTTGGTGCGGCCAGACAAACCCTTCAAACCGATCTATCAACGATTCACCCTATGTATACCCCGGGCTTTGCTGCTCCCGAGCTGCATGCAAAGAAAGAGTTAGGCCCGTGGACCGACATCTACAGTATTGGTGCATCGATTTTTAATTGCATGGTAGGTGTACCACCCCAGTCGGCGATTGAGCGCGAACGGGAAGATCGCATGGATCAATTTTATGCTGAGCTTGAATCCATCTACACGCCTGACATATTAAAACTCGTGCGTTGGAGCTTGATGTTAGATCCCCTTAAGCGTCCTCAAAGCGTATTCGCATTACAGAAAGCCATGCGACTATTACCTGATCCAGCTCAAGCGCCGGATACCTTGCTTTCGCGCTTACGCAAAATGGTGAACTGACGATGCGTTTCTCAATTTATCAACAAAGTCAGGCTGGTGGTCGTGCGACGAACCAAGATCGAATGGGATATTGCTTTACGCGCGAATCTTTACTACTGCTACTGGCTGATGGCATGGGTGGTCATTTGCATGGTGAATTAGCGGCAACGCTGACTTTGCAAACCATGGGCGCACTATTTCAGAAAGCCGCCAACCTCGTGGTTGCCGACCCCGAAGCTTTTTTGGATGAATTAATTTATTCATCACATCTTGCTTTGCATAGATATCGCTCTCAGAACCGACTTCAAGATACGCCTCGTACCACCGTCGTCGCCTGTCTGGTGCAAGAGGGCAAAGCATTATGGGCGCATTGCGGCGACTCCCGTCTGTATTGGCTACGTGGCGGCCGTATTTTGTCGCGCACTACCGATCACTCGCATGTAGAAAAATTGGTGGCCATGGGGCGCTTGTCACCGCATCAACGCATGCAGCATCCCGATCGCAACAAACTGTATAACTGCCTCGGTGCACCGAGCTTACCCATCATCACCAAGTCGTCCGCCGTTAACTTAAATGAGGGCGATCAGTTGCTGCTTTGTTCAGATGGTTTATGGGGCAGCATCCCAGAACATGAGCTTGCGTATCGGCTTTCAGCGCGCCCACTCGAAGAAGCTGTACCTGAGATGGTTAGGAGTGCCGTTCAGATTGGTGGCAAAAACGGCGATAATGTCACCGCGCTAGCGCTGACATGGCTGGGAGCTGACAACGAAATGGTCGGCGGTACGTTTTTAACCGAGGGTTTGCCGCGCGATCGAGTCATCACCAGCATTCAGCCTGCGCCACAAGATGAGAGTGTCCCAGAGGTTGACCGCAGCGGTGCACAAGCCATTGAGCAGGCGATGGCGCAGATACGAATCGCCAATCAAAAAACATAAAAATTCGAGGATAAGTTGTCAAATTCAAATGTATTGCGACCCAGTGGTCGCCCCGCTGACCGGTTGCGCGAGGTGCGCTTAACTCGTCATTTCACCCGTCATGCGGAAGGTTCTGTGTTGGTGGAGTTTGGTGATACACGCGTGTTGTGCACAGCCAGCGTTGATGAAAAAGTTCCACCGTTTTTACGCGGGCAGGGCAAAGGTTGGTTAACGGCGGAATACGGCATGCTGCCCAGATCAACCCACACGCGCATGGATAGAGAAGCGGCCAAGGGCAAGCAGTCAGGCCGCACACAAGAAATTCAACGCCTGATCGGCCGCTCGTTACGTGCAGCGTTTGATTTACAAGCCTTTGGCGAACGCACCTTGCAAATCGATTGCGATGTATTGCAAGCCGATGGAGGAACACGCACCGCTGCCATTACTGGTGCGATGGTGGCTTCGTATGATGCGTTTACTCGATTACTCAACGCTGGTTCCATCAAAGCCATCCCATTGCGACATTTTGTGGCGGCGATTTCTGTGGGAGTCTACAAAGGCCTTCCAGTTCTTGATCTTGACTACCTCGAAGATTCTGATTGCGATACCGATATGAACGTTGTCATGAACGACGCCGGACACTTCATTGAAGTGCAAGGTACTGCTGAAGGTGATGCATTTGATCGTCAGACCATGAATCAACTACTCGATTTAGCGGAATCAGGTATTTCAGAATTACTTCGTCTGCAAAAGCAAGCGCTGGGATTAACGACGTAATGCGCGGCTTGAAGCACACAGAGTTAGTAAATCAAATTGTATGACTAAGCGTCTCGTTTTAGCCTCTGGCAATCTCGGTAAACTTGCCGAATTCAGTCGCTTCCTGCAGCCACTCGGGTTTGAGTTGTGCAATCAAACCGAGCTCGGCATCAGTGAAGCCGATGAACCGCATTTCACCTTTATTGAAAATGCCCTAGCCAAGGCGCGTCATGTTGCACGCCAAAGCGGTTTACCGGCTTTGGCCGATGATTCAGGCATATGCGTGCCTGCATTAGGTGGCGCACCTGGCGTGTACTCGGCGCGCTTTGCTGGCGAGCCTAAATCTGATCAAGCAAATAACACTAAGTTAGTTTCCGAACTGAGCGCGCACACTAATAAAAGTGCTTATTACTATTGCGCGCTGGTTTATGTACGAAGTGTCGATGATCCCCAACCAGTCATCGCCGAAGGTCGATGGGATGGTGAAATTATTGAAACAGCGCGCGGGCAGAGTGGCTTTGGCTATGACCCGCATTTTTTGATAGCGAGTCTGGGTAAAACCGCCGCCGAGCTTGATCCTGCTGAAAAAAATCAGCTCTCACATCGCGGACAAGCGCTGCGTCAATTAGTCGCTAAGCTTGCATGATCCCGATTCGCCCTGAACGACTGCAAGCGATTCCTCGCAACGTGGTTGATAGCTATTTAAAACCGGGCTTGCTTAATCTTGCAGCACTACCGCCGCTATCCCTGTATGTGCATTTTCCATGGTGCGTACGCAAATGCCCCTATTGCGATTTCAACTCGCATGAAGCAGGTAGCGAATTAGCAGAGCAGGCTTATCTAAGTGCGTTGCGCGCTGACCTCGAACAATCACTCCCATTAATTTGGGGCCGCAAGATTGTGAGTATTTTTATCGGTGGTGGTACACCTAGCTTGATGTCAGCAGCTGGGCTTGATCAATTAATGTCAGACATTCGTAGTTTGCTGCCTTTAGAGCCGAATGCGGAGATCACCATGGAAGCGAACCCGGGGACCTTCGAAGCAGAAAAATTTCGATCATTTGCGACTAGCGGCATTAATAGACTTTCGATCGGCATTCAGAGTTTTAATGATAAACATCTGAAAGCGTTAGGCAGAATTCATGATGCCGATGAAGCGCGCCGCGCAATTGCCATCGCACAAAACTGTTTTGAAAATATTAATCTTGATTTGATGTATGGCTTGCCTGAGCAAACCCTCGCTGAGTCAGAAAACGATTTGAGTACCGCGCTATCGTTTGAAACCAATCATCTTTCGTTGTATCACTTGACGATGGAAGCCAATACCGTTTTTGCAAAATATCCTCCCGAATTACCGGACGATGACGCAACTGCAGCCATGCAACAGATGTTGATTGAAAAAACAGCCGCAGCGGGCTATCAAAATTATGAAATTTCCGCCTATGCGCGCGCAAACCAACGCGCCAGACACAACCTTAACTATTGGGAGTTTGGCGATTACTTAGGCATAGGCGCTGGCGCGCATTCCAAGATCTCATTCCCACATCGAATAATTCGCCAAGCTCGCTACAAACAGCCAGATAGCTACATGCAGCAAACTGCCAGTGGCCATGCCGTCTACGAAGAAGCTGAAATCAGCCGTGATGAACTGGGTTTTGAGTTCATGATTAACGCGCTGAGACTGACCGACGGCTTTGAAGTCAGGCAGTTTAGCGAGCGCACCGGCCTGACTTTGCAATCAGTTGAATCAGCGCTAAATAAGGCCGAAGCTAAGGGATTGCTGTACCGAGATCACTTAAAAATTGCGCCCACTGAGCTTGGCAGACGTTTTTTAAACGACTTACAGCAGATCTTTCTTCCCGATTGAGTATAATGTGCACCTCGTTAGTACCGAGGAAGCGTGGCCGAGTGGTTTAAGGCACCGGTCTTGAAAACCGGCGAAGGTGTGAGCCTTCCGTGAGTTCGAATCTCACCGCTTCCGCCAACACTCCCACCTTCAGTTCTTTCTACAAGTCTCAGGGCCTTCTGGAACCCTTTTGGACGCGTCTGGAAGTTCTTAATTGCAGCCAACTGCTGTTAGAGTTTCATAACTGCAGACTAGTCAGTCTCTGCCACCCCTCAAAATCATGATCGACGCCAAGTACTGTCAGCTCATGGCTGAATACAACCAGTGGATGAACGACAAACTCTTTCGTGCTTGCGCGTCACTGTCGGAGGCGGCACTACATCAAGAGCGTGGAGCTTTTTTTAAATCGATCTACTTAACCCTGAATCACATTGCATATTCAGACTTGGCTTTCTTGTCGCGTTTTACTGGCCAGCCAGCTGAAGTCCCACCGCTGGGCGTTGATTTATTTGGTGGGTTTAATTCATTACGAAAAGAGCGAGATCAGTTAGATCGTAGAATTTTGCAATGGTCGATGTCACTTACGCCTGAGTGGCTAACGCAATCACTTACCTACGTAAGCAAAGTCGACGGAGTAGAGAGAACAGCTCCTAAGTGGGTATTGGTTACGCACTTGTTCAATCATCAGATTCACCACCGCGGACAGATCACAACCCTGCTATCTCAGGAAGGCATCGACGTGGGCTCTACCGATCTTCCTTTCATGCCGCAGTTTAGTTCTAACTGACACTGACATAATTTGAGTCTGGTGCTTAATATTTCACAACTAAAAAGTAGAGTCGTGCCTTAGCTCACTCTCTCGCTTTCGACCGCATATCTTTCACCTTCAAAAATAAAATAACCAAGGTGGTGGGCAACGTAATCACATTAGCTGCGATTACCGGTAACGATTTAATTAAAAATCCGTAGATCAACCATAGCGTGACACCGATCGTGAAGGTCACATACATGTTGAATGAGATGCCTGATAAATCTCGTGTCTTCCAAGAGTGCAAAGCTTGAGGTAAGAAAGCGGTGGTGGTCAAAATAGCGGCTATAAAGCCTACAACTTCTATAAATTCTGAATTCATGACGTCAGTGCGGAAAATGGGTGCTTCAATAGGTCAGCAGGGCTGCTGTTTTTTTATTATGACCTAGTCTGCGCCAGAGCGTGGGAATTAACTCTGAAATGAAAAACTGGCCGACAGTGACTGTCAGACCAGTTTTGAAACCCATGAAAATAGACTATCGACGTTCTTGGCTGGATTCGGATTTTCCAGTAGATGAGCCGCTCGCGCTTCCTGAGGATATATTGGCTAAAGCTTGTTTTAGACTATCAGCGCCGGCATTACTAAACTTACCGTTAATGATGTCGGCTGATGCAACATTACGCGTTTGTTTGTAATAAGCGTTGGTTAGTCGCTGATTAAAACGAATATCATTGACGCCAATCGTTGCGACGTTTCCGAATAGTCCTTTGGTTGCTGTCCATGCGGTTGCATCACCAGGACCCGTTGAACCTTCTGCTACCTTGGCCCAGTTGATCACGGTAAGTCCGGTATCAGCGCTCAATGAAAAATTATTTTTGTCAGTGAAGCGCTGGACTGCTTTGTCATTATTTAATACAAACGCCACTGATCCTGCTTGCGCACCAGCTTGTGCGCCTATGCTAATCCCTCCGATGTTGTAGAACACTGGGTTTGTCCAATTACCACTCGCTTTTTTAACCAGTAAAACTCCAGCGCCTCCATGGGCTCCTATTCCCAATGCTGCACGACCGTAAGTCGGAACAATAAAAACGCCAGAGGCATCTTGAAGCAACTTGCGCATGGTGGCATCTGATTCAAGCTGCCTAACCACAACTAAAGCATCGTCAACGTGCTTTGCAGAAGAAATTTCAGGGCTACGTTTGCCTTCAAGAGCGGGTGAAGGTGCTACCTCCGATGCTTCGTTTGATTGCGCGGCGGCGAGCTCCGTAAATAAGATTGCACTTGTAAATCCTGTGATGAGGCTTAGAGCTAAACAGGTTTTTAGTAGAGGGTATTTCAATTGTATTTCTCCTTTGAGGATGGTTCAGAACAGCCCAAATGCCATAGCAAATCACGCTAGAACCTATGCTCACGCCCAAAGAAGTCTACGAATTTGTGTTCTATCAATCATTTAAGGCGCTCATCCGAATTAAATTCAAACGAAGTGTCTTCTAATGGCTTAAATCTGAATGGCCAGCCAATGGAGGTTGAGAAAGCTGATCGATTTGAAGGGCGAAGCGAGATGGACTGTGCGCTAGTCACGCCAGAAAAATAAAAAGCCCCAGTACCTGATGCAGGTAGTGGGGCTGTTTTAGTGAGTGTGACGTTTTAAGTTAACGCTGTTCTCTGAGAAGGCGCGTGTTCCTCCGTTGTTCTTATTAGCCGGTATACGCCCTTAATAGATATCCTACCAACTCACGATTCATCAGATTACCCTGAGCTACCATGGCTGCAGCTGAGGACTGACGAATTTGTGCTGCTGCCAGGTTGGTGGCTTCTTTTGCCAGATCGGCACTCATGATGTTGTCGTATTGTTTCTGATTATTCTGAATATTTTGATTATTCAGATCACTGCTGAAGCTCAATGAATCTTCATACGCGCCGATGGTGGTCATGTAACTGGTGGCGGTCGTTATGGCTGTATCCAGGGTAGTAATACCCGTTGAAGCCGTGGTCGTTGATGTGCTCAGATCAATGGCTGCAATACCTAACCCGGTAGTACTCATATCCGAGAAGGTCATTGTTTTAGTTTGACTGGCATCGATACCTGTTTGAACAGCGACCGATGTTGTTGTTCCATCCATGACTGACGAGCCGTTGTATGTAGTCCTACCCACAATGTTTGTGAGGTCAGTCAAATAACTCGAGAACGTGGTTTGGTACGTGGCACGGGTAGTTGCATTGTTTTCGCCGGCGGCTGTAACAGCGAGCTCGCGCATTTTTGTCAGTATTTCCGATACTTGTCCCAACGAGCTATCCACTGACTGCACCAAGGTAACGCCTTGGTTGATGTTATCAATCGCCTTGCTATACGAACCAATATACGACTTCAGCTTGACCGACCGAGCATAACCGGCTGGATCGTCTTGAGCTGAATTGATTTGTTGCGAAGTACTTATGCGCTGTTGGGCTTTGCCAGCATCTGTGTTCGCTTTGCTAAGTGCTGATGCTGCGATATACGAGCTAGAGAAATCTGTATTGACCATAAGTCTGCTCCGAAATTATCTAATGAGAGGGTTTCGCCTTTGAAGTTGAACGGAGCATAAATCGAAAAAAC
This sequence comes from Pseudomonadota bacterium, assembly GCA_041173845.1. GTDB lineage: Bacteria > Pseudomonadota > Gammaproteobacteria > Burkholderiales > Burkholderiaceae_D > Pernthalerella. Next base: position 16,432 of record JBEDHZ010000012.1, read on the forward strand.
ACGAGTTTGAAAAACTTTAGACTTTTTTGCATCTTTTGCTTTTATTTGCACAGTTTGCGGTTGTTATTGCTAAAGTTTTTCAATCTGGTGTTTGAGTGAATTTTCTTTTGCATTCTTTACATCAGAAAACAGAAAGTTAATGTGCTTAATTACGATTGCGAAGGTAACCTTGCATTCTGGTCCTTATTCCGCTTATAGCGCTTGTTCATGGGCTCTTTAAGCCAGGATTGAGTTATGTCGTAATCAACAAGTAGGTACGGTATTTGCTGAGTGCCTAGTATTCGACTGCTTTCCGTCGCATTGCTAACAAATGTGGTGATTAACGACAGCTCAGCAATTTTAAAAATAATGTTCAAAACGATTATTGGATTTTAGATGGCAGTTTTTCCGTCCA
>JBEDHZ010000013.1:0-15964 GCA_041173845.1 Pseudomonadota bacterium
TGCTGGCTGCAATGCTGGCCTGGCTACCCTTAGCGGCACTGGCCGCTATTTTGGTGGTCGTTGGTTTTCGCATGATTGACCGACACAGCTTTGCACTTCTCAAATCAAGTGATACCAGGCTGGATTTTTTAGTCATCATCACCGTTGCGATGGTGGCATTAACGATTAGTTTGATTGCTGCCACAGGCGTCGGCTTGTTGTTGGCGATTTTGCTTTTCCTGCGTAAGCAAATTGGCACCCACCTGATACGCCGTACCACCTTCGGTAACCAAGTTTTTTCTCGCTCAGAGCGACTCGAAAGCGAACGCTTAGTGCTCGAGCAAAACGGACATCAAACCGTGATACTTGAATTACAAGGGTCTCTCTTCTTTGGTACCGCGAATCAGCTCTACCAAGCCGTCGAGCCGTATCTGCAAGGCTATCGCTATCTCATTCTAGATTTGCGCCGCGTGCAGTCCGTCGATATGACAGCAGGCCATGTATTGGAGCAAATAAGAGATACCTTGCGCGAAAATCAATGCGAGCTGATTCTGAGCGACTTACCCGGCGCAATGCCCACCGGTGAAAACCTGAAACGCTACTTTGACCATTTAGGCATACTGCGTGAGCAGCAACATATCCGCGTCTTCGACGAACTGTACGATGCCCTTGAATGGATAGAGGAACAATGGCTGCAGCAGGCTGGCTTGTGGCCGCGACCAGAACACACCTACTCGCTGCGTAATTTCGAGGTATTCAGAAATCACAAGGACGATACCCTGGTCGATCTGCAAGCCTGCATGGAGCCACGTCACCTAAACGTTGGCCAGCAGCTTTTTGAAGCCGGATCAGAGAGCGATGAAATTTTTTTCATCATGAAGGGCGAAGTTCGACTCGACATTCCGCTGCCCGATGGTCACCAACATCACATTGCAACCCACCACCAAGGCGACTTTATCGGCGAACTCGGGTTTCTTGATCATCGCCAGCGCATCGATTCCGCCACCGCGATCACCGACGTCGATGTGCTCGTGCTCTCGCGGTCGCGCTTGGATCAATTGGCGGATCATCACAAGCGTTTAGGCGTAACACTGATGACAGAAATCGCGCGCGTGCTCGCTTCGCGACTGCGCCAATCGAATGATGAGCTGAGGGTGCTCGAAAGCGCCTGATTTTTTCCATCAACGCGCGCTCTTTAACGATCAATTCATTTCTATCGCGTTGAATTCATCGCTCGAAATGCCTTTGTTTATGCGGGTTTTATAAAAAATCGATTCATCTGCAGGTTAATTCGCAAAAAAAAATTTGTATCAGTCGCAATCAACAAAAATCTCTCATCACCCACCTCATCGGGGTCAAAAATCCCGCCAAAAGCAAATTTCTGGACCCGCTCAGGACTTGTGGTATACTGTGCATATATACAGTATTTAAGCAATCAACCAACCCTCTCAGAACCCGCACAAAACGTAGTGGAGTTACGAAAATGGAAACCGAAATGATTGACCAGGAGCTACCTGGCAAGTTCGAAATCAAGATCGTCTCGCGCCCTTCGAGTCAGGCGCAGCGCATCTGGCGTAAACGTGGTCGCCCACGTGATTTGCGTAGCCAAGCCGGCTTTCAACACATTGCGGCGCATCTGATTGCGGTGAGTCTGATCACACCGAACACGCAATAAATTCATCTATCCTGGTTCTCCAGGAATATCGTTAAGCCGTTTGCCGGAGTCTTCCGCAAACGGCTTTTTCATTGGTGCAGTCCAAACCCTGCCCTCATCAAAACCGAATATTCGATGTAAGCATTTCGGGCTACTATCTTGTTCACCCGTTTTACCCCTAAAAAACCTATAACCCCCGAGAGACAGCGATGATACGAGTACTCAAAGCCGGCCAATCCGTCGACCAAAAGGCACAAGACCAAACCAGCGTTCGCGATACCGTTACCAAAATTCTTTCCGAAATCGAAGCGCATGGTGATTCCGCCGTCGCTGAAATGTCGAAAAAATTCGACCAATGGTCACCCGCGAGTTTCCGTCTCTCCGATGACGAAATCGCTAAATGCGTCAAGTCGCTCAGCCAAGGCCAGCTCGATGACATTCGATTTGCACAAGCGCAGGTCAGAAATTTCGCCAAAATACAGCGCGAATCGATTCGTGATGTTGAAGTTGAAACGCTGCCCGGCGTAATTCTTGGTCATAAAAATCTTCCGGTTGAAAGTGTGGGTTGCTACGTCCCCGGCGGAAAATTTCCTCTAGTCGCTTCCGCTCACATGGGTGTGGTTACAGCCAAGGTCGCTGGTGTGAGTCGCATCCTCGCCGCTTCACCACCAGTGAATGGCGCACCCAATCCAGCGGTCATCGCTGCTATGCATTTGGGTGGCGCCGATGAAATCTATACCTTCGGTGGTGTACAAGCGATTGGCGCGATGGCCATCGGAACACAGACCATCAAGTCAGTATCGATGTTGATCGGCCCTGGCAATGCCTTCGTCGCCGAAGCTAAGCGCCAACTGTTTGGTCGCGTTGGTATTGATTTGATCGCCGGTCCCACTGAAACACTCGTCATTGCCGATGACACCGTCGATGCTGAAATGTGCGCCACTGATTTGCTGGGTCAGGCAGAACATGGTTACAACACACCGGCTGTACTGTTAACCAATTCAGAAAAACTCGCGCATGCCACCGTTGCCGAAATTGAGCGCTTACTCAAAATTCTACCCACGGCAGCAACCGCTTCTGTGTCATGGCGCGACTTTGGTGAAATCATCGTCTGCGACACCCTGGAAGAAATGGTCAGCGAAGCCGATCGCATCGCTTCCGAGCATGTGCAAGTCATGACACGTGATGATGATTACTTCTTAAATAATATGCGCAACTACGGTGCCTTGTTCTTGGGCCCACGCACTAACGTCGCTTATGGTGACAAAGTGATCGGTACCAACCATACACTGCCGACGGGTAAAGCAGCGCGTTACACCGGCGGTCTGTGGGTGGGCAAATTCATCAAGACCTGTACCTATCAAAAAGTACTCACTGATGAAGCCAGCACCATGGTGGGTGAATACTGTTCACGTTTGTGCGCTATCGAAGGCATGATTGCGCATGGTGAACAAGCCAATCTGCGTGTGCGTCGTTACGGTCATCAAGACGTACCTTACGGCGGCGTACCGGGCTGATTCAAGGGTTGAGATAACCATGAGCCCATTCCCCGCCCCGAATTTCAGACTGGATGGAAAAAAAGCACTCGTGACAGGTGCCAGCCGCGGTATTGGGTTGGCTGCTGCTGTGGCACTCGCGCAAGCGGGTTCGCATGTCACGCTGGCAGCGCGATCAAAAGATGAACTCGCTGCTGCTTGTAAAGACATTACCGCTTCCGGTGGTCATGCTGATTTTGCGGTAGTCGATGTCACCGACTCAGCTGCTGTCGATCATCTGATCAATAGCCAAGGTCCCTTTCATGTACTGGTAAATAACGCAGGCATGAATCGGCCCAAGCCTTTGGTCGATGTCACCAACGAAGATCTCGATGACATTTTTGATTTAAACGTCAAATCGGTTTTTTATGCTTCGCGCGCTGTCGCTAAAGGTTTGATCGCTGCCAATCAACCTGGCTCCATCATTACTATCTCTTCGCAGATGGGCCATGTAGGCGCCTCCAATCGCACGGTGTACTGCGCAAGTAAACATGCGCTCGAAGGTATGACCAAAGCCCTAAGTTGGGAATTGGGTCAAAAAAATATTCGCGTCAACACGATCTGCCCAACCTTTATTGAAACTGCACTGACTAAAGGCATGTTTGAAGACCCCGTCTTCAAAGCATCCGTCGTCAATAAGATTGCCTTGGGTCGTATCGGTCACGTTAATGAAGTAATGGGTTCCGTGGTCTTTCTGGCGAGTGATGCGTCTAGTCTGATTACTGGTAGTGCACTAATGCTCGATGGTGGCTGGACTGCTGCCTAAAATAAAAAAAGGAAAATCATGAACGCTATCGATCTAACCAAAGGTAAGCCCGTCACTGTTATTGGTGCCGGTTTAGTAGGCGCTGGCTGGGCTATCGTCTTTGCACGCGCAGGTGTATCCGTACGCATGACTGATTCAAGTGCTCAGGTACTTGAAAGCGCTCCTAAATTAGTAGCGCAGCAATTAGAACGACTGCACTCGCACGGTTTACTGAAAGAGCCCGTAGCCACCATACTTGGTCGCGTTAGTGTGGAGCCCGATTTAAAGAAAGCCTTAGACGGCGCAATCTATGCACAAGAATCCGTGCTCGAGAAAGCAGATGTAAAACGCAAGCTGATGTTAGAAATCGAAAGCTTTGGATATAACGATCTCATCATTGGTAGTTCAACCTCGGGAATACCCGCGTCTGATTTTGGTCTAGACCTGAAAATTTCACCACGCGTGCTGGTGGTACATCCCGTTAATCCTCCTTATCTGGTTCCTATTATTGAACTGGTCGGATCACCACAAACGTCAAAAGAAACCATCGACTGGGCTGATCATTTCATGCAAGCCCTGGGACAGTCAGTTATCCGTGTTAACGAAGAAATCGAAGGCTTCGTCATCAATCGATTGCAAGCTGTCTTATTGCGTGAAGCCTGGACCATGGTGGCAGATGGCGTTTGCAGTTGCGAAGATGTCGACAAGGCGATCCGTGATGGTTTGGGATTCCGCTGGTCATTCATCGGTCCTTTCGAAACAATCGATTTGAATGCGCCGAATGGAGTGGCTGATTACGCTGCGCGCTTTGGCCCACTTTTCCATCGCATTGCCCAATCACGCGATCAAAAGCGTCCTTGGGATGAGCCATTGATCAAAGAAGTCGAATCACAACGTCGTCAGTTCGTAAAACAATCCGAATTGAATGCGCGTCGTGATTGGCGTGATGAGCAGTTGATGAAATTCGCCGTCCATCGCGCAAAATCAGCAGACAAATAAACTCGCTTTGACGAATCAAATCCATGCGCCCTAGTTTAATGAAATGTATGTTGCTGACCAGCGTACTGCTGGTCAGCACAAATTCATACGCCACACCACCATATCAACGACTCGCTGGCGCAGCGGATAACGATGATCCACTGATCGTTGCGGGCTACCGAGCAATATTTACTTGCTCAGCCCATTTTTTGATGGGCCGTCCGCTGAATGACATCAAACGCATAGAACTCGTCGATGTTGAAGGCAAAGGCTACCCCGATCCGGTCATTGATGAAAAACGTCGCTTAGTCTTCAGCTCTGATCCCACTGGGAGCATTACACGCGTCGCTGCTTACCGCGACAGCATGGGCTGCACCATTTTGCCACCGCATTGGCAAATCAATGATGTGCCTCGATTGCCGTATGTGTCGTATGCACAAGCGCCGAATGTTAGCCAACTCGCTTTTCCTGATGGCGACAAAACAAATCTACCTGCAAGCGGTATTGATCCACGCTATGCAAAATTAAACAAGGTGCTTGATCAAGCATTTGATGGCACCACGCATGCAAAAAAACCGGGCACGATTACTACCTCTGTTCTCGTCATCAAACTCGACAACGCTAAAGGTAGTCAGTTAATCGCTGAGCGTTATCGCAAAGGCTTTGGCGTACATTCAGGTTATCGCACCTGGTCAACCAGTAAAAGTATCTTTGCTGCCCTGATGGGTATCGCTAGCCGTCAAGGTTTGCTCCAACTCGACCAACCGGTGGCTATTCCCGAATGGCCTGAAGGTGACGCTCGCAAAGCTATTACCTATCAACAGCTGATGTGGATGTCGAGTGGACTCTATAGCGGCGGCCCGAATTCAGCGGCCGTCTATTTTGGTGGGCAAGATGTAATTAGTGCAGCGACAGGCACGTCACTTGAAGTGAAACCAGGAACTCGCTGGCAGTACGCTAACAACGACACCTTATTATTAGTGCGCTCATTGCGTCATCTACTCAATGATGATTTGCGCTTCCTACGCTTCCCTTATGATGAACTGCTACATCCGCTGGGCATGTATCACACCCGTATGGAAGTCGATCATCTAGGTACGTTTGTGGGCTCTAGTCAGACCTACACCACAGCGCGCGATTTAGCACGCTTCGGAATTTTTCTTGCTAATGATGGCGTACACAATGGCCACCGTTATTTGCCTGAAGATTTCATACGCTTTGTCAGCACTCCCGCTCCAACCAAACCACCGGTAGCTAATGAATGGGGCTACGGCGCTCAATTTTGGTTACTCGATACCATGCCTGATATACCTAAAGGTACGTTCACCACCTTCGGCAATAAAGGTCAGTATGTGACAGTAGTACCTGGGCATGATTTGGTGATTGTTCGTACTGGCGTCGATCCGAATGGCATCGAATACAAACAAGATCGCTTAGTCGCCGACGTACTCAAAGCGCTTTCGCACTAATTAACCGTTCAATTTCTGGGTGATGCTATCCTCTAACGCATGCCACATACACCCAGCCATCCTGACTTAATCGACTCCGCTTACGCGTTCAGGCGTTTATTGACGGCACTCGCCATCATGACCTTGGGCAGTGTTGGTATGTATGTCGTTATCGTGTTACTTCCGGAAGTACAAAAGGAATTTGGCATCACCCGCGCTGATGCCTCACTGCCGTATACCGTGCTGATGATTGCATTTGGGCTGGGCGGTATTTTGATGGGACGTTGGGCTGATCGTTTCGGCGTTTTTAAAGTGTTACTCATCGGCGCTATTGGAAACCTCATCGGATTTTTATGGGCGTCGCAATCACCTAATATCATCAGCCTTGCACTCGCCCATGGATTGATCGGCTTATTAGGAGGTGCTGCTAGCTTTGCACCTTTACTAGCTGATACCGCACTGTGGTGGAAAAAACGTCGCGGTATTGCGGTCGCCATTTGCGCGAGTGGAAATTATGTCGCTGGTACCGTGTGGCCACCTGTCATGCAGTGGGGTCTTGAACATTTTGGTTGGCGTCAAACCTACATTGCACTCGGTTGTATTTGCGGATTACTGATTGCTTTACTCGCATTGCGCTTGAAGCCGCGCCCACCACTTAACACGTTCATTCCCGGAATTCACGGTGCGCATGAAACTGATCGTCCTTTTGGTTTGAGCATGAATCAAGCCCAGCTTCTGCTGTGTGTGGCAGGACTCTCATGCTGCGTAGCGATGTCTATGCCTCAGGTACACATTGTTGCCTACTGCAGTGATCTCGGTTTGGGTGCTGCGCGTGGAGCAGAAATGCTATCGCTGATGCTCGGTTTTGGAATTGCTAGTCGGCTTATCTCCGGCCTGATTTGTGATCGTATCGGTGGTTTGCGCACACTACTACTCGGATCTTTACTGCAAGGTATCGCACTACTTTTGTTTTTACCCTTTGATGGCTTGGTATCGCTCTATGTAATTTCTGCCATGTTCGGTTTATTCCAAGGCGGGATTGTTCCCTCATACGCCATCATCGTGCGCGAATATTTTCCTGCATCAGAAGCAGGTGCACGCGTTGGCTCAGTACTCACCGCCACCTTATTTGGTATGGCGCTCGGTGGCTGGATGTCAGGTAAAGTATTCGATCTCACAGGATCATATCAAGCAGCCTTCATTAATGGCACGCTGTGGAATTTACTCAATTTTAGTATTGCTGGTTTTCTATTTTGGCGCACCGGTGATTTTCGTTCACAAGTAAAGACTGTCTGACTATAAAAATTAAAAAATAATAAAGGAGACCGCTATGTCTATTCGCACCTGGGATGCGTATGCACTGCGTTACGCCAATGTCAAACGTCGTCGCATAGAAAATTTTATCGCTCATGATCTGCATGATGCCGCGACTGAGATGGATTATTTTGTTTGGTTTCTGCAATCCGGTAACGAAACCATTTTGATTGACACAGGTTTTGGCGCAGAAGCCGCCGAGCGTCGCAAACGATCACTGCTACGATGTCCAATAGATTCCTTAAAAGCGTCAGGTATTCATCTCGAAGATATACGCGAAACTATCATCACCCATGCTCACTACGATCACGCCGGCAACACCGCCAAACTAAAAAATACCTGCTTCCATTTGCAAGAGCGTGAGATGTCGTATGCCACCGGTAAAGACATGCGCCATAAGTTTTGCCGACATGCCTATGATGCGCAAGATATCTGTGAATTGGTGGTGGCAAATTTTGAAGAACGCGTTGCGTTTCATGAGGGTGTGTATGAACTGCGCCCCGGCATCACCGTCCATTGGGTGGGTGGCCATACGCGAGGCTTACAAGTGGTACGCGTACACACCAAACGTGGCTGGATAGTCATTGCTTCAGATGCCTCTCACTACCTGGAAAATCTGCGCAATCGTTCGCCGTTCCCTATCGTGGTGGATAGCGCCGATATGCTCTCTGCCTATGAATTAATTGAAACGCTGGCTGACTCTCCTGATCACATTATTCCGGGCCATGATCCTTTGGTGATGAGCACCTACCAGCGTGTCGGTAAAGCGGAACTCGACATCGTGTCGTTGACTGACCCGATATAAAGCAAACGCCTAGTTAAGTTCACTTAATTTTCCGAATCCAATTTTCGTCAGCCGGTCATGCAATTACTACCGACGATATCTCTGTGTGCGCACCGTACTCTGATTGCAATTGTTTTGCTGATGTGTTGCCTGCTCAATACTGCAAACGCTGGCAATCTGGTGAAGGGTGATATCGAAAGAATGGTCGACTATTTTTATATCGTCGGCGAGATCTTGCCCGATATACCTGCCTACCCATTATTCGTGCGGGATGCAGCCAACCCCGATGCAAAACCTGAACTCAAAGCCTATGTGTTCGAATCAATCGATTTCGCTCCAGTGCGCGGCTATAGTGCGAAGCCGATTAATCTACTGATTATGATCGACTTGTCAGGTAATTTTTTACGAATTAGATTACTTGATCATAAAGAGCCTTTATTTTTAGATTCTGCGGGTACGCAAAAACTAGAACGTTTCGCCTCCCAATACAAAGGGCTAACCTACCGTCACACGATAGAGATAGGACCGTTTAATGATCCCGGATTACGTGACGAGAACGTTGCCCATGTCAAAGGCGTACAGCAGGGCACCATCTCTGTCAAAGCGATTAACCGGGCCATACTTACCGCAGCCGCTGCAGTAGCCACTGCCAAACTTAAAAATGGTTCTGATGAAAATGTCACTGCAGTTGGTAGTGCGGCGATACCTAAAGAGAGCAAGGAAGCCAAAGATCAAAAGTTAACTACCCCTTCTGAAGAGAGCAAGGCACTTAATACGTCATCCAAACCTGTACCTGAATTTACTGAGACGAGAGTCGATATTAATAAGGACTCAAGCGGATCGACCACAGCAGAAAAACATAACAAGCTTGAAGCAACGAATGCAGTTGCTATGGCTGACTCGTCTAAGGGTATCAACGATAACAGTCCAGCCACTCAGCCTAGCGTTGCGGACGCAGAGACCGCGCAACAACCATCGTTAACAATCGAAAGCAGCTCCACTAACAATAGTGATCGTGAATTAAGTATCAAATCATCTGAAATAGATGACTGGATCACATCCTGGCAATCACGCCGTGGGCATATTGCAATCTTATTGACTGGGCTAGTCGTCCTCAGTGTAGCGCTGATAGCTCAGTTACGATTCAGTGCAAACTCTATCTATATGAGGCGATTGCGCACGCTCTATTTAGTGTTCACTGTCGGTTTTATTGGTTGGATAGCGCAGGGTCAGCTAACGATCGTCAACATTACTGCAGCCACCGAAGCACTCAGCTCGCATGGAGATCTAAGCTTCATGATGAATGATCCCATGACAGTCATCCTCTGGCTGTTTGTCGGTGTGAGCTTGATGGTATGGGGGCGCGGCACCTTCTGCGGTTGGTTATGTCCGTTCGGTGCATTACAAGAATTGATTAGCTTAATAGCGAATGCGTTGGGTCACAAACAGCGTCGATTGCGCGCAGCGCTGGATGCCAAACTAAAATGGGTAAAGTACATCATTCTCATAGCGCTGATGGTCTCGCTATACGTTGCACCACCACTGGCTGAACTGCTGGTTGAGATTGAGCCATTCAAGACCGCCATCAGTTTATATTTCGTCCGTGACTGGCCCTATGTGTTGTGGGCATTGTTCTGCCTTACGCTCAGTATTTTTATCTATCGCGGCTATTGCCGTTATATCTGTCCGCTGGGTGCCGCACTGGCGGCAATGGGATTTTTGCGATTCTGGTCTTGGATTCCACGCCGACATGAATGCGGCACTCCGTGCCAAAGTTGCCGGCACCGTTGCGAATATCAGGCTATCTCACCTACAGGAAAAATAGATTACCAAGAATGCTTTCAATGCCTAGATTGTGTATCGATCTATCAAGATACTGAACGCTGTTATCCGCTGATACAGATGAAAAAAATCTCCGCGTAAAAACAGCGCTAATTGATAGTAATCAGTGGGCATTCATTAAGTGATTTTGCGTAATAAATTTTCCGCCATCTTGATACTAGCGATATCTATCAAGCGACCATCCATGCTGACTGCGCCTCGACCTTCGCGCTGAGCTTCGGCCATCGCTTCCATAATGCGCTTGGCATACGCAATTTCTTTTTCGCTCGGTGAAAATACGGTATTTGCAATCTCGATTTGCGTGGGATGAATCGCCCATTTGCCTTCATAGCCTAAAGCGGCTGCACGACGTGCTACCGCTTCATATTCTTTGGGATCAGAAAAATTAGCAAAGGGCCCATCAATGGGCCGCAAACCATACGCACGTGCAGCGACTAACATCCGCGACATCGCGTAATGCCACATATCACCCGAATGAAATTCGCGCTGACCTTGAGCATCCGGTGGCGTTAGCACACCGTAGTCAGGATCATTACCACCTATATAAGTAGATCGTGCACGCGTACTCGCACCATAGTCGCCCACACCAAAACTAAGCGCTTCTATGCGCGATGAGCTGGCGGCGATGGCTTCTACATTCGACATGCCTAATGCGGTTTCTATCAACAAATCAAAACCAACGCGCTTATCCCGCTTTTTGGTCATCTCAATTTGAGTCACTAACGTATCAACCATATACACATCCGCAGGCACACCCACCTTCGGTATCAACAGCATATCTAAACGGGGGCAGGCTTCAACGATGTCAATCACATCGCGATACATATACTCAGTATCCAAACCATTAATACGCACCTGTACCGTCTTATTACCCCAGTCAATATCATTGAGCGCTGCAATCGCATTCGCACGTGCTGAAACTTTTTCACTAGGCGCCACAGCATCTTCGAGATCGAGAAAAATGACATCCGCAGTAGATTGCGCAGCTTTTTCTATAAATCGGGGGTTTGATGCTGGCACAGCCAATTGAGAGCGCTGACGGCGCGGAGTCGCAGGTTGAATAATCGTAGCGCTCATGGGAATCCCCTCTTGTTATTGTTTGCAGGGCCTTACTATAGGCAGTCGGCACTCATTCGACAATAAAATTATTCAGCCGATTATGCATTTTGGCTGAATAATCGAATTCATCCATTGGATGCGCGGCGGCTCGGATAACGATGACTCAAAACATTTCTTGGAATTTTCTGATCGGCCGATAGAGGTAGCAACTGCTTGAGTAATTCCACCAACCTCAGCGAAGCCGGTGATAACGATTGCCCTCGCGCCGTCACCACAGAAACTCGTCGCGTCATCGATGGATTAATAATCTTCAATGCATACAGCCCGGCATCTATTTTTTTCGGTAGCGCAACCGCGGGCAAAATCGCTGCACCTAGTCCGGTGCTTGCCATAGAAATCAGCGTTTGCGCCTGCGTAAATTCATAACGTGATGTAAAGCGAAAGCGCTTCTCTTTCATCACATCTTCCAACATCCCGCGCATTGCAGTCGCTTGGTTAAGCACTAGTAAAGGCATGTTGGTCAGAGCAGCAAGTGAGATGGTATTTTTATCTGTAGTTAAAAATCGTTTGGGTACCAAAGCGTAAAACGGATCGTCCATTAAAGGCTCAAACTGAAATTCAGACGTATCGATCTGTGGGCCCACACCAAAGTCGACTTCACGCTTGCGCACCGTCTCAAACATCGGCGCTGATGCCAATTCCCTAACAGATACCTCAATACCCGGATATTCACTCTCAAATGCCGCCAACACACGCGCTAATCGCGTCTCGGCAATCGTTGGCGAACACGACAGCGATACCTTACCTTTGCGCATATCAGCCGACTCTTGAATCTTGCGCAAACCTTGATCGACTTCTAGCAAAGCACGCTGCGCACATTCAAGCAACTGCAGGCCTTCTTCTGTTAGACGTACGCTACGTGTTGTGCGGTGAAACAAAGGCACGCCTAATTGTTCTTCTAATTGACGAATTTGTGCGCTGATAGCTGATTGTGAGCGAAAAGATTTTTCTGCTGCAATGCGAAAACTAGCAAACTCGCCTACCAGTAAAAATGTCTGTAGCAATTTGAGATTAACGTGCGCTAACGCACTGGTAGCAGATTTCATAAATTCGGAATAAGAGAAACAGGGTTGCGATAAATTTAAGACCGTATTTTGTCAAACCTAACATCTGCTGAGGCAAATTGACTATGCACTAAATCTACATAATCAACAATATAAAGTAGTTTGTCGAATCAGCCTACACCGCCTACAGTTTCGCTCACTAAGGCAGCACCAAGACTGTCAATAACTAGCTAGGAACAGACCCTCATGGCAGAAGCACCAGCGAGTAAACCGAGTCATCCTGCACTGCCCGCCGGTGCGCTCGATGGCTTGCGCGTACTCGATATCGCAACATTTATTGCAGCGCCCTTTTGCGGAACCATACTGGGCGATTTGGGTGCCGAAGTCATCAAAATAGAAATGCCAGGCGCGGGAGATTCGCTGCGCAAATATGGTACCCAAACTGAATGCGGCGACAGCTTGGTCTGGATGAGTGAGTCGCGCAACAAACAAACAATTACCTTAGATTTTCGTAAACCTGAAGGCGCGGCACTCTTTAAAAAATTAGTCGCCGAATCCGATATCGTTCTCGAAAATTTTCGTCCTGGTACATTAGAAAAATGGGGTATCGGTTACGAAGCACTCAAAGCCGTTAACCCTAAGCTGATCATGCTGCGCATCAGCGCCTACGGTCAAACAGGTCCCAAACGTCATGACCCCGGCTTTGCGCGCATCGCGCATGCCTTTGGGGGACTTTCTTATTTATCAGGCGAAGCCGATGGCCCGCCCGTGGTACCTGGCTCCACCTCGGTTGCTGATTATGCGTCGGGGATGTGGGGAGCGATCGGTGTACTCGCTGCTGTACGAGCACGCGATAAGCAAGGCATAGGTCAGTTCATCGATCTCGGTCTGTATGAATCGGTATTTCGCTTGCTCGATGAAATCGTGCCTGCGTATGCCAAGTTCGGTTACGTGCGTGAACGCATGGGTGCTGATACGCACGCAGTCGTACCGCATAGTCATTATCAAACGGGTTCAGGTGAATGGGTGGCACTCGCTTGCACCAGCGACAAAATGTTTGAACGACTCGCTAATGTGATGGGCAAACCTGAACTGGCACAGACGTATCCAACCAGCGCGATTCGTGTAGAGCATCGTCATACAGTGAATGGTTTAGTCGCCGATTGGGTGGGTAGCCGATCGTTAGCCGATGTATTAAAGCAAACAGGTACCGGCGAAGTACCCTGCGCACAAATTTATTCAATTAAAGATATTTTTACCGATCCGCAGTACGCCGCACGTGGAAATATGATGACGGTGCACGACGAACGTATCGGCGAATTAGTGCTGCCCTCACCTGTGTTAAAAATGTCGGAAACACCGACCGTTTTCAAACATGCAGGCCGAGCCCTAGGTGCTGATAACGAACGTGTTTATGGCGAATTGCTGGGACTCTCAGCAGATCAAGTGCGTCAGTATGTTGACGCCGGTGTTCTCTAATAGGAGATGAATATGAAACCCATGCTCAAAACGATTATTGCAAGTGCCTGCAGCATTCTGGCTCTAGGTGCATTATCAACAGCTCAGGCAGAAATCTCTGGTGACGTCGTAAAAATTGGCTTCATCACCGACATCAGCGGCCCTTACTCCGACACTGACGGTTCGGGGGGTGTGGAGGCTGTGAAGATGGCGATCGAAGATTTCGGTGGAAAAGTAAATGGCAAGAAAATTGAATTTATCTACGCTGACCATTTAAATAAAGCAGACATCGCCGCTGGTAAAGCGCGTGAATGGTTTGATGCACAAGGCGTAGACATGATTTTGGGCGGCGCGAATTCAGGCGCTGCGCTTGCGACGGCCAAAGTCGCTGTCGACAAGAAAAAAGTCTACATCAATGTCGGCGCAGGTACGTCGCGCCTGACCAATGAAGAATGCAACCCTTACACGATTCACTATTCCTACGACACCGTGGCCTTAGCTAAAGGCACAGGCGGCGCTGTTTCGCGCCAAGGTGGTAAGAGTTGGTACTTCATTACTGCTGACTATGCCTTCGGCACCTCGCTCGAAAGCGACACCACACGCGTTGTTAAAGCCAGCGGCGGCAATGTGCTGGGCTCATCCAAACATCCGGTCGGTGCATCGGATTTCTCATCCTTCATTTTGCAAGCTCAAGCCTCTAAAGCGCAGATTCTTGGCTTAGCAAATGCAGGAGATGATTTGGTGAATGCCATCAAATCAGCGAATGAATTCGGCCTCAAGAAAAACATGAAGATCGCTGCCCTGCTGATGTACCTGAGCGATGTGCACGCCCTGGGTCTACAACAGACCCAGGGAATGCTCCTGACCGACTCCTGGTACTGGGATACCAGCGAAGCTACTCGTGCTTGGGCTAAACGCTACTTTGAGCGTGTGAAAAAAATGCCTAATAGCGGTCATGCAGGTGACTACTCTGCGATTACGACGTATCTGAATGCGGTTAAAGCAACGGGTACAGATAATCCAGAAAAAATATTGGCGCACTTAAAGAGCACCAAGATCAATGACATGTTTGCCCAAGGTGGATACATCCGTCCCGATGGCCGCATGGTGCATGACATGCATTTAGTTCAAGTGAAAACACCTTCAGAATCAAAACAAACCTGGGATTACTTCAAGCTAATTGAACGCATCCCAGGTGACCAAGCTTTTACGACAAAAGAAGAGAGCAAATGCGCTAGTTGGAAATAATAATAAAAAGCGCAAGGCGTAAAAACCTAAATTTGCCAATGCAGTGGGGAGAGCCGGGCCCCCACCCGGTTCGTTACAGGCGATCCTCGTGATCGCCGTTTATTTTTTTTATGGAGGCCCAGCATTCAGTCATGCATCTGTCTTGCATGAATAAATGCGGGGCGATCCACTCGCAGTATTTTTTAACGTGCTTTCATGACCCGTCATTACGACATCGTGATTATCGGCGCCGGTTCCGCTGGTTGTGTGCTGGCTAACCGGCTGTCGGCTAAATCTTCTTGCCGCGTGTTGCTGCTAGAAGCGGGGCCTGAAAATCATTCACTCTGGACACGTGTTCCTGCGGGTGTTCCACGCGTCATAGCGAATCCTCGCATCAGCTGGGGCTATGTGACTCAACCCGAGCCTGCCTTACAGGATCGTCGTTTGATTTCACCGCGCGGAAAAATTCTTGGCGGTAGTAGCTGCATCAATGGCCATGTGTATATGCGCGGCACTCCCGATGACTACAATCGCTGGCATGCTGAGGGTAATGCAGGTTGGGCATGGAAAGATGTACTGCCTCATTTCAAACAAACAGAGGCGCATTATTTAGGTGACTCTGAGTTTCATGGCGCGCAAGGTGAATTGCATGTATCACCGGTGATGGAACCGCACACAGCCTCAGAAGCATTTATCCAGTCTGCGATCAACAATAATATTCCAACGACTCAGGATTTCAACGGTCCGACTCAAGAAGGTGTAGGTTATCTAGAACTGATGATTCGGGATGGCATTCGTTCATCGACATCCGACGCTTTTTTAAAACCGATTCGTCATCGCAGCAATCTCACCATTCAAACCGGCGCCTTGACGGAAA
>JBEDHZ010000014.1:0-15556 GCA_041173845.1 Pseudomonadota bacterium
AGTCAGTACAGAGCAGCGTATACCATCAACGATTGTCACGACCTCAAAAGGATGACCTTTGACTTGGGTGCTAAGCGGACAGCAAACCATTAAGCCAGTTTTCCCATTATAAGAAGCTGGGCTAAGAACCAAGGCTGGACGATGACCTGCCTGTTCATGTCCCGCCTGAGGATCGAATTCCAGCCAAACGATATCGCCTGAATCGGGCGTATATCGCTTTACCATTACCAGATTTCCTTGCCGACGGGTTTACCAAAATCTGATTCTGCATGAGTATTAGCAGAGGTAATGCCGGCCACCAATTCTTCCAGTTTGTATTCTTTGCGAGTTACTGGTTCGATGATGATTTTCCCCCGAGACACTTTGACTGAAACTTCTTGATCAATGGTTAGCTGCGCTTCTTTCATTAAGCTGGCGCTTAATCTGAGCGCAGGGCTATTGCCCCACTTTTTGATAATGGCTTGCATGGTAACCCTCTTTTTAAATTTCGTGTCTACATTGTAGATACGGATAGGGTGGGCTGTCTACTTTTGCTTAATTAAATTTTGATTCGGTTGAACTATTTAAAAACCTTTCCTAGTAATGCTCTCAGTCTCAGCTAGAATCGCGCTGTGAAGCAGACTAGACAGTCGCTGGCAGTCGCGTAATGGCGATAGCGAGAGGAAGGTCCGGACTCCATAGAGCAGGGTGACGGTTAACGACCGTCCGTCGTGAGACGAGGAATAGGGCCACAGAGACGAGTCTTTGCAGCGCAAGCTGTAAAGGGTGAAACGCGGTAACCTCCACTCGGAGCAATTCCAAATAGGCATGCGTTGACGTTGCTCGCTGAGCATGCGGGTAGGAAGCTTGAGCGTTGGAGTAATCCTGCGCCTAGAGGAATGACTGTCCAGGCAGCGCAAGCTGCTACACAGAATCCGGCCTATCGGTCTGCTTCACTTTATTTCAGGTGGGATAGCTTTCTGCGATCGCCGCTGAGCCAAAAGCTGAGGCTTTACTCGATCAATTGCCTTCTCGGCAATGCTTTTTAACAAGTAAACTTGCAATCGCACAAAACACATGTGTATTGCTGAAGTTTTACTTTCATTAACTCCCCTAAGTCCTTCATTTTCAAAGCCTATTCTGGGTATGTTCAGCTTCAACAGTTGACGCTAAGTCATTGACTTCATTGAAAAAAACTACATTTCCCCCCGCGATATTCCTTGACCGACAATTCTCGATCTACTAAAGTGGGCGCCAGTGTGAAAAAGTGTCTTTTTGTGGGGCAAAGATTTTTCTTTCTCCTAACATTTGACGACTTGCTGTTTTGCTTATGTTCACTAAATTTTAACGATACGGGAGATAACCAAGGTGTATCAGGGCGCGTCCGCGTTGAGTCTGGATGCAAAAGGCCGAATGTCTATTCCGGCCAGGCATCGTGACGCACTGTCATTGCAGTGCGAAGGACGTATTACGCTGACCAAACACCCGCACGGTTGTCTTCTTTTATTTCCTCGTCCAGTTTGGGAAATTCATCGCGAACAAATTGCAGGTTGGCCGATGTCGGCGCGCGCCTGGCAACGCATTTTCCTCGGCAATGCCTCTGACGTTGAGATGGATAGTGCGGGTCGAATATTGATTTCTCCTGAATTAAGAACGGCTGCATTGCTGACGCGCGATGTGATGTTGCTTGGTATGGGCAGTCATTTTGAAATTTGGGATGCAGCAAGGTTGGAAGAAAGTGAATCGCAGGCAATCGCAAATGGCATGCCTGACGTGTTGAATAATTTTTCTTTCTGATCGTCGCTCATGAGTCACGTAGCGGTGCCCGAGTATTTGCACCGAACGGTATTACTGGATGAAGCAGTGGATGCGCTTTCGATGGTGGATGCGCGTAGAGATGGAATTTTCGTTGACGGCACGTTTGGGCGTGGCGGGCACAGCCGCCGCATTCTCGAGCGACTGTCGGCAAAAGGTCGCTTGATTGCGTTTGACAAAGATCCGCAAGCGGTGGCAGTAGCGCAAAAGTTAGCGCAAGAAGATAGTCGATTTGTGATTGTGCATGACAGTTTTGCGACGCTGGATGTGCAGCTTGCTGCATTGAATATCGAAAAGATTGATGGAGTGTTACTCGATCTGGGTGTGTCTTCACCTCAGGTTGATGAAGCAGAGCGTGGTTTTAGTTTTCGTGCGGATGGTCCACTCGACATGCGTATGGATACCACGCGTGGCATGGCGGCGTCTGAGTGGCTGGCAACAGCAACTCAGGAAAACCTGGAGAAAGTGATTCGCGACTATGGGGAAGAACGGTTTGCTTTTCAGATTGCAAAGGCGATTGTTGCTCGCCGGGCAGTCGAGCCACTCGTCACCACGAGAGACTTTGCAGCACTCGTGGCTAGCGCCGTCAAGACCCGTGAAAAAGGGAAAGACCCGGCCACCCGGACTTTTCAGGCTGTACGGATATTCATCAATCAGGAACTTGAAGAACTGGAAACAGGTTTGAATCAGGCATACGAACGTCTCGCACCGTTCGGGAGATTGGTGGTGATAAGTTTTCATTCACTTGAAGATCGTATCGTTAAACGGTTCATGGCAGACAAAGCCAACGTACCGCAGCCTCATCGTCGCTTGCCAGTTCGTGCCGTTGATTTGCCATCACCGCTTATGAAATTACTCGGCCGCGTCAAACCTTCAGATGAAGAAATTGTCGCTAATCCTCGTTCGCGTTCAGCCGTTATGCGTTGCGCTATGCGCTTAGCACCTGGAGGCGCTCATGAGTAATCGTACGATTTTTTCGTTGGTTAGTTTGTTGATGGTTTGCGCGCTCTTACTGGTGAACTCGCAGTTCCAAGCGCGTCGATTATTTATTGAGCTTGAGCGTTCACAACTCCGTCAAAAAGAATTAGAGACCGAATGGTCGCAGCTTCAATTAGATCAATCCATGCTCGCTAAACACGCGCGAGTAGATTCGCTGGCGCGTACATCATTAGGTATGTCGTCACCTGGCGCGGGTAAAACGCAGTATCTAACAGCGGGAGCCAAATAGTGCGAGCACCCAGCAGAAAGGCAGCAGCTCGTGGAGTAGCGTTCGCCGCTAGCCCGGTACTAGCTGTGCGTTTGCCTGCCTGGCGTTCACGCGTTGCGCTGTTTTTGTTGTTCGCGGCATTTGTGGCGCTGGCTGCCCGTGCATTTTGGTTGCAAGCCGTATCGACAGAGTTCTTGCAGAAAAAAGGTGCATCGCGATACGCACGCACACTCGATTTACCTGCAGTACGTGGAAAAATCCTCGATCGGAATGGCGAAGTGATGGCGACCTCGCTTCCAGTTAAAGCGATTTGGGCTGTGCCGGATAGTGTTAATGCATCACCTGAAAAATTACAGAAATTAGCGCAGCTACTCGATATTAGTTCGCAAGAGCTTAAGAAAAAACTCGATTCAGATTCAAATTTTGTTTATCTCAAACGACAAGTCGAAATTGAAGCTGTTGATAAAGTACTCGCACTCGATATTCCAGGTATACACACGAAGCCTGAATACAAACGCTTTTATCCAGCGGGACAAGTGGCGGCGCACGTACTCGGTTTTACTAGTGTCGAAGATAAAGGCCAGGAAGGTATGGAGCTGGCTCAACAATCAACGTTGGGCGGTATCACTGGAAGTCGTCGCGTCATTCGCGACAATTTAGGTCGAGTCGTCGATGACATTGCCTTGCTACGCGAGCCTCAGGATGGGCGTGATCTCACCTTATCCATCGATAGCAAAATTCAATACATCGCTTTTACTCATTTGCAGCAAGCGATAGAAAAAAATAAAGCGAAAGCGGGTGGCATCGTTGTGTTGGATGTCAAAACAGGTGAAGTACTCGCTCTGGCAAATATGCCTACCTACAATCCTAACAGCCGTGTTGGATTGACAGGTGAGCAATTACGCAATCGCGTCTTCACCGATATCTACGAACCAGGTTCGACACTGAAACCTTTTACGGTAGCGCTGGCATTAGAAAAAGGTTTAGTTACACCTAGCACGATATTAGATACGCCCGGCAAATTGACCATAGGTCCATCAACGATTGGTGACTCGCATCCGCATGCGGGCGCATTATCGGTGTCGCAAATTATTCAACAATCATCGAATGTGGGCACGGTTCGTATGGCGCAAAAGCTCGAACCGCGTCAAATGTGGGACATGTTTAGTTCAGTCGGATTTGGGCAACCACCGCGCGTTGGGTTTCCTGGTGCAGTGGCGGGGCGTATGAAACCGTATAAAACCTGGCGGCCGATTGAGCAAGCAACCATGAGCTATGGACATGGTATTGCGGTGTCGCTGATTCAAGTGGCGCGCTCGTATATGATTTTTGCTCGCAATGGCGAGATGATTCCTTTGTCGTTTCAAAAAGTATCGCAATTACCAGCGCCGCAACGCGTCATCAGCGATAAAACAGCGCATCAAATGCGCGACATGATGGAATTAGTGGTGGGTCCTGGTGGCACTGCGCCACTTGCTCAAGTACGAGGTTATCGTGTGGCAGGTAAGACAGGCACCGCACACAAATTAGAAAACGGTCATTACGTTAATAAGTATGTTGCTTCGTTTGTTGGTCTAGCGCCAGCATCTGACCCGCGCATCATTATCGCGGTCATGATTGATGAGCCGGGTGCAGGTAAGCATTTTGGTGGTTTAGTCGCAGCACCGATATTTGCAAGCGTCGCAGCGAGTGCGTTGTCATCCCTGAATGTGCCACCTGACGCGAGCGTGAGTAACGTCATCATGCCCGCCGAACCGATTGCGGAGAGCATGTGATGACTAACGCTGTAATCGACATCATCGACGTGACACGCTGGATGCAAGAAATTGCACCTTCAGCGAATTTGTCACTCGATTCGCGTCGGATTGCGCGTGGCGATATTTTTCTAGCGTGCCGCGGTGAGTCGGGC
The DNA here is from genome assembly GCA_041173845.1 of Pseudomonadota bacterium. Taxonomy (GTDB): domain Bacteria; phylum Pseudomonadota; class Gammaproteobacteria; order Burkholderiales; family Burkholderiaceae_D; genus Pernthalerella. The sequence goes on from JBEDHZ010000014.1 coordinate 4,911, forward strand.
GACGGTCGACAGCATATTCAGCAAGCGATTGAATCAGGTGCTACTGCCATACTGTTTGAAATAAGCGAAGAGTTTCATTGGAATACTGAGTGGACTATCCCACATTTTGGTGTGCCAGAACTAGCAAAAATGGCGGGACGTATCGCTCACGAATGGTATCGCCAGCCTGATGCAGAAATGTTCAGTGTGGCAGTGACAGGTACCAATGGAAAAACATCATGTACCCAATGGCTGGGTCAAGCGTTGTCGCGAGAAGGATTGCCGACAGCGGTGATCGGCACCTTAGGCATTGCACAATGTCGCAACGGCGAGATCGATAAATTCGAAGCAACTGGATTGACCACGCCCGATGCTGTGCAATTGTTTCGTCAACTTACACAGCAAAAGCAACGCGGATCAAAAGCGCTGGCAATCGAAGCCTCATCCATAGGTTTGGCACAAGGACGACTCGATGAACTGCATGTCGATGTCGCCGTGTTTACTAATTTCACGCGTGACCATTTGGATTTTCACGGCAGCATGGCTGCCTATGAAGCAGCGAAAGCTGCTTTGTTTGATTGGCCGGGTTTAAAGCACGCTGTGATTAATTTAGATGATCCAATGGGTTTGCGTCTGTTAACGCAGTTACGGCGCAATCATTCTGACGTCAAAGTTATTGGTTATACCGTTGAAGGTGTGCAGCATGATCAAATGCCTGTGCTTTCTGCTAGCGATATACGTGTTAGCCAACACGGAACAAATTTCCAATTGTCCTCACCCTTTGGCTCGAGTGCAGTGCGTACTCAATTGATCGGCCTTTTTAACGTGAGTAATGTATTAGCGATTGCTGGTGTATTGCTTGCTCGTGGTTTGTCATGGAATAGTGTCGTGCGTCAGATGGAATCCTTAACCGCTGTACCCGGTCGTATGGAGCAATTGGGTGGGCAAGAAGGTCCATTAGCTGTGATCGATTATGCGCATACGCCGGATGCACTCGAAAAAGCATTGCAAACATTGCGTCAAGTCGCTGATGCACGTCATGGACAGCTATGGTGTGTGTTTGGTTGCGGTGGTGATCGCGATCCGGGTAAGCGACCACAAATGACAGAAGCCGCTTTAGTGGCGGATCATCTTGTGATCACGAGTGATAATCCGCGCAGTGAAAATCCAGCAGACATCATTGAGCAAATGATCCGTGGTTGTGGAAGTCTGCCTTCTGAAAAAATTCAAGTGATTGAAGATCGCGCGCAGGCGATTTTGTCGGCGATTCGTCACGCAGGAAAAAATGATGTCGTACTCGTTGCCGGTAAAGGTCACGAAGATTATCAAGAGATCAAAGGCAAGAAACTAGCTTTTCGTGATACCGATCATGCTGCGTTGGCACTCGCCACGCGCGCTACACGCTTCGGAGGGCATTGATGCACGCTAGCCTGTCTGAATTAGTTAGCTTGATTCCTGGTTCGCACGTAACAGCGCCAGCTTCTTTCGTTGGTGTGTCGACCAACAGCAAGAAGGTTGGCCAAGGTAATTTGTTTGTGGCTCTTCGTGGTGAGCGATTTGATGCACACGACTTTCTGCACGAGGTCAGCGCACAAGGCGCTGCCGCAGTCGTAGTTGAGCGTATTACTGAGGGGTTAACTTTGCCGGCATTAGTAGTGCCTGATACGCGTTATGCGTTAGGTCAGATTGCCAACGGCTGGCGACAAAAATTTTCTATTCCAATGATTGGTGTCGCAGGCAGTAATGGTAAGACTACCGTCAAAGAAATGATTGCCTCGATTTTATCGGCGGCGTTTGGTGAGAATAATTATCTTGCGACTCAGGGTAATTTAAATAATGAAATTGGTGTGCCGCTTACCTTGTTCAGATTAGAGAGTGCACACCGTGCCGCAGTCATTGAAATGGGCATGAATCATCCAGGCGAAATTGCGCGGCTGGCAGAGATTGCTCAGCCTACTGTAGGACTGGTCAACAATGCTCAACGCGAACATCAAGAATTTATGGAAAGCGTCGAAGCCGTTGCCAAAGAAAATGGTGCAGTGATCACTTCCTTGTCGGCTAATGGCAGCGCAGTCTTTCCTGCCGATGATGACTATACGACCTTGTGGCAATCGTATGCCGATAAAAAACAAACAATCACTTTTGGATTAGATCAGCGCGCTGCATTGTGGTGCGAATGGAAGCCGAAAACATTTGGCAGCGATTTACACATTCAAGTTAACGGTCAATCGGTGCATGTATCACTCGCCGCAGCAGGTGAGCACAATGTGCGAAATGCTCTAGCGGCATTTGCTGCAACTCGTGCTGTAGGCATTGATGTCGACTGCATCGTCCGTGGTTTACAAGCATTCGTACCTGTTGCGGGACGCTTGCAACGTAAAAATGCAACGAATGGTGCTTTAGTAATCGATGACACCTACAACGCTAATCCAGATTCCGTGCGTGCTGCAATCGATGTGCTGGCCATGTCGCCATCGCCGCGCACATTGATATTAGGTGACATGGGCGAGGTTGGTTCTGAGGGTGTAGCGTTTCATGAAGAAATTGGTTCGTACGCACGCACACGCCACATTGATCAGTTATTTACGTTAGGTACCTTAGCTCGTCATGCCAGCCTGGCATTCGGTAGCGCTGGTCGCCATTTCGATGATGTCGACACACTGAATAATGAACTAGGCAGTACATCAGCTAATGCCAGCATTCTCATCAAAGGATCACGCTTCATGAAAATGGAACGCGTCGTAGAACGCCTGACAGGCACTTCAGTAGGAGGCCATTGAGATGCTGCTCTGGCTAGCACAACATTTTCAAGATCAGCTCGGCGCGTTGAGGGTATTTAACTTCATTACGTTTCGAGCAGTCTTTGCCACTCTGACGTCATTAATGATTGGCTTGTTGTTTGGGCCGGTTGTGATTCGTTTGCTCACCACGTTAAAAGTGGGGCAAGCAGTCCGCACTGATGGTCCGCAAACGCATTTGGTGAAATCGGGTACGCCAACGATGGGTGGCGTATTGATATTGATCGGTATTGGCGTTTCAACCTTGTTGTGGATTGATTGGACCAATCGCTTTGTCTGGCCCGTGTTGATTGTGACTTTAGGATTCGGCGTGATTGGTTGGGTTGATGATTACCGCAAGGTAGTCTACAAAGATCCGAACGGCATGCGCTCACGCGAAAAATATATGTGGCAGTCATTAATTGGATTGCTCGCAGCATTTTATTTGGCGTTCTCTGTTTCAGGCCCAACCAATACAGCTGTTCTTGAATTGTTCATGTCGTGGGTTCAGTCAGGCTTTTCAATGGAATTGCCCCCCACAGCCGATTTGATCGTTCCGTTTTTTAAGACGGTCAGCTATCCCTTAGGTGTTTGGGGTTTTATTGCGCTTACCTATTTCGTTATTGTTGGAACCAGTAATGCGGTCAATCTGACCGATGGTCTGGATGGCCTGGCCATCATGCCGACCGTGATGGTGGGATCAGCGCTTGGCATCTTTGCTTATTTGACAGGTAGCGCGACCTACGCAAAATATTTACTGATTCCTCACATACCTGGTGCGGGTGAGTTATTGATTTTTTGCGGCGCGATGGCAGGTGCTGGTTTAGCCTTCTTGTGGTTCAACGCTTATCCCGCACAAGTTTTTATGGGCGATGTAGGTGCTCTCGCATTGGGTGGTGCTCTAGGCACGATTGCTGTGATTGTTCGTCAAGAGATTGTGCTGTTCATTATGGGTGGCGTATTCGTGGTCGAGACCTTGTCAGTTATGTTGCAGGTCGCGTATTTCAAGTACACAAAAATGAAAACGGGTGTGGGTAAACGCGTCTTACTGATGGCGCCGTTACATCATCACTATGAACAAAAAGGTTGGAAAGAAACGCAGGTGGTCGTTCGCTTTTGGATTATCACCATGATGCTGGTGCTGTTTGGGTTGTCGACGTTAAAGCTACGCTAACTCGTAAAAAATAAAACGAACTTATAAACAAGAATGAACTACGCAGGTAAACACGCATTGGTGCTTGGGCTCGGTGAATCGGGACTGGCAATCGCACATTGGCTAGCCGAAGCTGGTGTGCGTCTACGCGTGGCTGATACGCGTGCATTTCCAGATCGTTTAGCAACATTACGTGAAAACATACCCACGGCAGAATTCATCGCTGGTGACTTTACGTCTTCATTATTAGACGATATTAATTTCATTATTCTGAGTCCTGGTTTATCACCGCGAAACGAACTAGTGTCTGTGTTGGCTGCTGCTCAGGAAAAGCATATTCCTGTTTGGGGTGAAATCGAATTATTTGCTCAGGCACTCGCAGCACTTAAAGAGCAACGTGCGTATCAACCCAAAATAATTGCTATCACTGGTACGAACGGTAAAACCACCGTCACTCGCCTGACTGGAGACTTATGTCGTGCCGCAGGACTGACTGTCAAAGTCGCGGGCAACATTAGCCCAGCTGCACTGGATGTGTTACGTGAGGCAGTGGCAACAGATACCTTACCTGATGCATGGGTACTCGAGTTATCTAGCTTTCAGCTTTACAGCACCTACACCTTGCGCGCAGACGCAGCGACGGTATTGAACATCACACAAGATCATCTGGACTGGCATGGCGATATGAATGAGTATGCCAAAGCCAAAGAGCGTATTTTTGGTCCAGAGACCGTTCGAGTATTAAATCGTGATGATGCGCGTGTAATGAAAATGACCGTGCGCGATGCTCCTTGCACCACCTTTGGTATCGATGCGCCCACTGAAGCTGATGCGTTTGGATTAGTCGAGGAGCATGGCATGCGCTGGTTGGTGCAGGCTATTAGCACTGACGATGAAGGCGAAAAGAAAAAACGCGGCAAGCAAAAAGAGCAGGCAGAGATTTTTATCAATCGATTGATGCCAGCAGATGCTTTAAAGATTCGTGGCCTACATAACGCTAGTAACGTATTAGCTGCTTTAGCTTTGTGCCGTGCTATCGATTTGCCACTTGCTCCGCTATTGCATGCAGCAAGGCAGTATCAAGGTGAGCCACATCGTGTGGAGTCTATCGCTACTATTCGCGGCGTTGACTACATAGATGATAGTAAAGGTACTAACGTGGGTGCGACGATAGCAGCACTCAACGGACTAGGGTCCGACACTAAATCGAATTTAATTTTGATAGCCGGTGGCGATGGTAAAGGTCAAGACTTTACGCCGCTTGCGAAGCCAGTCGGTCGTTATGTGCGAACCGTTATGTTAATCGGCAAAGATGGCCCAACGATTCGTGCTGCACTGGCAGATGCAGGGGTTGATCTGATTGATTGCTGGACGTTAGAGCAAGCAGTCGAACGTGCCGCTGAAATAGCTGTTGAAGGTGATGTGGTTTTACTTTCACCCGCATGCGCTAGCTTTGATATGTTTACTAACTACGCGCATCGCGCTCAAGTATTTGGCGACGCCGTACGTGAACTGGGTCTCTCGCACGGGGAGATCAGCGCATGAGATTAACGCTGCCATGGAATGCCAATGCCGATACTGGCAGCGATAGTCCATTGGGACAGCGCTCCAGCATGCTTGAATACGATCAGGCTTTAGTTTGGGTTGTGCTGCTATTGCTATTGACAGGTGTGGTGATGGTGTATTCCGCATCTATAGGATTGCCAGATTCACCTAAATACGCGAACTATAAAAATCATCATTTTTTAATGCGACAAACGATGTTCGTGATCATAGGATTGATCGCGGGCTTATTTGCTTTCCGCGTAAAAATCGAACAATGGCAAAGCGCGGCACCGCTCCTATTTATGTTAGCGCTGGTATTAATGATTTTGGTATTAATTCCTGGCGTAGGTAAAGGCGTTAACGGTGCGCGTCGTTGGATAGGCTTTGGTGGTTTTAGTCTGCAGCCTTCAGAAATATTAAAACTGATGATGGTTTTTTACGCGGCTGACTTCACCGTACGTAAACAGCAATACATGCACAAGTTGACTAAAGGCTTTTTGCCGATGGCGATTGCTGCAGGGTTGTGTGGTGGTTTGTTGATGTTACAACCTGATTTAGGTGCATTCGGCGTGGTGGTGTGTATCGCCATGGGTATCTTATTCTTGGGTGGATTCAACATCATTTGGTTTGGCGGAATCATCAGTGTTTTGGCGGCTGTATTTTTTGCCATCATTTTGATTTCACCCTGGCGCTACGAGCGTATGGTTGCCTATCTCAATCCTTGGACCGAAGAAAATGCGTTAGGCAAAGCGTTCCAATTGACACACTCATTGATTGCCTTTGGTCGTGGTGAATTGTTTGGTGTGGGCTTAGGTGCCAGCGTAGAAAAACTACATTATCTGCCTGAAGCACATACCGATTTTCTGTTGGCAGTGATTGGTGAAGAACTGGGATTGGCCGGGGTCTTGCTAGTGACCTTTGCTTTTTATTGGATAGTGCGACGTGCATTTGATATTGGGCGTCAATGTATCGCTGTCGATAAAGTATTTGCCGGTCTCGTTGCGAAAGGCATAGGCCTCTGGATAGGCGTGCAAACATTCATCAACATGGGTGTCAATCTTGGTTTGTTACCGACTAAGGGTTTGACTTTGCCTTTGATGAGTTATGGCGGATCCGGTGTGGTGATTAATTGCGTAGGATTAGCCGTATTGCTCCGTATCGATTATGAGAATCGAGTACTGATGCGCGGAGGTCGTGCATGAGTCACCTTCTTATTATGGCTGCGGGTACAGGTGGACATATTTTTCCAGGATTAGCTATCGCCGACACCATGCGCGCGCGTGGTTGGAAAATATCCTGGTTAGGAACAACGCATGGCATGGAAGCCGACATCGTGCCGCGTCATGGTGTGGATTTCGATGCCATCAACTTCAGTGGTTTGCGTGGTAAGGGGTTGTTGCATAGTGCGATGGGTGTATTCAAGTTGATGAACAGTTTTGTTCGATGCTTTGCCATCATGCGTCGGCGTAAACCCGATGTGGTTCTTGGTATGGGTGGGTATGTCACTGTGCCGGGAGGTCTGATGGCCAAACTGTGTGGTGTGCCTCTCGCTTTAGTAAACGCCGATGCCGCACTGCTTATGTCTAACAAGGCCTTACTACCGTTTGCGAAAAAAATTCTGTTTGGATTCGGGACTAAAAATAGCGAATTAGACACTCGCATTCAAGTCACAGGTAATCCAGTGCGTCGCGAAATTAGTGCGCTGCCAGCACCCAAAGCTCGCTATGCCGAGCATACGGGCCCGTTGACTATCTTGGTACTCGGTGGAAGTTTGGGCGCGCAAATTTTGAATCAAACTATCCCTGCTGCGTTGGCATTGATCGCTAGTGGCGAACGACCACATGTGGTTCATCAATCTGGACGTCAGCACATTGCTGCGTTACAGCAGGCATATCAAAAAGAAGGCGTGCAAGCGGAGTTGGTCGATTTTATTGACGATATGGCCACACGCTATGCGCAAGCAGATCTGGTGATTTGCCGAGCTGGTGCAATTACGGTATCTGAGTTATGTGCCGCAGGTGTGGCGAGCATTTTGGTGCCCTTCATTGCATCGACCACATCGCATCAGCGAGACAATGCAGAGTGGATGGCTCAGATAGGAGCCGCATTTCATCAACCACAAAAAGAATTAAATATCGAGGCATTGGCCTCATTAATTAAAACGATTACGCGCGAACGTTGTCTACAGATGGCCGAAGCAGCGTATGCAAACGGTAAGCGAGAGGCGAATGAATCGATCGCCCAGATTATTGAAAAATTAGGAAGTCAATGAAGCACAAAGTTAAGCGCATACACTTTGTAGGCATAGGCGGTTCCGGTATGAGCGGCATCGCTGAGGTGTTGCTTAACCTCGGCTATACCGTCTCGGGTTCAGATTTGTCGAGTAATGCAGCTAGTCGTCGCCTGGCTGAGTTAGGTGCCTGCATTCGTATTGGTCACGCCGCTGAAAATGTCGACGGTGCGGATGCGATTGTGACGTCGACAGCAGTGCAAGCGAATAATCCCGAGGTGATTGCAGCGCGTGCACGTCATGTTCCGATTGTGCCGCGTGCAGTGATGTTGGCTGAGTTGATGCGCTTGAAGCGCGGCATAGCCATCGCCGGAACGCATGGCAAAACAACCACGACAAGTTTGGTCGCCAGCATATTGGCTGAAGGTGGTCTTGATCCTACGTTTGTTATTGGTGGTCGTCTTAACAGCGCGGGAGCCAACGCTAAATTAGGATCGGGCGATTTCATTGTGGCTGAAGCCGATGAGTCCGATGCATCGTTTCTTAATTTGTCTCCGGTGATTGAAGTAGTCACCAATATCGATGCGGATCACATGGAGACCTACGATCATAGTTTTGCCAAGCTCAAGCAAGCCTTTATTGAGTTCACTCAGCGACTCCCTTTTTATGGCGTCGCTATTTTGTGTCTTGATGATAAAAATGTACGTGAAATCATGCCGTTCATCTCCAAGATGGTGATGACCTATGGATTTCATGAAGAAGCCGATATACGCGCTGTTGATGCGCATGCGGTGAATGGTCATATGGAATTCACCGTTTTACAAAAAGACTACGAGCCTTTGCATATTCATTTGAATCAGCCGGGCATGCATAACGTACAAAACGCATGTGCTGCGATTGCTGTTGCACGCGAATTAGACGTCGCTGATAAAGATATACAAAAGGCACTTCGCGAATTCAAAGGTGTGGGACGTCGTTTTACTAAGCATGGACAGCTACCATTGGCAACAGGTGGAACATTTGCGTTGGTTGACGATTATGGTCATCACCCTGTTGAAACAGCCGCCACGATTGCCGCTGCACGTGGTGCGTTTCCCGGACGTCGATTAGTACTTGCATTTCAGCCGCACCGTTACACACGTACCCGAGATTTATTTGAAGATTTTGTCAAAGTGCTCTCAACAGTCGATGTGTTGGTGCTAGCCGATGTGTATCCCGCAGGTGAACAACCCATACCCGCTGCTGATGGCAGATCACTAGCGCATGCGTTGCGGGTAGTTGGAAAAACAGAATTGATTTTTGTAGAAGACATTACTGAGATGCCTGAAACACTTTTGAAAGTCGTTAAGCCAGATGATGTCGTGATGACCATGGGCGCCGGTTCAATATCAAATGTGCCTGCCGCTCTGCAACAGCTCACTACACAGGTGAATGCATGAGCGCGGCGATGAAAGAAGAATTCGGCAAAGTGGGCGTGTTGTTTGGCGGTCGTTCAGCAGAGCGCGATATATCGTTGATGTCGGGCACGGGTGTTTTGAAAGCGCTACAGGATCAGGGGATTGATGCGCACGCTTTTGATCCTGCTAAGCGTTCGCTGGCGGAATTAGCAGCAGAAAAATTTGATCGTGTATTTATCGCTTTGCATGGTCGCTATGGCGAAGATGGCACGTTGCAAGGTGCACTTGAGCAGTTGGGTATTCCGTATACCGGTCCGGGTGTGTTGGCTTCGGCGATTGCTATGGACAAAGCGATGACTAAGCGTGTCTGGCTTCACAGCGGCCTGTCGACACCTGATTTTGTGATGTTGAATGCCGATAGCGATTGGAAAGGAATTGCCACTCGTTTAGGTTTGCCCTTGATAGTTAAGCCGGCACACGAAGGTTCAACGCTGGGCCTCACTAAAGTTAAATCGGCGGATGAGCTACCCGCGGCGTATGCCTTGGCAGCGAAATTCGATAAGGCTGTGATGGCTGAGCAATTCATCAGTGGTATGGAGTTGACGTGCCCAGTGATGGGCTATGCCGACACAGCTCGTGCGTTACCTGTTGTGCGTATCGTTGCGCCGGATGCCAACTACGACTATCAAAATAAATATTTTTCAGATGAGACGCAGTATCTCTGCCCAAGCGAGCTGCCTCCTACACAAGAAAAACAGATACAAGAATTGGTATTGCAAAGCTATAGAACCTTAGGTTGTCGCGGTTGGGCGCGCGCCGATGTGATGGTGCGCGAGTCCGACAATCAGCCATTTTTATTAGAGATAAATACCTCCCCGGGCATGACAAGTCATTCCTTGGTTCCGATGTCGGCTGGGGCTGCTGGTATGCCGTATGAAAAATTATGTGTAGAGATTCTGCGTATGGCGGCTCTCGATCTGCGGGAATCCAAAGATTGGAAACCGGCTGTTTAATGCAGTCGAAAAGTATAAGAAATAGGAAGTAACGAATTATGTGGCATGACATCAGCACAATGAACAGAATTACTCGCGCGTTGTTTGGCGTGTTGGTTCTGTGCGTGCTGTATGCGGGCTACAAGTGGGTGGCGCGTCAGCCTATGTTTGAGTTGCGTGTAGTGAAGGTGCAGGGTGCAAATGATGGCCCATTACGTTATGTCGATGCTGCGACGGTGCGAAGCGCAGCTTTACCTCGCATACGTGGAAATTTTTTCACTGCTGATTTAGTGGCAGTTCGGAATGCGTTTGAAATGGTTCCCTGGGTACAGCGTGCCTCGGTTCGTCGTGAGTGGCCCAATAAATTGATTGTGTCGGTAGATGAGTATGAAGTGCTGGGTGCCTGGGGTGAGCAAGACGGACGATTGTTGTCTGTGGATGGTTATTTGTTCACTGCCAATTTAGATGAGGCCGAAGCCGAGGGTCGGCTACCCCAATTAGAAGGGCCTGATGGCAGTGCACATGAAGTCGCTGAACGTTTGGCCGATTTACGTGATTGGCTCGCTCCGCTGA
>JBEDHZ010000015.1:0-19573 GCA_041173845.1 Pseudomonadota bacterium
CAGCGTTGAATACGGGTAGGCAGGGGTACTGGACCACGAACAACTGCACCGGTACGTTTCGCTGTTTCTACGATTTCCAATGCAGACTGATCGATCAAACGATAGTCAAACGCCTTTAAGCGTATGCGAATTTTTTGCTTTTCCATGTTACTTCCTTAAAAGAGCGAGTTGCGAGCGACTAGCGCTCGCAACATGATGTGTCAGTAAATATCTGACGAATTACTCGATGATTTTAGCTACGACGCCGGCGCCTACAGTACGGCCACCTTCACGTATCGCAAAACGTAAGCCTTCTTCCATCGCAATCGGATTGATCAGCTTTACTGTGATCGATACGTTGTCTCCAGGCATAACCATCTCTTTGCCTTCTGGCAGTTCAATAGCGCCCGTTACGTCCGTCGTACGGAAGTAAAACTGTGGACGGTAGTTGTTGAAGAATGGCGTATGACGACCACCTTCGTCTTTCGACAAGACATAGATCTCGCCTGTGAAGTGCTTGTGTGGCTTGATCGAACCTGGCTTTGCCAACACTTGACCACGCTCTACGTCTTCACGCTTGGTACCACGTAACAACACACCAACGTTGTCGCCTGCTTGACCTTGGTCGAGCAATTTACGGAACATCTCTACACCAGTACAGGTGGTTTTTTGTGTGTCACGAATACCAACGATTTCGATCTCTTCGCCAACTTTTACAATGCCGCGCTCTACACGTCCAGTTACTACGGTACCGCGACCAGAGATGGAGAATACGTCTTCAACTGGCATTAAGAATGCGCCATCAACTGCGCGCTCTGGCGTAGGAATGTAGCTATCTAATGCTTCTGCTAATTTCATGATCGCCAATTCGCCCAATTCACCTTTGTCGCCTTCTAAAGCTAACTTAGCCGAACCACGGATGATAGGCAGATCGTCGCCTGGGAATTCATATTTGGAGAGTAATTCACGGACTTCCATTTCTACGAGTTCGAGCAATTCTGCGTCATCAACCATGTCGCATTTGTTCAAGAACACGATGATGTATGGCACACCAACTTGACGCGCTAACAGGATGTGTTCGCGGGTTTGTGGCATAGGGCCGTCTGCTGCTGAACAAACTAAAATTGCGCCGTCCATCTGCGCTGCACCAGTGATCATGTTTTTTACATAGTCAGCATGGCCTGGGCAGTCTACGTGTGCGTAGTGACGGTTTTGGGTTTCGTATTCAACGTGGGCTGTGTTGATCGTGATACCACGCGCTTTTTCTTCTGGCGCTGCATCAATCTGATCATAGGCTTTCGCTTCACCACCAAACTTCGATGACAATACGGTCGCTATCGCCGCTGTCAGTGTGGTCTTGCCATGGTCAACGTGGCCAATCGTGCCCACATTCACGTGCGGTTTGGTCCGCTCAAACTTGCCTTTTGCCATCTTGGACTCCTAACGATTTGATGAGAATGTTCAGGCACACGCCCGACCGAACTAATTACATCCAAAATAAAACTAAACCTGTGGTGCCCTTTACGTGGATTGAACACGTGGCCTCTCCCTTACCAAGGGAGTGCTCTACCACTGAGCTAAAAGGGCTTCCCTACTGGCCGCGCAAACTGCCGCGACCAACAAAAACTCTTGGAGCGGGTGAAGGGAATCGAACCCTCGTCATAAGCTTGGAAGGCTTCAGCTCTACCATTGAGCTACACCCGCAAGGGCGACCAACCTCGGCCACTGCCACTGCTCAACTCTTCCATAAAAACGCCAACAACTTTTACCTGGTGGAGGGGGCTGGATTCGAACCAGCGTACTCGCAAGAGGGCAGATTTACAGTCTGCTGCCATTAACCACTCGGCCACCCCTCCGCAGGGAACCAATTACTATAGGGGAAGGCTATGGTTTTGTCAATTGGATTAATCCCGTAACCCTTGTTTTCACAAGGATTTCCACAGGATTTAGGGGTATAAGCTAATTTAATTATCGTCGGTCACAGAAGTCGGACAATCGCTGCCACAAGAAAGGCCGCTAAGGACCAGATAAAAGTAGAACCAAAAGGCAAACAAAAGATAATTCCGCGAAATCGGAACCGGAAATCGCCACGCACCCTACCCACCCAAAACTTATCAAGAATCGGTAAAAGCGGGTAAAAGACGGCAAATAGAACGAAAATAGCCAAAACCCAGCGAATCAATGTAGCCCCTTAGATGAATCTGGAAATCAATGCCACAAACAAAGAAATCAAAATAGTTGACGCAAATGGTAAAAATATTTTCTTGCCAAAAAGGCTAAACCTTACATCGCCCGGCAAGCGACCAATGCCCAATCTCTCCAGCCAAGGCAGCAAGGAAGAAAACACCATCAGCACAAGGAAAATGATCACCAACCATCGAATCATCGGGATACCTAACGGAGTAAATACTTACATTTGATCATAATCGATAGCTTTGATCGCTATTGATTAGCGACTCCGAAAGCTCAACTCGGCTAGACAACAGCAGAACCTTGAAAAGTTCACCCATCTCAGCAGGTGAGGTCAGCTTTTGAACGGCATTCGCCAACGGCAGCCATACGGCCGTATCCTCGGGCCGGCTTTTGTCCAGCCATTTCGGTAGGCCAGCGCTGAGCAAAAAAGCCGCCTGACTCATATAAGCGGCCACTTCCAGGCCATGCTCCAAACCAGTTCGCGCTAAACCTGTGAAATCGACGTGCGCCGTAATGTCCTGCAATCCGACATGAAGAAAGGGATCACTATGGGCATGGTGCTGGTAATGACACATCAATGTACCGCCAGACCGTTGCGGCAAATAGTACTCGAGCGCCGGAAAGCCATAGTCAATCAAGACAGCCAAGCCACCTTCACCCACTTGCAGCATCTCCCCCAATAAACGCACAAATGCTTCTTGGCGGGGGTGAACTTCCGTTAAATAGCCCTCAGGCAGATCAGCAACGTCGGGTATGTGAGCACAAATCGATTGATCAACTGGCCTATCTGCAAAAACAAACTTGTCGCCATCGATGGCCACACCGCGCTCCCACCACTGATGATTCTTGCGAACTATCAAGGGCACGGGCATCGCATCGAGCACTTCATTACAGAAAATCAGACCAGTAAACGAGTTGGGCGGGGTATCAAGCCAAGATACCTGCCGCTCTCCTGCCAAGCGTTGCTGCTGGCGTTCGCGCAAATCCGAGGAAAGCTCCAGAATGAAGTAATCCGCAACTTCCAAGCCCAAATCACGCGCTGCACGCAGAAAATCTTCAGCCAATTTGCCACTACCAGCACCAAACTCCAGTACCCTTAGCGGCTTAGGCAAGTTGAGTGACGCAGCGAAACTCGCCAAAGTGGCGCCAAACAGAGTCGTCATTTCAGGTGCGGTTGTAAAATCTCCGCCTTTACCTAATTTGGTCGCAACGCCCGAGTAATAACCGAGGTCCTTGGCATACAACGCGAGCTCCATAAAACGAGCAAAAGAAATCCAGTGCTCACTTGCACGGATTTCTTCTCGAATTTTGGACTCCAGTGCACGCGACACCAGCAAAGCATCAGCAGAAGGAACAGGGAATGACATCTCACTATTGTAGAGAAACCTGCCCCAAATAATCGGGAAACTTTTTAACTACTCAGATAAACGCACATCATCACAAGCACGCATGAAGTCAAATAACATCCAGCGGACGGCTTTAGTCACCGGCGCAGCAAAGCGGTTGGGGCGAGCGATCGCTTGCGGACTGGCTGCTGATGGCTGGAACATCGTTTTGCATTACCACTCATCCAAACTCGAAGCACTGGCTACCGTGGATGCGATCAAAGCCCTCGGGCGAGAAGCCGTCGCGTTGGCCTGCGATCTTTCGGATGAAACGTCTACTCGCAAATTAATCGAGCAAGCCACGCAAGCACTCGGCCGCGTCTCCTGCGTGATTAACAGCGCATCCTTGTTTGACTATGACGACGCCAAAACGTTTTCCACTGCAAAACTGAACGCGCACATGCACACCAATCTCGCTGCGCCCATACTGCTTGCGCAGGCCTTGTATGAAACAACACCGGATGACGAACAGTCCGTCGTCATCAATCTGCTCGATCAAAAGCTGTACAACATGAATCCGGATTTTTTGTCTTACACACTATCGAAATCAGCATTGCAAACTGCCACCACTATGCTCGCACAGTCGCTAGCACCTAAGCTACGCGTAGTCGGCCTGGCCCCAGGCCTGACGTTAGTTTCAGGCGATCAAAGCGAAACAGAATTTGCCAACGCTCATCGCAAAACACCACTGGGTAAAAGCAGCACACCGGACGACATTGTCGATGCCGTTTGTTACCTCGCCAACGCCAAGGCAGTCACGGGCACCGTCTTGGTTGTGGATGGCGGGCAGCACCTAACACCACTACATCGCGATGTTATGTTTCTCACTAAGTGATCATCGCTGCCATTACTACTTTCAACCAATTTATGCCTTCTTTATTATCACACCCCGAACTCTCTGATTGTCGCCGCCTTTTCCTGCGTAACTACAACGTCATGAGCAATATCGGCGTTCATGACTTTGAAAAAATCAGCGAACAACGCGTGCTATTTAATGTGGAACTTTTCATTCCACTTTTAAATTCAACACCTACTCAAGATCAGCTTAATGAAGTCGTTGATTATGATTTCATACGTGAGACCATCAAAACGCGCGTCGGCAAAGGACATATACAGCTACAAGAAACGCTGTGCGATGAAATCGCTCATTTGCTACTGAAACACCCTAAAGTCAGAGCCGTTCTCGTCTCAACTGAAAAGCCCGATGTCTATCCCGATTGCGAGTCTGTTGGCGTCGAAGTCTTTCACATCAAAGAGAGATGAAATGATCGCCACAACCACCGCACCCAGCCTCAAGCAAGCTGAAAAAATCGCCTACGAAAACAATAAATTACATAAGCGACTGTGTCGTCTCGTTGGCGAAGCCATTGGCGATTTCAAAATGATTGAAGAGGGCGACAAAGTGATGGTTTGCCTCTCTGGAGGCAAAGACAGCTATGCGCTGTTAGATATTTTGCTCACGCTACGTGAGCGCGCGCCGATACACTTTGATATCGTCGCCGTCAATCTCGATCAGAAACAGCCGAATTTTCCTGCGGACGTATTACCGAATTATCTGCGCGGCATAAACGTACCGTTTCACATTGAAAATCAAGATACCTATAGCATCGTCAAACGCGTGATCCCCGAAGGTAAAACAACGTGCTCGCTGTGTTCTCGTCTGCGTCGCGGTATTTTGTACAGGGTTGCCGATGAATTAGGCGCGACCAAAATAGCCTTAGGCCATCATCGCGACGACATCATGGAAACTTTTTTTCTAAATATGTTTTTCGGTAGCAAACTCAAAGGCATGCCACCCAAACTACAATCCGACGATGGCAAACATATCGTTATTCGGCCCTTAGCCTATGTACGCGAAACCGATACTGAACGCTATGCTGAAGTAAAGAATTTTCCTATCATCCCCTGCGACTTATGCGGCAGCCAAGAAAATCTACAACGCAAACAAATAAAAAACATGCTGCGCGAATGGGATAAAAAATATCCCGGTCGAGTTGAAAATATTTTTTCATCGCTTTCAACCATCGTTCCTTCGCATTTAATGGATCGTTCACAGTTCGATTTTGCCGAATTAAAAATCACGGGGACTGAACTACCCGATGGCGATATCGCCTTTGATGAAGAGCCGTGTGAAAGTCGAGATTCAACCATCCAAGGACATCAGACAATCCACCTACATCCTCAACGAAATGCTCATAGCGCAGGCGAACTCGATTGATCGCTGCTAAAAATCCGCCAATCTCTGCCATCGACCCCTCAGCAATCGAGGCAGTGCGTGCTAAAATTTTGTACTTCTTATTATTCTGCCTATGAACGTTGTCATTCTCGCTGCAGGCATGGGGAAACGGATGCAGTCCGACCTGCCCAAGGTGCTGCACGCACTGGCAGGCAAGCCACTGCTTTCTCACGTTATCGATACCGCGCGTCAGCTCTCTCCATCGCGCTGCTGCGTTGTCTACGGCCATGGCGGTGACAAAGTTCCTACACAACTGGCAGCAGATGATCTTCAGTTTGTACTCCAAGAGCCTCAATTAGGTACCGGCCACGCTGTCATGCAAGCCGTATCGAAACTCAACGAAGATCAACCCACCCTCGTTTTATATGGCGATGTACCTCTGACTACCGTTGCAACACTTCGCACACTGACTGAGAAGGCTGGCAACGAAAAGCTCGCCATTCTCACCATCGCCATGGACGACCCCACCGGTTATGGTCGCATCGTGCGCGAGCAAAACAAGATCATTCGTATCGTTGAACAAAAAGATGCCACCGATCTCGAGCGACAAATACGTGAAGTCAATACCGGCATCTTGGTAGCGCCTACTCGCCAGCTAAAAAATTGGTTGTCGCAACTGTCCAACCATAACGCGCAAGGCGAATACTATTTAACCGACATCATCGCGCTGGCCGTCAAAGACAAAGTCGTCATTGAATCCACGCAACCAAGCCATGCGTGGGAAACCTTGGGCGTAAACAGCAAGGTGCAGCTAGCTGAGCTAGAGCGCATTCATCAGCTCAACCTCGCACACCAGTTACTTGAACAAGGCGTCACGCTTACCGACCCCTCACGTATCGATATTCGCGGTGAGCTGCATTGCGCTCGTGATGTGAGTATCGATATTGGTTGTGTATTTGAAGGACAAGTCCATATCGGCCAAGGCGTCAGCATCGGTGCTTATTGCGTGATTAAAAATTCGCGCATTGCTGATAACGCTAATATCAAACCATTCACACACATCGACGAAGCAAGTGTCGGCAGCGATTCACAAATCGGCCCCTATGCGCGACTACGTCCGGGCACTACGCTCGGCTCCGATGTGCATGTCGGGAATTTCGTTGAAATAAAAAATAGTGAATTTGGCGCACATAGCAAAGCCAATCACCTTGCCTATGTGGGCGATACTACCGTCGGGTCGCGAGTTAATATT
This sequence comes from Pseudomonadota bacterium, assembly GCA_041173845.1. GTDB lineage: Bacteria > Pseudomonadota > Gammaproteobacteria > Burkholderiales > Burkholderiaceae_D > Pernthalerella. The sequence continues at coordinate 6,986 of JBEDHZ010000015.1, forward strand.
GGCGCAGGCACCATCACATGTAACTACGATGGTGCCAACAAACATCGCACCATTATTGAAGACGACGCCTTCATAGGTAGTGACACACAACTAGTCGCACCGGTCACCGTAGGCAAAGGCGCGACTATCGGCGCCGGCACCACGCTTACCAAAGACGCACCGCCCGACAGCCTCACCGTGTCGCGCGCCAGACAAACCTCCATTGCGGGTTGGCAGCGACCCGTTAAGCAAAAGAAATAGGACTTCCTATGTGCGGCATTGTTGGTGCCGTCGCCCAGCGCGACATCGTTCCCGTACTACTCGAAGGCTTAAAACGATTAGAGTATCGTGGCTATGATTCGTGCGGAGTCGCTGTACATCAGCAAGGACTCAAACGTTCGCGCAGCGTCTCTCGTGTAGCAGAGTTAGAATCTCAAGTCGCTGAATCCCATCTCACAGGGCACACAGGCATTGCACATACACGCTGGGCAACACATGGTGCACCAGCAACCAATAACGCTCATCCTCATTTTTCATCTAAAAACGATGAAGCGAGAATTGCCGTTGTTCACAATGGCATTATCGAAAACTATGAAGAAATGCGTACTGAGCTAACCAAGCAAGGTTATGTATTTGAATCCCAAACCGACACCGAAGTCATCGCGCATTTAATCAATGAACTCTACGACGGCGACTTGCTACGCACCGTACAAAAAGCGGTCAAGCGTTTGCATGGTGCTTTCGCAATTGCTGTTTTTTGCAAAGATGAACCGAAACGCGTCGTTGGTGCTCGCCTGGGTTGTCCTTTGGTGGTCGGCATTGGTCAAGGCGAAAATTTTCTCGCTTCAGATGCGATGGCCTTAGCAGGCACCACTGACCAAATCATTTATCTGGAAGAAGGCGATGTCGTTGATATCGGCTTAAGCGGCATAAGCATTACCGATCGCGCAGATCATATCGTCAGTCGCGCAGCACAAACAGTGAATGCGTATTCGGGCGCGATTGATCTTGGCCCGTATCGACACTACATGCAAAAAGAAATCTTCGAGCAACCGCGCGCTATTGGCGACACGCTCGAAGGTATTCTGAGTTTTAGTCCCGATGTATTCGGCGCTTCGGCAAGCAAGGTATTTGCTGATATCAACGCGATTCAAATACTCGCCTGTGGTACTAGCTATTACTCAGGCATGACAGCCAAATACTGGCTTGAGGCATTATCAGGATTACCTACGCAAGTCGAAATCGCCAGCGAATATCGCTATCGCGAACCTGCCGTTAATCCCAACGCTCTCGTCGTCGTTATTTCACAATCGGGTGAAACCGCCGATACCTTGGCCGCTTTGAAGTACGCCAAAGAACTCGGGCATCGTTATTCACTGTCCATCTGTAACGTCGCCACCTCAGCGATGGTGCGTGAAACTACCTTGTCGTATCTGACACGAGCCGGCGTTGAAATCGGCGTGGCCTCCACTAAAGCTTTCACCACACAATTAGTAGCCTTATTTTTACTGACGCTTACGCTCGCAAAGCTCAAGGGTCGCCTTGATGCTAAAGCCGAAGCAGCTCATTTAAAAAACCTTCGTCATCTTCCAGCAGCGCTTTCTGCTGTGTTGGCTCTCGAGCCTCAGATCATCGCTTGGGCTGATGCCTTTGCTCGCAAAGACAATGCGCTATTTTTGGGGCGCGGGCTGCATTATCCGATTGCCTTGGAAGGCGCTCTCAAGCTGAAAGAGATTTCATATATTCACGCTGAAGCCTATCCTGCCGGCGAACTCAAGCATGGCCCATTAGCGCTCGTTACTGAAGATATGCCGGTGGTCACCGTCGCGCCGAATGATGCGTTGATTGAAAAACTTAAATCAAATATGCAAGAAGTTCGCGCCCGCGGCGGACAGCTGTATGTATTTGCCGATGCCGATTCACGCATCGCACCTAGCGATGGCATACACGTCATTCGCCTGCCGGAACATTACGGCTTACTCTCCCCCATCCTGCACGTCGTACCGCTGCAGTTGCTGGCCTATCACACGGCCTTAGCTAAAGGTACCGATGTCGACAAACCTCGCAATCTGGCGAAATCAGTGACCGTCGAATAAATCGATAAAGCCAAAAAGCCGCACCAAAATCAATCGATTTTCTTTACATCGAAGATAAAAGAGACGCCGTGCTCAGCCATGGTGCGCACTTTAAAAGTGCTTCGCTTTTACGTGCCGATATTCGAACCAGCTAATCATCACGGCTCTCAAATATTTTCAAAAAAATTTGAATGGCTGGTGACTTTTTTCATTTGGATGTTACGAACGGGTCTGAGCAGCTTACTGCTAATCAATAACTCTTGATTGTTAAAGCACTCAGTCAATCAACTCTTCAAATGGAAAACATATCATGCCACGCATAGCTAAAAGCATATCTACCAATAGCAGCTCAGAAATAATCAGCAACGCAGCGCCTGACTCTGAATCGTCTGACATCGTTGAAAGTAGTTTAGGGACAGGTGAGGAAGGAAGTTCGGGCTCAAGTACGAATGTCGCCCACACAAGAACCCCTTCTGAGCAGCACCTGCTGCCATTGGATGTCAGATGCTGCATAGGCACGATTTGTCCAATTACTGCAGTAGGTAGTACCGTATTATTGATTATGTTCGGTATGGATTTGAACAACCCTAGTCTCCCGAATGAAAACAGACTGGCGACTAGTCTATTTTTCACTGCAAGCGCAGTCGTGGCTTGTATGAGCTCAACACTTACTATGCTGCTGTGCGCCAAACATCCCGGCCCCAACCCTCAAGCACCCAACGCATAATTAGTTACATACCTACACCAGTACTCGAAACGGAGTACTGGTTTTTTTGCGTTAAAAAATATTTTTATCCATGACCCCCTTATTTACTGATGCCACTTATGCCGTGGCGCGCTTGCCCGATCCGCAAACCCGCGAACTGGCTCAACAAGCTGTACATCAATTAGAAAAGCTGCCTGATTACTTCTTGAGATTTAAAGCTCAGATAGAACAAAACCAAACTCTTGCGGCGTGCTTAGCAATCTCATCGACTGAGTTAGAAAATGCTTATGAACAGTCGTGGGTTCTTTTTCGACAAAAAGAGTTTCTATCTGCGTTGCCATTGGCTCTGTACTGCTCGACTTTTCAATCAACCAACGCGCGCTATGCATTTGTCGCCGCATCTTGTCTGCAACGACTTCAACGACCTGATGAAGCAGCACAACTTTATAAAACCGTGCTCCAGCTGGATGAAACGCATATCGCAGCAGCCTATCGACTGGGAGAGTGTCTGCTTGAACTTGGCGATAAAGAAGCTGCCTCACAGTTGTTTGAATGGACGGTAACGCTCGCACGCGGCAACTTCGAACACCGGCAATTCCAAGACTGGGCGATGCAGCGCTTAGCGAGCATTCGCTAATGAAAAAGTAAGCACCAAATACTCTGGATTAATTAGCCTCGACCTTTTTCATTAAAAATCCCATGCGCGGGAAATGAATATGAACCTGACCCACCTGCGCATCTTCACGACTTAGCGTGTAGCGGGTGCGCGTAGCAGCAACTAAACGCCCCACCGTGGGTTCCAAACCAAAACTTTCAGCCGTGATCGCAACATTCGAGCCCAGCGCAATACCGTGATCATCTTGATGAATTTCTTCACCAAGATTTACCGGTGATGAATCACGCGCAATCGCCAATGCAGCTTGCGCAGTCATTTGCGTTGCGGTGCCATGACCGATACTGGCCATCCGATCCATCCAAGGCAAAACTGCTGGTACGGACTCCAAAATACCAGCGACAGGCGGCACCTGATGACGCGTAAACCATAGCGCGTGATACACCGAAAAATCCGCCACCGAAGGTTGATCGCCTAACAGCCACGAGTGATGCTCAAGCATATGAGCGATTCGGCGCAAATAACTACGATAGGTGGCGGTAGCGTCGGCGGCTGGCATACGCGGCGCATTGTTTCGCATGGCCGCACGATCAGCGGCAAATTGTTTGAGCTTATCGGCATCGGGAAACATGAAGGTCGCACCTGCAGGCTGAAAGTTGTACGCCATCGCGACCGGAAATAAGGTGCTATCTGCCCACTGCGCCACCGTACGTGCCAAACCCTTTTGAGCTTCAGGATAAAGCGTAGGTGACGGCTGCTGGTGTTCAAGCACATCACATATCAGCGCCGTATCGCAATAGATATCTGCGCCGATTTGCAATACGGGTATGCGGCGATAACCACCCGTTAACGCAACCAAATCTGGCTTGGGCATAATCATCGGCGCCAGCACCGATTGCCACGATAATTTTTTGTGGCCAAGTATGAGTCGCATTTTTTCTGCGAATGGCGATTGCGGGTAATGGTGCAGAATTAAATCCGACATCAGGGCTCCAATTAAGAGGGTTAATAGCTCCATCCTACCCGAGCATCAGCTACCTCCGTCATAGCTTGCTTTTCTGCTAAATCGAGCCGGAAGCCAAGCTGAGAATGAAGAGGTTTCAGGCTATACTCGAGCCTATTGACGTTAACGTAAGCGTCAACCTAGCCGCAACCGCACGGCGCCCATTCCGGAGAACTCCATGACCGATTTATCGGTGTCACAAAAACTGACTTCCTACACACCCGCCAACAAAGTGCGCTTCGTCACAGCTGCCTCACTGTTCGACGGTCACGATGCCTCAATCAACATCATGCGACGCATACTGATGTCGCAAGGCGCTGAAGTCATTCATTTGGGTCACAACCGATCTGTCGATGAAATCGTTACCGCTGCGCTGCAAGAAGATGCGCAAGGTATTGCGATATCGAGCTATCAGGGCGGTCATGTGGAGTACTTCAAGTACATGATCGATTTGCTGAAACAACGTGGCGGTGCTCACATCAAAGTGTATGGTGGTGGTGGTGGCGTTATCGTGCCTTCCGAAATCAACGATTTACACGACTACGGCGTAGCGCGCATTTTTAGTCCGGAAGATGGGCAGCGTATGGGCTTAGCCGGCATGATCAGTTTCATGATCCAAGCGTGCGATACCGATTTATCTGTCCACGCACCTAAAACACTGGCCGCGCTAACACAAGGCGAACTGAGTCAACGCCAGCGCCCATTAGCACAACTGATCACCGCGTTAGAAAACGACAAAGTCTCAGCCGAATTAAAAAAATCTCTGCATGATGCAGCTGCATTGTGCAAAGTGCCTTCGCTGGGTATTACCGGCACCGGTGGCGCAGGTAAATCATCATTAACCGACGAACTAATTCGCCGCATCCGTATCGATCAAGGCGATGCATTAAACATCGCTGTTATTTCTATCGATCCGTCGCGCCGCAAATCGGGGGGTGCTTTGCTTGGTGATCGAATTCGTATGAATGCGATTAATCCTTGGGGTGGCAAAGAGCGCGTCTTCATGCGCTCCTTAGCTACGCGTGAAGCAGGATCAGAAATTTCACAAGCACTACCCGATGTGATTGCAGCGTGTCGAGTGGCCGGTTTTGATTTGATCATCGTCGAAACCTCCGGCATAGGCCAGGGCGATGCCGCGATTGTTCCGCATGTCGATTGCAGCTTGTATGTGATGACACCTGAATTCGGTGCTGCATCACAGTTAGAAAAAATCGATATGCTCGATTTTGCAGATTTCGTCGCCATCAATAAATTTGATCGCAAAGGATCGCAAGATGCCTTGCGCGATGTCGCCAAACAAGTTCAACGCAATCGTGAGCAGTGGGATAAATCAACCGAAGAAATGCCTGTCTTTGGCACCCAAGCGTCGCGCTTTAATGATGATGGCGTCACAGCGCTGTATCAAGGTGTGTTGCCTCGCTTAGCAGAACTCGGTTTAAAAACAACGGCCAGCAAACTCACTACGGTCAATGTGCGTTTTTCATCCGGTCGTAATGCCATCGTGCCTCCGGCACGCAGCCGTTACCTGGCCGAGATTGCTGACTCGGTGCGTGGTTATCATCGCCGCGTTGAAAAAAATGCGCTTACTGCTCGCGAGCGCCAGCAACTCACCGAAGCTAAGCGCATGATGCAAGCTGCCGGCAAAACTATCGATGCCGATGAACTCATTACTCAACGCGAGAATGCTCTTGATGCTGAGGCCAAGCAATTGCTGTCGCAATGGCCTAGCCTACAAGCGACCTACTCCGGTGAAGCGCATGTCACTAAAGTGCGTGATAGAGAAATTCGCACCCAGCTAGACTGGAAAACTCTATCAGGTAACTCGATACGCAAAGTCTCTCTCCCCAAATATGCGGACCATGGAGATCTATTGCGCTGGCTGATGAAAGAAAATTTACCCGGCTATTTTCCGTATACGGCTGGCGTGTTTCCTTTTAAGCGTGAGAACGAAGATCCAACACGCATGTTCGCCGGTGAAGGCGATGCCTTCCGTACCAATCGCCGCTTCAAACTGGTGTCCGAAGGAATGCCTGCAAAGCGTCTTTCAACCGCATTTGATTCAGTCACACTGTATGGCGCTGATCCAGCGATTCGACCTGACATTTACGGCAAAGTCGGTAATTCAGGCGTGTCGATCGCGACACTGGAAGACATGAAAGTTTTGTACGACGGCTTTGATCTGTGCGATCCAACCACGTCAGTTTCCATGACGATTAATGGTCCAGCACCGAGCATACTCGCCATGTTTATGAACACGGCGATTGATCAACAAGTAGAAAAATTTAAAACAGAAAAAGGCCGCGATCCTTCCGCTGACGAAGCCACTCAAATTCGCAGCTGGGTTTTACAAAACGTACGTGGCACAGTTCAAGCCGATATTCTGAAAGAAGATCAAGGCCAAAACACTTGTATCTTCTCAACAGAATTTTCTTTAAAAGTCATGGGCGACATACAGCAGTATTTTGTCGACCATCAGGTAAGAAATTTTTATTCTGTATCTATCTCGGGTTATCACATCGCTGAAGCAGGTGCCAACCCCATCTCGCAACTGGCCTTCACGCTATCAAATGGTTTCACCTTTGTAGAAGCCTATCTGGCACGCGGTATGAGTATTGATGATTTTGCGCCCAACCTATCGTTCTTCTTCTCGAACGGCATGGATCCTGAGTACACCGTGCTGGGACGCGTTGCACGTCGCTTGTGGGCCATTGCTCTGCGTGAGAAATACGGCGCTAACGATCGTTCGCAAAAACTGAAATACCACATTCAAACTTCGGGCCGTTCGCTGCATGCGCAAGAAGTTGATTTCAACGATATCCGCACTACACTGCAAGCCTTGATCGCTATTTACGACAACTGCAATTCACTACATACCAATGCGTATGATGAAGCGATCACCACACCGACTGATGAATCAGTGCGTCGTGCTTTAGCCATACAGCTGATCATCAATCGTGAGTGGGGTCTGGCGAAAAACGAAAACCCAAGTCAAGGCTCATTCATCATTGAAGAATTAACTGACCTGGTAGAAGAAGCGGTGTTACAAGAATTTGAACGCATTGCCGAACGTGGCGGCGTATTGGGTGCGATGGAAACCGGCTATCAGCGCGGTAAGATCCAAGAAGAATCCATGTTGTATGAACACAAAAAGCATGATGGCAGCTTACCTATCATCGGTGTTAATACGTTCCGCAATCCAAAAGGCGACACCGTTCAGCAACAGCTCGAATTAGCGCGCTCAACCGATGATGAAAAACAATCGCAACTAAATCGACTGGCTGATTTTCATCATCGCAATCAAAAGGCCGCTGAAATCGCACTCAGTGCGCTTCAAGAAGCCGTTATCCGTGATGACAATGTTTTTGCTCACTTAATGAGCGCTGTGCGTGTTTGTTCATTAGGTCAAATTACCGATGCGCTGTTTGAAGTGGGTGGGCAATATCGACGCAGTATGTAAAATTTACATACTTAATCCCACAGAGGAACCTTGGCAAAAATTCAGTTACAGACCGGTCTCTTTAAAAGGAGAATCTGTAATGAAACGTACAACACCAGACCCTATAGCGAGCAATCCCTCAGGGAATAACCCGCCATCACAAGCGAATGAAGATAATGAGGTTCACGCCCCAAATGAAGGGAATTGGTACAACCCAAAAATGAGGGAAAAGGGCGGGAAAGTAAAACCTCTAAGCCCAGAGGAAATGGAAGCTCGCTTATTCCTAACCCTCGCTTCAAAATCCGAAATTGAAAATAAAGAAATACATATCAAGATCGGCAGACCTGATCCTTCAATTCTCTTACCAATCGTTCTAATTATTTAAGCCTTGATATACACCACCCACTAAGACGTTTCCCTGGTTTAGTAGGTGATTTGAAGCGCACATGCCATCTTCAAAAATCGGCACGCCTTGATCTGATGAAGCAGTTTGATGATCACATTAAAAGTGATGGTGGCTACGATAATGTGTTGCTTACTCCGTTGTCGCCATTAAGTCGCCTCTCCATAGCAATTGCCATGATGGAGTGGGCACAAAATCAAACAACAAAAGCAGATAAACCTGCTTGTATCAAGCTAGCTCAAGAACGATTACTGACTGAAGTTACTTCGTTAAAAAATAATCCAGCCATCGAGCCAGGTGAATTACGTTACATGCTTATAACGGCCATTCGCACTGTACTCACAGCGCCTGCAGGTAAAACCAATCGGACGCGCAGTCTTGTTTTTACTATGGAGGTTGGTAAACAAATAATGAGCGTCTTAAAGGGCGATCTGCTTGATGAAGTGATTCAGCGAGAAATATTTTTTGAAGTTTTAAAAGCCAACCCAAATGACGATAAGAACATTGACTACTTAGAAAAAGAGGCTAGCCGCTGGCCTTTAGAACATCTAGCAGTGGCGATGATATACAGACCTACTCCTTTACTTTTCCATCGTCTGACAGAACTATCGCCTACGGAACGTCCTGCAGCCGTTGAAAAAATAATACGGACTATCCTAACAACACGCCGCGTTGAATTTCATTCTCATTATGCAAAAAATATTATTCAACTATGTGCGATGTGTTTAGCGACTCTTAACCATGAATTGACAAGTGAAACCGACTCGCTAATTAATTCGTTTCTCGATCTGTTTCATCACATCGCAGATGGACCATCACCTGCAAGCGATGGACAATCAAGTAAAAAAACTAAGCCGTTTAGAATTAATTCAATTCTTGAAGACTATGATAAAGAGAAATTTCTTTCCGGTTTTGAATCAGGCGATAGGCTCAATGTAGCCGAAGCTAACGAATTCTTAACGAATAAATTTTCTTATTTGCATGAATCACCCTACGCACTCAAAGGCTATGTATATCGCCGAATGATAGACTGGATTAAGGCAATGCCGGATCGTGAGCTTGCAGTCCAAATGACATCAGCTTTGAACAGATTATTTAACGTTTCCGCTACATACACCCAAGACTGATAAAAATAATTTTTTTAATTGTTATCTCACCGCTGGTCATTCCTAGTGACTATTTTGACCAGCGGCTTATCGTTAACTCACATTAATTCACACTGATCTCAAGACTAAAAAAAGCAAAGAAGCTGGGCGGTGGTTAAAATGTCTACCTAGACCTTTACGCCTGAGCCAGACGACCACCACGTCACCCTGAGATCCATGCAACTCGTTATCAAAAGATTGTCGACTTATACCTGCAGCTATGCAGCTCATCAGGGCCGGCCATCATGAGCCTGGCTGTCGTTTGGTTTAAACGTGATCTGCGGGTGTTTGACCACGCACCTTTGGTCGAAGCCAGCCGCCATCCCGATGTACTGCCTCTGTATGTGTACGAGCCTGAAATCATCCGTGCTGCGGATTTCTCTACCCAGCATCTTGGTTTTATTAATGAGTGTCTCGACGATTTAGATCAGGCTCTGGCCGGTCGCGGCAGTTCATTACTGATTTTGCACGGCGAGATAACGACGGTATTTAAGCGTCTGCTAGAGAATTTCGGAACGTTTACGCTCTACTCGCATGAAGAGACGGGTAACGCGATTAGCTATGCGCGCGATCGTCGCGTTGCTGACTGGTGCCGCAGTCACAACATCACATGGAAAGAATCACCCACCAATGGCGTTGTTCGCCGATTACAAAATCGCGACGAATGGTCCTCGATTTGGATGCAGCGTATGCGCGCACCTATGCTGAGCGCGCCTGATTTCATTCGTTCATCTGGTAAAACTTTATCGCCTTCTGGCGTAATGACTGCACGACAATTAGGGTGCAATGAAGAAGATAAGCCTCAGCGCCAACGCGGTGGGCGCAAACAAGCCTCGCAACAGGTGAAACAGTTTTTCACTCGCCACTTACCCGCGTATCGCTATTCCATGTCTAGCCCGCTGTCTGCTGAAGAGGCTTGCTCACGACTCTCGCCTTATCTCGCGTATGGCGCGCTATCGATTAAAGAGTTGATGCATAAAATATGGAAAACACGTGCGCAACTACAATCTGCGCCCGATACTGAATCCTCTTCACGCGTTTTGGCGAGCTTAAAATCCTTTGAAAGTCGCTTGCATTGGCATTGCCACTTTATACAAAAGTTAGAATCCCAGCCTGCTATCGAAATGCAGAACATGCATAGCGGATTTGATGGTTTGCGCGAGCCTCATTTCAATCACGAGTATTTTGAGCGTTGGAAAAAAGGCGAAACGGGCTTTCCACTGATTGATGCGTGCATGCGTATGCTGGCGCAAACAGGTTGGATTAATTTCCGTATGCGCGCTTTGCTGATTAGTTTTTCCAGTTATCAGCTGTGGAATCATTGGCGCGAACCAGCACTGCATTTGGCGCGTGAATTTTTAGACTACGAGCCTGGCATTCATTATCCACAGATACAAATGCAGAGTGGCGTCACTGGCATCAACACGTTACGCATCTACAATCCCGTCAAACAAGCGCAAGACCAAGATCCTAAAGGTATATTCGTCAAACGCTGGTTGCCTGAATTGCACAACGTACCGAATGAATTTATTTTTCAACCGTGGACGATGCCACCTGAGTTACAGCGCGAAATCTCTATAACGATGGGTGCCACTTATCCTTTGCCTATCGTCGATCATTTAGCAACCGCTAAACATGCGCGCGACACCTTATGGCCACTGGTGCGCAATCCTTCCATGCGATCAGAAGCGCGACAAGTATTCATCAAACATGGCAGTCGTCATCCTTTCCGCGAAGGACGCTCACGACAATCTGCCAAGTCCGCTGTCGCCAGCGACACGAATAACACTACGCAGCATATTGACGCAGACAAAAAAACAAGCAAATCAAGTGAGCAGTCTCCTCAACTTTCTCTCGGTTTGGATCCCTAATGCTCGCTGGCATACTCAGCACGGCCGCCGCATTTACTATGTGGGGAGTTTTCCCACTATATCTACGACTTTTTAAATCCGTACCTCCGCTAGAAATCCTCTCACATCGAGTGATCTGGTCGATCTTACTAGTGCTGGTCATACTCGCTATACGCAAGCAGTGGTCATGGCTAAATAAGATAGCGCAGCAACCACGCATAGGCCTTGTTTTCGTAGCTAGCGCAGCCATGCTCGCCACCAACTGGGTGATCTATGTGTGGGCGGTGAGTGAGCAGCGGATTATTGATGCGAGTCTTGGCTATTTCATCACACCGTTATTCAATATTTTGTTTGGCATCATGCTAGGTGAGCGTCTGCGTAATGCGCAATGGTTAGCAATTGCGTTTGCAGCGAGTGGCGTAATTTGGTTGACTCTGGGCGTGGGTCAGCTGCCTTGGATAGGTCTGACTATTGCAGTTACCTTCAGCCTGTATGGCTTGCTACGCAAAACCGCTCCTCTAGGCCCGTTAGAAGGCTTGGCGGTTGAAACCTTGGTCATGCTGCCGCTGGCTGCCTTATTTTTGCTGCTGCCAAATAGCGGCTCGTCTCATTCATTCACTGCAGGTGATCCGGTGCTGAGCGCCTTGCTATTTGCGGCAGGTCCCATCACCGCCGTGCCGCTACTCTTGTTTGCTTTCGGCGCACGCCGGATTCCGATGTCCATGCTAGGACTTTTGCAATATATCGGCCCAAGCATTCAGCTGCTGCTGGGTATTTGGCTGTACCACGAGCCCTTCGGCGGCAATCGTCTCATTGGCTTTGCCCTGATTTGGGCCGGCTTATTTGTTTACTCTGTTCAGGGAATATGGCACTCCTGGAAACCTAGCAGCAGTGCTGCCGATCCGGATTGATCTGTACCGCGGCTCGCCCTTCGGGTATCCTCTGACGGCTTCGCAGTCTTAACTGCCAGATTTATTTTCATACTAGACAATTCACCATGGCTAATTACGTTTTCACCATGAATCGCGTGGGCAAGATCGTTCCGCCCAAACGCCAAATTCTTAAAGATATTTCCTTATCATTTTTTCCGGGCGCAAAAATCGGCGTGCTTGGTCTAAATGGTTCTGGCAAATCGACCCTACTAAAAATCATGGCAGGTATCGATAAGGATATAGAAGGCGAAGCCACGCCTATGCCCAATTTGAAAATTGGTTATCTACCGCAAGAACCTCAACTCGACCCCACCATGACGGTGCGGCAGGCGGTTGAAAGTGGACTTGGCGAAGCCTTTGACGCACGCGCAAAACTCGACGCCGTGTATGCCGCCTATGCTGAGCCCGATGCCGATTTCGATGCGCTCGCTACTGAACAAGCTCGA
>JBEDHZ010000016.1:0-15032 GCA_041173845.1 Pseudomonadota bacterium
ATCAAGTGCTGAGAGTTGCCGAGACAGACGTGAGACATGGGAAGCCTGAATCCCAGCTCGGGAGCCCGATCTGAAAAAACGCTCAATGCCTTTATGCCTGAAAGTTCGAATCATTTTGAATTGTAGCGTGTAGCGCCACGCACCGCAATTCATAATATTGACAATACTCCTCGAGGTGAACACTTTAGACAACATGAAAAGATGCTTATCGAGAACCTACCGGATTCCTTCAACACGCTTTGTTAGCTTTTAACAATAAATACAGGTGCACGTTTTTGTAAATTGGCTGTGACGGCTTCAACCTGATGATCAGCACCCAGCAAATGACCTTGTTCTTCTGATTCTGCCAGTAATAAATCCTGATCGGATGCGATCGCCCACTGCCCCATCAAACGCTTAGCCGCACGCAATGCTGTCGGGCTTTTTTGAGTAAATTCTTTTGCTAAGCTGATCGCAGCAGTTATCGGATCGTCCACCACACGCGTAGCCAATCCTAGGGTTACCGCTTCAGGTGCATCAACAATCCTGCCGGTATAAATTAACTCACGCGCCACATCGTCACGCATTAAACCACGCAGCAGCACCATACCGCCCATGTCCGGTACCAGCCCCCACTTAATTTCCATGATCGACATACGTGCATCCGGTGCAATCAAACGTATATCCGCACCTAACGCAATCTGAATACCACCACCGAACGCTACGCCGTTAATGGCAGCAATCACCGGCACTGGAATATCACGCCAGACCATTGCAACGCGTTGAAAGCGATTCGATTCACCATGCGAACGCTCCATCAGACGAGAGGATACCGATCGTTCTTTATCGGCCAGCATGTGCTGCAAACTTTCAAGATCAATACCCGCACAAAAAGCGCGACCTTCGCCACGCACAATCACTGCACGAATTTGGGTATCCACCACTAGCGATTCACCGACGCGAATGATTTCATCAATCAATTCATTCGATAGCGCATTCATCTTGTCGGGTCGGTTCAATACGCATTCGACCATGCCGTCGGGATGATGAATTAGTTTTACCAGTGCTGTCATAGTTACTTAGTTTTCATTTAAATTGCATCCGTCGCGCGACATGCAGCGATGACTACTTGATCAATACCCCAATCGCACAAAATCTCATCGGTGTGTTGACCCGCACTCGCAACAGGTCCCGGAGTAGGCGCAGGAGTGCGCGAAAAACGTGGTGCTGGTGCAGGCTGAATAACATTATCAATACTGATAAAAGTTCCCCGTGCCTGATTATGCGGATGCGTTACAGCCTCATCCCAATCGAGCACAGGTGCAAAGCAGGCATCAGTGCCTTCGAGCAAAGCACACCACTCATCGCGTGAACGTGTCCTAAAAATGGTGGCGATCTTCTTTTTCAGTTCAGGCCATTTTTTCTGATCATCTTGCGCATCAAATGCCGGATCAGAAGCTCCGATTTTTTCGCGTAGCAACGCGTAAAATTTGGGTTCAATCGCACCTACGCTAACGTATTTACCATCGGCGCAGCGATAATTATCGTAGTAATGCGCAGCACCATCGAGAAAATTCGCATGCCGCTCTGTCCTCCACGAACCGCCGTCTTTAAAACCACGAAACATCGCGGTTAGTAAAGCCGTGCCATCCGTCATCGCCGCATCAATCACTTGCCCTTTTCCCGATTTTTGCGCTTCGAGTAAAGCGCAAACAATCCCAAACGCCAGCATCATTCCGCCGCCACCAAAGTCACCCACTAAATTTAGCGGGATCGGTGGCGGTGTTTCTGGATCATTTCCCATCGCATGTAATGCACCAGACAAAGCGACATAATTTAGATCATGACCCGCCGCCTGCGCCAGCGGTCCATACTGCCCCCAACCAGTCATGCGCCCATAGACTAATCGCGGGTTGTGCTTAAAACAGACTTCAGGTGACAAACCTAAACGTTCCATCACGCCGGGACGAAATCCTTCAATCAATCCATCTGCTTTCGCAATCAAGGAAAGCATGAGATCAACCGCACCTGCTTGCTTCAAATTAATCGCCAGTGATCGACGACCACGAGCCATGACATCAAAACGCGTATCTAATAAATCGAGCGAAGGTTTGCCATTTTTCGCATGAATACGAATAACCTCGGCACCCATATCCGCCAACATCATTGCGCAAAATGGTCCTGGGCCTAATCCGACAAATTCAATTAAGCGCAAACCTGCGAGCGGGCCACCGGTGTTATCACACCCTTTCACATCGCCGCGATCAGTCGTACCAGCATTCACACTCATACACGCTCATATAAAGTAACGACACAGGCGCCACCCAAGCCCAAATTGTGTTGCAATGCCAAGCGTGCCCCGTTGACCTGACGGCGCTCAGCCGTGCCGCGCAACTGACTGACTAACTCGGTGCATTGCGCTAATCCTGTGGCGCCTAAGGGATGACCTTTGGAGAGTAATCCACCAGAAGGATTAGTTACATAGCGACCACCATAGGAGTTATCGCCATCTTCAATAAATTTTTCTGCGCCACCTTCAGGGCACAGCCCCAAACCTTCATAGGTAATCAATTCATTGTGCGCGAAGCAGTCATGCAATTCGATCACGCCTATGTCATTAGGACCAACACCCGCCTCTTCATACACGCGAGTTGCAGCAGCATGTGTCATGTCATAGCCCACCAGTTGACGCATATCGTTTTCAGCACCTTTGAAGGAAGAGCTAGTATCAGTCGTCATAGCTTGAGCACGTATGCGTATGCTGTGATCGAGGTTATGTTTTTTAGCGAATCCTTCTGAACACACAATCGCTGCGGCACCGCCGCAGGTAGGTGGGCAAGCCATCAACCGTGTCATCACGCCCGGCCACAGGACGGGTGAATTCAATACCTCTTCTTCGGTGACGACCGTTTTAAATAATGCGAGTGGATTATTCGCCGCGTGACGTGAAGCCTTAGCACGTATCTTCGCAAAGGTGGCTAGCTTGGTTCCATACTGATTCATATGCGCGAGGCCCGCACCACCAAAGTAGCGCAAGGCGAGCGGTATGTCGGCGTTCTGAACCAACTCGGCACTACGCTCATCGAAATACTGAAAAGGGGATGGACGGTCGTCATACACATTGCCCAACGCACCCGGCTTCATTTGTTCAAAGCCGACAGCCAATGCGCAATCAACCGCGCCCGATGCGACCGCTTGACGCGCCAACCAGAGTGCCGTTGATCCGGTTGAGCAGTTGTTGTTCACATTAATGACGGGTACACCACTCATACCGACGTCGTAAACAGCACGCTGCCCAGAGCATGAGTCACCATACACATAACCGGCATAGACCTGCTGTATTTTGTCGTAATCCAAACCCGCATCGGCCAACGCAGCTCGAATGGCACGCGCACCCATCATGGGATACGACTCACTCGCACCGGGTTTTGCAAAGGGGATCATACCCACACCAACGACACATACGTTCTGACTCATGCCAAACATCCTTTTCAAATTGAAAACATAGAAGATATAAGCTGTAAACCACAAACGATACTGGATTATGCGAGACGCTTGGTTTGTGAATCCAAAACGGATCACAAAAGACGGACACAATCAGGAATCATCCAGTGCGGCTGGCTGGTGTTATTAGCGGCGGAATTTTGCGAAAGCGAATTATTCGCAGAAGAACGGGGGAGGTTAAGGCTTCAGATTAAACAACCGTATTCCTGTTTCATCCAGAACGCGTTGATCTTTTTTGGCTACGGCGGCAGCATCATTACGCGCTTCACGTTCGACCATGGCTTCCATCTTGGCCTGCTCGCGGCGAGCCGTCGCTAAGGCAACCTGGGTGGCTTCTAAACCCTTTTGCGCCGCGGACAATTGCCCAAGCACTCGGTGCCGCAATCCATTCAAATGGTCAATGAATCGACGATAGGCGATGTTGTCGCTGATGGAATGGGTTTCTTTTTGAGCGACGTTATAGCGCTCGAGATAATCGACTTTGAGTTTTTCTATGTGGGCTAGACTGGCTTCGAGCTGAGTCACTTTACTGCGCGCAATCTGCACTGCCCCCTGCGCTTCTTGCGTGGCGGTTTCTGCGCGCTGCTGCAGTACTGTCCAAGTTCTATTCATGATGGGAAGATAGTATCAGCTCCAGGTAGCATAGCCCCTTAAACTGCCATCAACTCACTGATCATTCGACGAGTTGTCAGGGAATCCACACCGGCATGCATATCTTGTCTGAGAAAATCTTCTAATCGATTGCGCATCAAAATAGCTAAATCAATATCTGCGTTCGATCCTGCTTCATACGCTCCGACTGAAATCAAATCACGATTTTGCTGATACAGCGACCATAAGCGACGTAATCGGTTCGCTTGTTTTAGTTCTTCTGCGCTCAATAAATTTTGCATCACTCGCGAAATCGAACCGTTTAAATCAATCGCTGGATAATGCGCTGCATCCGCCAAATCACGCGACAACATCACCTGACCATCCAGAGACGCACGTGCAATATCAACGATAGGATCTTGCGCATCATCGCCTTCGGCTAATACAGTGTAGATCGCCGTAATCGAGCCATAGCCATTTTTACCTACGCCGGTTCGTTCAATCAAATTCGGTAACAAGGCAAACACAGAGGGTGGATAACCTTTTGAAGTAGGTGGCTCACCAATAGCCAAACCAATCTCACGCTGCGCATGTGCGACACGCGTCAGACTATCCATTAGCATGAGTACATTTTTTCCCTGATCACGAAAATATTCCGCAATCACGTGCGTTAAATGGGTGGCCTTGAGTCGGCTCACCGGTGACATATTCGCCGGTGCAGCTACCACTACTGACTTCGCTCGCCCTTCTGGACCGAGTACTTCATTAATGAAGGCTTGCACTTCGCGACCACGCTCACCGATCAAACCAATGACGACCACATCCGCTTTGGTAAAGCGCGTGATCATACCCAGCAAAATACTTTTACCCACGCCCGAACCTGCAACTAAACCAATCCGTTGCCCGCGACCTAACGTCAGTAAGCCATTAATCGCTTTAACGCCGACATCAAGCACTTGATTAATCGGGCCACGCTCCATTGGATTAAGTGGCACGCCCAACAAAGGAACACGATCAGGACAATCGGGTGCCGGCATACCATCGAGCGGCTGACCAAACGCATCAATCACCCGCCCTAGTAAAGCAGGGCCGAGTTTGGCTTCGGAGGAATGCGTAATCACCCTCACCGTCGCACCAGGACCTATCCCTACGGGATCAGTGAACGGCATCAAAAATAATGTCTGATCGTTGAAGCCCACAACTTCGGCTGAAACGCGATGCTCACCGCTGCCTTCAATTTCACACAAAGCACCTAAAGGCGCCATGATGCCGCGCGCTTCTAATGTCATCCCAACTAAACGCACCAACGTACCCGTGTGGGCAGCGGGTGGTGCTGTGGTTTGATCGATCAAATGATCGACGACATCAGAGAAATGAATCATGAATGCGTTTCGTCGTTGCGGTCGGATTGGTTATCATTTATAGGATCATCTGACAAATCATCGAGCATCACATCATCATCGTGATCTAATTCATGCTCATCTATTTCATCGCTATCCTGCGCATCGAGTGAAGCCGCTGCAGCAACTGAAGTGGCCGTAGTCACTGGAGTAACTGGTGCAGCAGGCTTGGCAACATTAGGCTTAGCACTCGATGTCGCCAACGCAGGTCGCCAGCTTGATGCTACGGGTTGCGCCAGAGATTTGCTTAATCCTTTGATGCGTCGATCGATCAAATCTTCAACAACGCTGCCGTCGAGTGATGCGCGCACACTGCCACGAGCAAGCAACGCATCGGGACGCAACACCATACTGTCACCAAACTGAGCAATCAGCGGTTTGTATTGTTCTAAGTCTTCTGGATTGAGATGAACTATCACAGCTTTTTCGCCACTGGCAGCTAACTCACGCAAACAATTATCAACCAAACGCGCTATCACTTGCGCTGATTGGGTTAACTCACCGCGCACTAATTGTTCAGCGAGATGCATTGCCAATTTTTTCATTGGCTCAAATAAGGTATTCGGATCACGCTCCAACTGGTGCAAGCCTTTAATCATCTGATCGATGACGGCTAGCTTCTCATCTACTGTCGATTGCATCTCAGCTTTGGCCTGCTCCAAACCGGCTTCCAAGCCTTCTTGAAATCCGGCTGCGTGCGCTTCGATACGCGCTTCTTCACGAGCAGCTTCTATCAACTGCGTGACTGCTTCATTGTTCAAACCTGGGGCTGCCTCAGGCTCTGGAGTGATTGCTTCTTCAGGCTCTGGCTGAGATAAACCAGCATCTAATTCCGCCTCAGGTGAACTGACTTCGGCAGTGGGTTCTGTTACGTTCGTAAGCTGTTCGATTGATTGCTCAGCTTCGGTTTGATCGTTATGCTCATTGCTAGTCGCATCGGCTGCGGCATGGTCTGGTTGGCCATCGATTACCTGATCGTCAGTCGGCTCAAGCACAGGTTCCTGCGCTGACACAATCTGATCATGTGCGTCGTGAGCAAGAGCTTCAGACTCAGTATAGTCATCCGTATTTTCGGTAACGTCTGCTGACTCTGTGTCAGCTGAACTAACTAAATTTTCAGCGACGTCGACACTAGTTTCAGCTAAGTGCTCATCCGTCGTGCCTGCCTCTTGCATCGTCGATGCAGAAATTGAATCATCTGGTTCTAGGACAGGGATATGTTCTTCAGCGATGTCTTCCACCGACTCCGCACTGATGGACGGAGTATCTTCACTCTCAGCGGATGCAGCCTCTGGCTCGGGATCTGACGGAAACTGTCCATCCACCTCTGCATGAAACGCTGGCGATGACATAATCGGCTGATCGAGCAGCTCATCAAATTGAAAATCAACAGCCGGTTGAATTTTCGATTCTTTCAACAATGCATCGTCGGAATAATCGAAAACGGGACGCTCGTCCCGTTTGAGTAAAAATGGCGTGTCTTCTTTTTTTTCTTTTTTCAACAGGTTTTGAATCGCGAATGGATTCGTCGCCGGATCGAACATCCGGTTCGGCATCCATTCATGACGCCGTGGCGCATGTCGTGGATCAGACAAAATCGGCTCCGCCGGCTGACAAGATCAACTCACCCTTCTCGGATAGCTTACGTGCGGCACGCATCACCTTCTTCTGCGCATCTTCCACTTCCGTCATCCGCAAAGGACCTTTGGCTTCCATATCATCCACAAACATACCGCGCGCACGGCTGGACATGTTGTCTAAGAATTTATCTTTAACGACATCCGCAGCACCCTTCAATGCCGTCATCAACATATCCGGCTCAACCGCACGCATGAGCGCCTGGATACCGCGATTGTCGACCGCTGCCAAGTTCTCAAAGCTGAACATATTGTCTTGAATTCGCAAAGCGAGTTCTTCATCAATCTGACCCACACCTTGCAGAATCGGGCCTTCCAATTCCACTTTCGTGAAGTTCATAATCTTCGCAGCTGCTTTCACACCACCAAAGCTTGATGACGATGACGATGCATTATTCGAGAACTGTTTCTTCATGATTGATTCCAGTTCCTCCATCGCGGATGGCTGAATCGTATCAAGGCTCGCAACGCGTTGAATCACTTCTGGACGTGTATCGTTTGGCAAATACGCCAATACATCCGCCGCCACCTCAGCCTCAAGTACGGACAATATAATCGCCGTGACTTGAGGATGTTCTGTCTTAATCATTTCTGCAATCGCGCGTGCATCCATCCACTGCAGAATTTCTAAACCACGGCTAGCACGGTTAGGCATGATGCGAGATAAAACGGATGAGGCCTTGTCCGGTCCCAAAGCACGTTTCAAAACGGTTTCAACATACTCTGTTGTTCCCAATGACAAACTGGTCTGACGTTTTAGCAGATCGACGAATTGATCCAACACGGCATTCACAGCCTCTTGCGACATGTCTGCTACAGAGACCATTGCCGCACCCAGTTCCTGAACCTCTTTCGGATCCAGATAACTAATAATGTTGGAAGCAAGATCTTCACCCAGCAACAGCATCAATACGGCTGCGCGCTGAACGTTTGTAATCTCGGCCAGCTCTTTTTTGAGCTCATCCGACATCGGTATAACTGCTGTAGTTGCCATGTGCCACCTCTAAACCATGCAATGCTGCGTTGTGTACGTGATTAGCTATTTTTATAAGCTAATACTTTATATAAATCTACTTGAGAAGATTCTTAATAATCAAAACCATGCGATTGCGCTCTTTTTCAGTCAGCATCTTTACCAAAACTAGTTTGTCATCATAGCTTTTGGCATCATTCAGCATCTCTTCAGGCACAGTCACTTTTTTCTTATTTTTGAACTTCTTCATCTCATCCATAGGATTAGCTTCTGCTTCTGCTGCCACCGGAGGTGCGGCTTCGGCGGCTTTAGGCGCTGCTGCTTTAATAGGTTCTGCCATGTGATTCCCCGTTAGTTAACTAGTTGGTCAATTGCTTAGTTTTTGACCAAGTTCTTCAGTACCAATGCAACGCGACCTGATTCTTGCGCCACTAGCATACGAATCAATGCGACTTTGTCATCGTACGTGTTTGCTGTGTCAAGCATATCAGCAGTGAAAGTAGGCTTCTTCGGTTTCATTGATTGCATACGCGCTTTCATTTCTTCCAGCGACTCGCCTTCTTCCATCTCGATCTCATCTGCAGCTGCAGCCTCGGCCGCCGCTTCTGCTTCCAACCGCTCTTCTTCCGCTGCGGCTTCTGCTGCCAGGCGCTCTTCTTCCGCTGCGGCTTCTGCTGCCAAGCGAGCCAATTCTGCTAGGCGGGCTTCCTCTGCTAGGCGGGCTTCCTCTGCCAAACGTGCCAACTCTGCCAAACGTGCCTCTTCTGCTAATCGTGCTTCTTCTGCCAACCTGAATTGCTCTTCCATACGCGCCATTTCAGCAGCTTTGGCATCTTCAACCGCTTTGGCTATTTCAGCCAGTCTAGCCTCTTCAGCACGCTTGAGATCTTCGGCGGAAGGTCCAGCAGGTCCCAGAATTTGGTTAATCGTCGGGCCTTTCACCATCGGACGTACCACTGCGAGCAGGAATACGATCATCACAAGCGCAGCCACACCAATTTTAATGAAGTTCTGCAAATCCGTATCGGCATACCAAGCCTTCGGTGGTTCCGGTGCCAGCGTTTCAAAACGAGCTGGCGCCACAGTAACCACGTCACCGCGTGCTTCGTTGTAACCCACCGCGCTACGAACCAACTGCAACATACGATCTAACTCTTCCTTGGTATAAGGAATAGTCGTTGGAACACCTGGTCCAAATCCCTTGCCATCGGCTGGCTGTGGTGCTGGGCGTTCAGCCACAACGACTGCAACCGTCACACGCTCAATCGCACCTTGTGAATTTTTCACATGACGAACCGAACGATCCATTTCAAAGTTACGTGTCGCTCGTGTCGTCACGACTTCGTTATTGACCGGCTTACGTTCATTGGAATTAGTATCCGTCGTCAAATCAGCATCCGGTGGTGGCGAATTCGTCATCGCACCTGGAATACCCTCCGGATCGATCTTATATTTACGCTCAGTGGTCAATGCTTCTGAACGTGGCTTAACACCCTTGTCTTTATTATCGAAATCTTCGGTCGTGGTTTCAACCGTGGTGTAATCCAATGTCAAGTTAACTTCTGCTTTTACTGAAGCCTCACCAACCACAGGAGCCAGCAGTTCAGTAACGCGCTGACGATACGATTCTTCGGTGCGCTGCTTATGCGACATCTGAGCAACCGTCAAACCCATTGCTGCATCAACCGGATTTTCTTCTGTCATCAAATTACCCTGATCATCTACCACCGATACATTTTGTGGTGAGAGATACGGGACACTAGATGAAATGAGATGAACAATCGCCTTCACCTGCGATGTGGTGACGCCACGGCCAGAGTGCGGAGTCACAACTACGGAAGCTTTGGGCGTTGCGCGTTCGCGTACGAACACACTCTGTTTAGGTAAGGCTAAATGCACACGCGCTGATTTAATCGTAGAAATCTGCATGATGCTGCGTGCCAGCTCTTGCTCAATGGCTGAGTTATATTGAACTTGTTCCATGAACTGGCTGGTGGTCATGGACGATTTATCTTTTAATGAATCCATACCAATAGGCTGTGCTTCTTTAGGGATGCCTTGACCCGCTAAGAAAATACGCGCTTCGTGATAACGACCTTCTGGGACTGTGATCTGACCACTGCTTGTATCAATTTTCGGTTTGAAATCAGCCGCTTTTAAGGCTTCAAGCGCAGCTTGTTTATCGGTCTCGGTCATGCCTGGCATGATCGAACGATAAGGCGTCGTCTGCGAAAACTGAAAACTCATCGCTGCAATCAATAAGATGATCAAAATCGCGATCGCAGGCAACGCACGACGAACGGCCGGCTGTTTGAACAGATTATCTGCCCAGCGCTTAAACTGATTCATGCCACCCGATACGCCACTTAGTGCGCCCGGCAGCTGTCCAGGATTGGGCATAGGTAGTGCGCCTGTTGCGGAATCACCCGCACCGGCGGCCTGTCCTGTAGGCAGTTGTGGGGGTAATCCCCCATTCATTGTTGCTTCGGCCATGTTCTACTCTCTAAGAGGTTGGCTGTTCTATTTCAAAATAAACGATTAACTACATCCATCACATGCTGGTTTATACCGGCATGTTCAATATGTCTTCGTAGGCTTTGAGGACTTTGTTTCGTATTTGCAGAGTCGCTTCAAAAGCCAGTGATGATTTTTGCATCGCCAGCACGACATCGGTCAGCGGCACATCTTCACCACGGTCATACGCTTCACGCAGGCTACTTGCATATTCCTGAACTTCGTTGGTTTGCACCACGGCTGTTTTGATCGCATCGCCAAACGTCGGCTTACCGATCTCTGGCGTAGGTGGTGCCAACACTGGCTGGGTATTTTTGCCCGCTGCGTCAACTTGATACTGGCGCATAGCAGCCAACATCGAATCGATATTGGCTTGACTATTAATTTTATTGATCATGTCTCAGCACCTCCGGCTTATGCTGCCGCTAGTAATGGCAAACCGCGATCACGAAACTGCGCCATCTTGTAACGCAATGACCGTGGACTAATACCGAGTTTTTTTGCAGCCTCAGAACGGTTACTGCTTGAGCGAATTGCTGCCATGATGGCTTGGTATTCGCTGCTCTTTACTGCAGTCGACAATGCACCATCTTCTATCGCTGCTGTTGCAGATGTCTCAACTGCTACTGGAGCAGATAACAAGTCAATCGCTTTATTCGGTTCAGCTGCTTGCGATTCCCATTCGTCAAACATGAGATCAGCTTCATCAATCATGTCGCTGTTCGATAACACTAGCGCACGTTGAACCACGTTTTGTAATTCACGAACATTGCCAGGCCAGCTGTATTGCTGCAGCATTTCAGCAGCGCGCTCAGAGAGTTTTATTTGACGATCGCCGGGACCATAGTTCGATAAAAATTGTGAAACCAAAGGCAAAATATCGCCGGGACGATCACGTAACGGCATCACTGATAATTTGAATGCGCTAATACGGAAATACAAATCTTCGCGGAACTCGCGATTAGAAATCGCTTCGCGTAAATCTTTGTTGGTCGCTGCTACCAGTCGTACATCAAGTTCAACCGGTGCGTTACCGCCTAAGCGCGTGATCTTGCGTTCTTGTAAAACGCGTAGCAATTTTGTTTGCAGGTGATACGGCATCTCAGCGATTTCATCTAAGAAGATAGTGCCGCCCTGCGCTTGTTCAAACAAACCACGATGTTCTTTCAAGGCGCCTGTGAAAGCGCCCTTCTCGTGACCAAACAACATGTCTTCAATGAGATTCTCTGGCAAGGCCGCGCAATTCATTGCAACGAAAGGCCCATTGCGACGCGGGGACGCATCATGTAATACACGCGCCAGCACATCTTTACCGGCACCGGTTGGACCAACGATCAATGCTGACACTTGTGTCTGTGCTACGCGTCGTGCCAACTCCAGCAAATGCTGACTAACCGGATCAACGAACACAAAGGTCTGAGGACTATTTTTAGGAACTTCATTGCGCGTCGGTGCCAGCGCCAGTGCCGAGCGCCATGCATCGACTGACCAATCATCGGCAGATAGCACGTGATAAGCACCGCGGCGCATCGCTTCTATGCCTAACTCGAACTGGTTACGTTCGACGCGGCAAAGAACCGGAATCGCATGACCAAAGGCCTGAGTGAGCTTGCGCACTTCTTCCAGCAAGCCGGTGTCACCCATCAGGCGAATCACTACCAATCGCGCGCGTGCCAGACCCAGTTTCAAGTCTTGTAGCGTTGCCACTGGCAAGAGTTGAAGGCCTGCTTCGAGCAGTTGTTCTCGCTCGACCGAACCCACGGAGGATTTAGGATCGAGCCAAAGTGCTGGATGCGAAGTTTGAGTAAGAGTCGTCACGTTGATTGCCTTAGAAAACAATATTTGCTTTCTTTATAGCAATCATCGTGCCAGATGTTTTAGTGAGGAAACATGCGGGTTTTGAGGCGGCATGTCGAGTCGGCAGCACTTTGCCGGGGGGAGGAAAACGTCAACCGCTAAAGCGGCAGACGAAAAGCCGACAGGCAGCTTTTTGCCTCTTTTAAGCTATTCGGGACAGTCCCGATACTCGGTTTGCAGACACACGGCAGCTTCATGCATAGCTTCTTTTAGCTGCTCGGGGCTCATACCTTTACTAGCCCGAGTAATAATGGCGCTAGCCTGGGTTTCGCCGTTGCCGCGAGCTAGTTCACCCCAGATTAAGGCCTTGCGTGGCTCACTACGCCAGCCCTCGCCGCTCAGATAAATCGACGACGCCATCAACTGGGCACCAGAATGCCCTTTGCGCGAGGCGCGCAGAAACCACGCCAAGGCAACAGCGCCATCCTTTTTTAAACCGCCCATTCCGCTTCGATAATACTCACCCAGCATGTACTCGGCATCGGCATAGCCAGCCTGAGCGGCGGAAGCAAATAATGGAGCAGCCAATTCAGCGTTTTGCGAAATGCCACGACCGTAGTGGTACAGCGTAGCTAAATTGAATTTCGCCTCGGGCAAACCGCCTTCGGCCGCCTTGCCATACCAATTACGTGCTTCAACATAATTTTGTGTCACTCCCAGACCATGCTCGAAGAGAAAACCTAAGTTGTTCTGAGCACGGGCATCGCCTTGCGCGGCGGGTTTACGTAAAGCGCGTTCGGCGGTGGCGTAATGTCCCCGCTCAATAGCGCGCATGGCAGCCTGAAAATCAGCGTGCGCACTACCGCAAAGACAAACCATGGCAAGTGCAAGCGACCAATATTTCATGCGGAACGCCTATGCTGCGTAGAAGAATTAGATGGGGATGGCTGGGATGCACCCTGTTTTGATACAAAGCCGCGGCAACGCTGACCATCCGCGCGCAATACTTCAACGGAAGGAGTGACGCGGCTCTTAAAGCCCATCAGGCGGCAAAGATAAGGAAGTTTAGGATCCCAGCTAACGCCAAAGTGACGACATTGCCAGCAATTTGGCGCGCCATCCTGAGCAGTTTGCTTAGCGGGATTCATTTTTTTCGCGTTTTTTACGTTGATAGTCGTTCCAGGCCCGAAACACGACAGCGGCCATCACACCGGAAAGCATGACGACTCCTAATAGCGCCTGAAAAAACTCGCCTACGCTCATATCGGGCGGCAAATAGCGCTTGGGATTCATCACTATCGTCAATAACAACAAGACAAAAGCGATCAACGTAATGCGTATCAGCCTGAACATGATGCGGCGCCTGTTCTGGTTCGAATTCTGATCCATCTCTACCCTCGGATAGCTACACCGACAGATAGTATTGTGTCACAGCAAGGCTTATAACGGGCAGTAGAACTTTTTAAAGACCTCTAGCTACCCAGTTATTAACCCTGCAAAAGCTTCAATACGGTTTGCTGACTGGTGTTTGCTTGTGCCAGCACCGCGGTAGCTGCTTGCTGCATGATTCCAGCTTTGGCCAGCTCGGTACTTGCTTTGGCATAGTCAGCATCTTCAATTTGGCTGCGCGATGCGGATAAATTCGTCGTGACGTTGGATAAATTGCTAATCACGTGCTCCATGCGATTCATCACCGCACCCATTGTCGCGCGCGTTGCATTGACTTTGTCCATCGCATCGTCAAGCAAGGTCAACACTGCGGAAGCTCCATCACGCGTATTAATACGTACACGACGATCTTCCACATTCAGATCAACGTCACCGGTAATATCCCCCGTGATCGAACCTTTTTTACCAAAATCTGCCAAGTCAATGGTGATGTACTGATTAGCCGATGCACCCACTTGAAAGGCCAGTCGGCCTACGCGTGGAGGATCCATCTCTTCACTTGAACGACCGCCAAAGGTGCCTTCTTCGAAACCGAGTGCTGAGAAATTACCATCAGCACTGAAACCTTTGTCGCCGACCGTAATCTTGAACGGCTCGCCGGTAGCGCGCAATTTATCCAATTGATCAGAGGGTGGCGCACCTTCAGGTGAAGGTAATTTTGGCAAGAGCGCTGGATCAGAAATCATGCGCACGGTGCTGTACACTGTACGAGCATTGGTCGATGTCGCAGTCGCGTCTAACAGACCGCTAACGTCATTATTACCGTAACTATTTTCAGTGACCGTTGACAAAGTCAAGGTCGGACCAGTCGTTGATACCGATGCCCCCTTCAGGGTGAACGGTGAACCTGCAACGGTCGATGTAATGTCGAGATAACTACCGTTATTGGTAACGGAAATATTTTTCAGAGTACCGGCTGTGACAGCCGCGTTAATAGCGGTTTCCAAAGCGTTGGCCATACTCGTCGTTCCACCCGTTGCTGCATCGGATGTAATCGTCTGACCGTTGATGATAACGGTTGCTGACTGGGATCCAACTGAACCACCGACGGCAATACGCGAGACCTGAGCAACTGAGCCGCCCTTGTCTAGACCAAAACTTGCAGCTGAAAGATCTTTTTGGTTCGAATCAAACCACATCGATACATTGCGGCCGTCAGACTCTAGCGTCACGCCACTACCATTGTCA
>JBEDHZ010000017.1:0-16270 GCA_041173845.1 Pseudomonadota bacterium
GTAAGAGCATTTTCTTTTTCCCGGATTCTCAGCTTGAAATTCCTCTTGCGCGTTTCTTGGCGCGTGAATTAGGTATGCAGTTAACAGAAGTGGGTACGCCTTATTTACATCGTGAGCATTTGAAATATGAATTGGCGATGCTGCCTTCAGGTACTTCGCTGTCGGAAGGTCAAGACGTTGAAAAACAACTCGATCGTTGCCGCGCTATTCAGCCCGACATCGTGGTGTGTGGACTAGGATTAGCTAATCCGCTAGAGGCGGAAGGCATTAATACCAAGTGGGCGATTGAATTAGTGTTCTCGCCTGTGCATGGATATGAGCAAAGTGCGGATTTAGCAGAGTTGTTTGCGCGTACGTTTGTGCGCAAAGGAAAATTAGGTTTGGATAAGCGTGCGTCGTTAAAGGCAACGGATCTCGCATCGGAGGCCGCATGCAATTAACTCTGTGGACGTATGAAGGCCCGCCGCACATCGGTGCAATGCGTGTTGCTACGGCGATGGAAAACGTGCACTACGTTTTGCACGCACCGCAGGGCGACACCTATGCAGATTTGCTGTTTACGATGATTGAGCGTTTACCTAAGCGTCCACCCGTGACTTACACCACGTTTCAAGCGCGTGATTTGGGTTCAGACACTGCTGAACTTTTTAAAAATGCTGCGCGCGATGCGTATGAGCGTTTTGCGCCGCACGCGATGATGGTCGGTGCGTCGTGTACTGCTGAATTAATTCAAGATGATCCGGGCGGTTTGGCCAAAGCATTGAATCTACCGATACCGGTGGTGCCACTCGAGTTGCCTTCGTATCAGAAAAAAGAAAACTGGGGCGCAGCTGAAACCTTTTATCAGCTAGTGCGTGCACTTGCGAAACCGCGGCCTGAAGCTTATGTCGCGTCTAAGCCTTCCTGCAATATCTTAGGCCCGAGTGCGCTGGGTTTTCGGCATCGTGATGATTTACGTGAAATCACCGGTTTGCTCGAGCGCATGGGCATCAATGTGAACGTGGTTGCACCTTTGGGTGCAACGCCTGCCGATTTGGCGCGCTTGGCTGAAGCCGATTTCAATGTGGTGCTGTACCCAGAAGTGGGAATGCAAGCCGCACTCTGGCTGCAAAAGAATTTGAAGATGCCGTTTACTAAAACCATACCGATTGGCGCACAGGCTACGCGCGAATTTATGGCTGAAGTAGCAGAGCTTGCTGGCATAGCCTTGGATCCTACGATGGAAGATGCCGCTTCACGCGCACCGTGGTATGCCAAGTCAGTCGATTCAACCTACTTGACTAGTAAGCGTGTATTTATTTTTGGTGATGCCACGCATGCGATTGCAGCAGCGCGCGTCGCTTCCGAAGAATTAGGTTTTGAAGTCGTGGGGCTGGGAACGTATCGCGAAGTACGCGAAGCCGCAAAAAAATACGGCATTGAAGCCTTGATTACGGATGACTATCTCGAGGTTGAAGCTCGATGTGCTGAGCTCTCACCGGAGTTGGTGCTGGGTACGCAAATGGAGCGTCACATCGCTAAGCGGCTTGGGTTGCCATGTGCCGTTATTTCAGCGCCTGTGCATGTACAAGATTTTCCAGCGCGATATTCACCGCAAATGGGTTTTGAAGGCGCCAATGTGTTGTTCGATACTTGGGTTCATCCATTGATGATGGGTCTCGAAGAACACTTGTTGGGTATGTTCAAAGATGATTTTGAATTCCACGAAGGTGCCGCGCCATCGCACTTAGGCAAAGCTGGCGCGCCGCGTGTAAGCACGAATGGTGCAGAGCCGATTGTGGTGCCTGAAGTGATCGTGGCTTCTGCAAATGCAGAGACTGATGAGCCGAGTTGGACTGCCGACGCACAAAAAGAATTACAAAAAATCCCGTTTTTTGTTCGTGGCAAAGCGCGTCGGAATACCGAACGCTATGCGAAAGACGTTGGTGTAATGCACATCACGATAGAAACCTTGTACGACGCCAAAGCGCACTACGGACGTTAATGCATTAAGGCGGCGAGCTAGACCGTTGTAACGAATAAAAAAGAACTGTCCTACCGACAGGAAAGCATTACCGAGGAGTTAAGCAATGAATATAGCGACCGTACCAGTAAGTGAAATCAAACGTGATCGTCGTGCCGATGGTGAGGGCAGCGTACAAGTGCAGCTTGACCCCAGTATGAAGATAGGTAATGCCAAGGTCTTTGCTATTTACGGTAAAGGCGGCATTGGTAAAAGTACGACATCGTCAAATTTATCGGTGGCTTTTTCTAAGCTAGGTAAACGTGTACTGCAGATTGGTTGCGATCCTAAGCATGACTCGACCTTTACGCTGACTAAAAAATTAATGCCGACAGTAATTGATGTTTTAGAGTCGGTTGATTTTCATAGTGAAGAGCTGCGCGTCGAAGATTTTGTATTCGAAGGCTATAACGGCGTGATGTGCGTTGAGGCTGGTGGCCCACCTGCAGGTACTGGCTGCGGTGGTTATGTAGTGGGACAGACAGTCAAACTACTGAAAGAACACCATTTGTTAGATGACACCGATGTGGTGATTTTTGATGTGCTCGGTGATGTGGTGTGTGGTGGTTTTGCAGCACCTTTGCAGCATGCAGATCGCGCGTTGATTGTGACGGCGAATGATTTTGATTCCATCTTTGCGATGAACCGTATCGTGCAAGCCATTGGCGCCAAGGCAAAAAATTACAACGTACGTTTAGGCGGTGTGATTGCGAATCGTTCGGATGCGACTGATCAGATCGATAAATTCAATGCACAAATTGGATTGCAAACGATGGCTCGCATTCCATCTCTTGACATCATTCGTCAGAGCCGCTTGAAAAAAGCCACGTTGTTTGAAATGGATGATTCACCAGATGTACGTATGGTGCAAAACGAATATATGCAATTAGCCGCACGGCTTTGGGCGGGTACGGATCCACTGATCTGCCAGCCAATGAAAGACAGAGATATTTTTGATTTGCTGGGTTTTGATTGATCAGCTTGTTTTAAATAATTACTACTAACCGATTAAGAACCCCAGAAAGGGGACATGATGGAAAACTCCAGCTACCAGGAAAAGCGCGACCGGTTAGAGGAATACTTTGATCGCACGGCTGCTGATCAGTGGGCCAAGCTCACGTCGGATGCGCCAGTCTCGGGCATACGCAAGACAGTGCGTGCAGGTCGCGATCGCATGCGCGAAACATTGCTCAGCTGGTTGCCAGACGATTTGCATGGCCAACGCATTTTGGATGCCGGTTGTGGAACCGGCGCGTTAGCGGTGGAGTTAGTGAAACGTGGAGCAGAAGTCGTTGCGATTGATTTGTCGCCGACCTTGGTGCAACTAGCACGTGAGCGTATGCCTAAAGATCTGGGCAAAGGTAAATTGGAATTCGTCGCGGGTGACATGCTCTCAACCAGTTATGGTCGTTTTGATCATGTGGTGGCAATGGACTCGATGATCCACTACGAAAAGCATGACATGGTCCAAGGTTTGGGCGGCTTAGCACAACGGACCAAGCAGTCCATTCTGTTTACGTTTGCACCCAGCAATCCGATTCTCGCGACGATGATACGTGTGGGTCGAATTTTCCCTCGCGGTGATCGTGCGCCATTTATTGAGCCGGTCTCGGAATCTGCCCTGCGCGATGAAATCGCTATCGCCGCTAAATTAGTGGGTTGGAAGACGGGTAATACAGAAAAAATTTCTAGTGGATTTTATACATCGCAAGCAATGCAATTGGTGCTGGCATAAAACCTGATTACCCATGTGCTTTAGTACTGTTTATACAACTGCAGTGCGCGGATACATAGCCATTGCAGCGCAAGGAGAGAGAATATGAATAACTCAAGCAATGAGATCAATTCAGTCGCGGATGCTAATCGCAAAGCAGTGACGAATACGATTTTTTCGCCGCGCTTTTATACAACTGATTTTGACGCAATGGATAAGCTCAATATTGAGCCTGTGCGCGCTGAGTGGGATGCCATGATGGCTGAATACGAGGGTGATAATAATCACGATCACTTTCAACGCGATGCTACTTTTGCTGACGAAGCGCGTGACTTAGCTTCAAAAATGTCACCTGAGCTGCGACAAGAATTTTTAGATTTTTTGGTCAGTTCCTTGACGTCAGAATTTTCAGGCTGCGTGCTGTACAACGAAATCAAACGTAACGTAACTAATCCTGATATCAAGCAATTGATGGAATACATGGCGCGCGATGAATCACGTCATGCAGGATTTATTAATTCTTCGTTGAGAGATTATGGTTTAGGTATTGATTTAGGTGATTTAAAGCGCACTAAAAAATATACCTTCTTCAAACCAAAATATATTTTCTATGCTACGTATTTGTCCGAGAAAATTGGCTACGCACGTTACATACGTATTTTCCGTCAGCTCGAAAAACACCCTGAGAAGCGCTTTCATCCAATCTTCCGCTGGTTCCAACGCTGGTGTAATGATGAGTTCCGTCATGGTGAATCGTTTGCATTGATTATGCGTGCTAATCCGAATTTGCTGCGTGGCGGGAATCTGCTATGGATACGTTTTTTCTTGTTGGCTGTATACGCCACCATGTATGTGCGTGACCACACGCGCCCAGAGTTAAAGCAAGCGATGGGACTAGAGCCTACTGAATACGATTTTGATGTATTCCGCATCACGAATGAAATTACCAAACAAGTATTTCCTATTTTGTTGGATATCGATCATCCTGCGTTCCGCGCTAATTTAGATCGACTGTTTGCCTGCTCACAGCGTGCCGACGAAGGAATGAAGGCAGGTGGTGTGTTGGGTTACGCACGCAAAGCCTTGTGGAGTGTGGCGGGTGCAGCCATATTTGCGCGTATGTTCTTTATCCCCGTTCAGTCTAACCAATTGCCCGATACGGCTCGGTTGGTGCCGGCCTGGTAACTTTTGGATGGCAGTGTTTTGTATGCCGCCGCTGTGCATACACTGCTTATTCATTAACAATAAATAGGCTTTAAGTTTGTAATGAGCCAGTATTTACTTCCTGCAGCGTTTACGCTGTTTGTATGGTGGTTTTCGACAGGGGTTATTTTGTACCTCGGTCGGCTGCCGACCTGGACATTCAAATGGACGATGTTGAAATCCACCTTGCTGTTGGTCTTTGCACTAGTGGGTTTGTTTATCTCTGCATCGCGCACGACAGTATCTTCAGCGTATTGCGCTTTCACTTGTGCCTTACTGGTGTGGGGCTGGCAAGAGATTGCTTTTCTGTTGGGGTATGTAACGGGCGCGCGTCGTAGCGAGTGCCCTGAGGATAGTCGTGGTTGGAAGCGTGCCTGGCATGCGACCGAGGCGATCTTGCACCACGAATTTGCTTTAGTGGTGTTAGCGATGCTGGTATTCGCTGTTAGTTGGAACAAACCCAATCAGACTGGTTGGTGGACGTATTTAGTTTTGTGGACAATGCGGTTATCAGCCAAGCTGAATTTATTTTTGGGTGTGCGCAATTTCTCAGAAAATTTTCTGCCAGCACATCTCTCGTATTTACAAAGTTATTTCACGCGACGTTCGTGGAATTGGCTGATGCCTATTTCAGTCACGGCTGCCGTTACTGTGCTTGTGCCTTTGTGGATGGCGATATCTGTTCAACCCGCTGAAGGTTTTGCAGCGACGAGTTTATGTTTGGTAGCAGGATTGCTGACGCTGGCGGTGGTAGAACATGTCTTTATGATTTTGCCTTTGCCCACTACCTGGTTATGGAAATGGGGAATGCGCGCAAAAGCCTAGTACAAAGGCTTTCGCACGCGATTCGGCAAATTTATTTTTTACCTAATTCGTCGTCCATATACGCACGTACTACATCATCGTAGTTAGTGTCGCGAACAAATCCCATACTTTCTCCTCGCGTGGTGATGAAATCACCCGGCCATGTGCGCACGAGTTTCATAATCGCCGCATCTTCTTGCCACTGAATGAGTTTGACAGGGGCTTCACCAGCAACGCGACCCATCGCCGCGACCATCTCACCCACTGTAATGCTCAGACCCGGTAAATTCACTGCACCTGCACTGCCAAAGACTGCACCATCCACTTCATGCGCATGAATTAAATTATTAACGGTGCTGCGTGGTGAGAGTACCCACATGCGTGTGTTATCAGGTACTGGGCAAATCGAGGCGACACCGTTTAAGGGCTCACGAATAATGCCGCTGGCAAAACTAGATGCCGCTTTGTTCGCTTTGCCAGGTCGTACCGATACCGTGGGCAGACGCACTGAACGACCATCCACAAAACCTTTGCGAGCATAGTCAGTCACCATGAGTTCGCACATCGCTTTTTGCGCACCGTATGAGCCTTGCGGAGTGGCGGGCGTGGAGTCGAGTACTTTGGCAGGCAGATCACCACCAAAAACAGCCACTGAACTGGTGAATACAAAGCGTGGCTTATTGCCGTTACGGCGCGCTTGCTCGAGCAAGATACGCGTAGCATCAAGATTGATGCGCATACCTAAATCAAAATCACTTTCGGCTTCGCCGCTGACCACGGCTGCCAGATGAAAGACGGTTTGAATTGAGGGAGTAAGTGCGCGCGCCACGCTGTCGGCATCGGCGACATCACCGGTCATCGATACGATGCGCGGGTCAGTAAAACCTTGTGCGGCGACTTGATCGAGCAGCACGATACGACTCAGGGTGTGTTGTTTGCCGTCTGGGCCGGCGAGCGTTCCGCGTTCGAGTAATTTATTTGCGAGTTTGACTCCCAAAAAGCCTGCTCCGCCGGTAATGAGTACGTCCATCATGGTCTCCGTTATTGTTATAAGAATGTGTGTACGGATAGTGTAATGGATGTGGCGCCGACTTTGATTTATGGCGACCCTGCCGCGGTTCCGCCATTGTGTGTATCAGTCACTGATGGGCGTGCGCTAATCTCTTGTCGAAAAATATTTTCCACGGGAGGATCATCGTGCACGGAGATCTGCAATTTATTTTCGTTGGCGCGGTGTAATACGCGTAATTCATCACCGACGATTTCTGTTGTGTGCCGCTCTATGCTGTCTTTGCCTACCCATTTGCGCGTTTGCAGATGACCTTCTAGATAAATTAACGCGCCTTTTTTTAAATGATGTGCTGCCAACTCGGCTAGTCGTTTATACAAAACCACGCGATGCCATTCCGTCGCATCACGTCGAGCGCCGGTGGATTTGTTTTTCCATGATTCGCTGGTGGCGACCGATAAATGAGCGACTAACTCGCCACTGTTCATGGTGCGTATATCGGGATCCTGACCGAGATGGCCAATCAAAAGGGCTTTATTCAGTGTTCCGGTCATCGTTGTTTCCGTGGATAAGAGTCGTGGGGGTGGACGTCATGATGTCGCCGCCAAATAGCGAAGGTGCTGTGATGATTCAAGGCTTGTCCAAGGTCTGGCTGCGCTGGGCCAGATCAGCTGCATAAAGTCTGCCGCCAGAGGCAAAAGGTGCGGGAAAAATGTCTAGTCAGCCTGACACTTCGGGGTGTACAGTAAGCACTGTAGCCGTCAGTTGGGATGTAATTAGTAAAAAAATAACCCGCTCGACAGGCTTTCGACCCAGAAGTGGGTGATGGGGGACGGAGTGGAAAAATTCTTCGCAGGCACCGGCCTGATCGATGTGGTGTTAGCGGCTACGCTGCTTGAATGGATGGCGCTAGAAATGTGGTGGCGTATCACAGGCAAAGGGCTGGATCCGATCGAGTTGCGTTTGGTGCTGCTAGCCGGTTTGGCGCTCATGCTGGCTGTGCGCACTGTCCTGATGTCTTTACCCTGGTTTGTGACGGCATTACTTCTTTCTGCTGCTGGTCTGGTGCATTTGGCTGATCTCAGGCGGCGTTGGTCTGTTTCATCGAGCTGAGTTATTTCGGAGAAGATTTTCATGCGTTTGAGTTTTCCGTTTTCTGCCATCGTCGGGCAGGAAGAAATGAAGCAAGCGATTTTGGTCGCCGCGGTTGATCCCGGTGTAGGTGGTGTCTTGGTGTTTGGTGATCGCGGTACCGGTAAATCGACCGCGGTACGTGCGCTTGCTGCCATGCTGCCAAAAATGCGCGCTATGGCGAACTGTCCTTATGGCTGTGATCCTGAGCCAGGCACGCCTTCATGCAAAGAATGTGCACCCCTAAAAACCAAAGGCAATCCAAAAACAATTTTGCGTGACGTACCTGTCGTTGATTTACCTTTGGGTGCAACGGAAGATCGCGTTGTTGGTGCGCTAGATTTGGAGCGCGCATTATCGGATGGTGTAAAAGCGTTTGAACCCGGTTTATTAGCGCGTGCTAATCGCGGATTTTTATACATCGATGAAGTGAATTTGCTAGAAGATCATTTAGTGGATTTGCTGATTGATGTCGCCGCTTCAGGTGAAAACATGGTCGAGCGTGAAGGTTTGTCGATACGCCATCCAGCACGCTTTGTATTGGTCGGTAGTGGTAATCCAGAAGAAGGTGAACTACGACCTCAGTTGCTCGATCGTTTTGGTTTGGCCGTCGATGTAACAACGCCCACCGATATCAAACTACGCATAGAAGTCATTAAACGACGCGATACTTTTGAGCGTGGTCCTGAAGCTTTTGTGGAGCAATGGCGTAAAGAAGATGAAAAAATTCGACGTCGTATCGTTGCAGGTCGCAAGCGACTCGACGAAGTGCAAGTGCCAGATGCGGTGCTCGAGCGCGCTGCTGAATTGTGTATGGCATTGGGTACCGATGGTTTGCGTGGCGAACTCGCGTTAATGCGAGCAGCACGTGCATTAGCAGCGTATGAAGGTGATACGGTCGTCACAGTCGATCATTTAAAACGTATGGCTGCACCAGCTTTGCGTCATCGCCTGCGTCGCAATCCTCTCGATGATTCCGGTTCGGGAACGCGTGTAGCTCGTGCAGTGGATGAAGTGTTTGCTGCTCATTCTAAGTAGCACTGACTCACTAAACGTTTGAACGTGTGATGTCTGAATCCAGCAACTCCCCAGAGCACGATTCTGAAGCCCCCAGCACATGGTCGCTGGCGGTTCACGCTGCTGCGTTATTGGCGATTGATCCGATAGGTTTAGCGGGTGCACGCATACATGCGGGTGCGGGTCCAGTGCGCGATGCATGGATGAGTTTGCTGCAAACGCTGATGGGCGACTCTGCGTGGAAACGCATGCCAGTCAACATTACGGACGAGCGCTTATTAGGTGGTTTGGATTTATCTGCCACCTTATCTGCCGGTCGTCCGATTTTGCAGCAGGGTGTATTAGCCGATGTGAATGGTGGAACGTTGATACTCGCTATGGCTGAGCGCCTACCTTCTGCAACCGGTGCCAAGTTAGCGCAAGTGATGGACAGCGGTGAAATTCATATTGTTCGTGATGGTATCGATCAACGCCGTGATTCGCGATTTGCAGTGATTGCTTTAGATGAAGGCGTCAGCGAAGAAGAAGTGTTATTGCCTGGTCTGCGTGATCGTCTGGCGTTTGATTTAGATTTGCGTTCAGTGTCCTGGCAAGAGGTGCGCGATTATCCAGCGAATTTAATTTCACAACAAGAGATAGCTGCAGCGCGTGCACGTTTGCCAGAGGTGAATATCAATGACGACTTGCTCGATGCGTTGTGCGGAACGGCGATGGCTTTAGGTGTGGATTCGGCGCGAGCGACATTGATGACCTTGTCTGCTGCGCGTGCTAACGCTGCATTGAATAGTGATCTTGAAGTGGGTGGCGATGATGTGCGTGCAGCGGCTGAATTAGTGCTGGCACCGCGCGCAACGCGTTTGCCACCGGTATCGCAACCCGAGCCTAGTTCAGAGCAAGCACAAGAAAATCAGCAAGAGCCCGATCAAGAGCCCGATCAAGAGCCGCCACCACCGGAAGATGATTCGCAGCAGCCTGATCCTGATCCATCGACTGAGCAAAATCCGCAAGCACTCGAAGATCAAATACTCGAAGCGACTAAAGCGGCGATACCCGCGGGTTTGCTATCGCAATTACTCGCAGGTGGACTGCAACGTCGTGCCAGCAGTGGTAAATCAGGTGCTGCTGTTAAAGGAGGTTTGCGAGGTAGGCCTTCCGGTTCGCGTCGCGCGATGCCCGCGCATGGGAGTCGTTTGCATTTAATGGATACCTTGCGTGCCGCTGCGCCGTGGCAAAAAATTCGCAAAGCTACAGTAAAAAATAAGCAAGCAAAAATTCAAGTGCGCGCGGAAGATTTTCATGTGGCGCGTATTAAACAAAAAACGGCAACGACAACGTTGTTTGTGGTGGATGCCTCAGGTTCATCGGCATTGAATCGTTTAGCCGAAGCGAAAGGTGCGGTTGAATTATTGCTGGCAGATTGTTATGTGCGGCGCGATCAAGTAGCGCTAATTGCTTTTCGCGGTAAGCAAGCTGAGTTGTTGTTGCCGCCCACACGTTCATTAGTTCGCGCTAAGCGTAGTTTGTCGGGTTTGCCCGGAGGCGGTGGCACACCGCTCGCTACGGCGATTGACACCGCTGCGTCGGTCGCTGAAGGTTTGCAACGACGTGGAATAACGCCGGTGATTGTGCTGCTCACTGATGGGCGCGCGAATGTGGCACGTAGTGGTAGCGGTGGTCGTGAGTTAGCGTATTCTGAAGCGATGGAAGCCGCGCGACAACTCGCCGTGATGCACATGTCCGTCTTGTTTATTGACACTTCACCGCAACCACAAAAGCCGGCAGCTGATCTTGCGGCTGCAATGCGAGCGCGTTATTTGCCATTGCCCTTTGCGGGAGCAGCTTCGGTGTCGTTAGCCGTGCGCGCTGCTGCATTGGATGGAGCGCGTTGAAGTGAGCCAGCGCTTGGATTGGGAAACGGATGGTCGTGATTGGCCTAATCGCGCACAGAGTCATTTCGTCAAAGCTGCTGGCCTAACGTGGCATGTGCAGCAATTTGGATTGAAGTCTTCAAATGAATTCAACGCAAAAAAAATTTTGCTCTTGCACGGCACGGGATCGACATCGCATACATGGCGTGATGTAGCGCCTTTGTTAGCGCTGCGTTATCAAGTGCTTGCGATTGATATGCCCGGTCATGGATTTACGTCTATGCCATCCTCTGAAGAACAATCGCTGAATGGAATGGCGCGCAAAGTCGGTGAGCTATTGCGTGTGATGTCGTTTACGCCAACACTGGTGGTGGGGCACTCTGCTGGTGCGGCAGTCGCTGCACGTATGGTGCTAGATGGTGCTGTTACACCGGCTGCTATGGTTAGTTTGAATGGTGCATTTATAGGTTTTGGTGGTTTGGCGGGACAATTGTTTTCACCGATCGCACGCTTGCTGTCTGCGGGTTCATTTGCTGCACGATTTTTTGCCTGGCAAGCGGCGGATTACAGCGTCGTTGAAAAACTTGTTCGTAGTACTGGATCGGTATTAGATCCTTTGGGTATGAAGTTATATGCGCAGCTAGTGCGCAATCCAGGTCATGTGTCTGCCGCGTTGGCGATGATGGCGAACTGGGATTTGGATTCGTTGGAACGTGAATTGCCTCAACTAACTTTGCCAGTGTGGTTAGTCGCTGCAGAAAATGATTTGACGGTACCGCCATCACAAGCAACGAAGGTGGCGCGGTTATTAGCTAACGCGCGCCAGGTTATGTGGCCGATGCTTGGCCATCTTGCGCATGAAGAAAGCCCCACGCAATGTGTGAGGCTGATAGATGAAGTGATGCAGAGCTAATCAGTTCAACCAATCGCAATCGATGCGTTGATTGAGATAGTGGTTGTAATCGTCTTAACGATTTTCTTTTGGCCGTGACCGTCGTTCGGGACTGCCTCGACTGTGACTAATCCCAGCTTGGATAAACGCACCACGTCTTTGGAGACTGCGCTGGGATCTCGGTGAGAAGCCGCGGCCAAGTCGGCGATAGAGCGACCGCCTTTGCTAGCTAGGCGAAGTAACTCAAATCGCTTAGGTGTGAGCTGACTCAGGAAATCTTCAAACTCATAGCTGTTGAAGACTTTTGAGTAAGGCATCGTCTCTGACCGGTCATCAAGAGCACGAGCAACTTCCTTGCTTTTGCGAACGTGCAGACTCAAGATCCGATCATTTTTGAAATCATCGATAGAAATTTTTCGTTTGCTCATCACTACTCTCCATTCACAAACTTGATGGCAATGGCCTGCCACTCATTCTCAAATCGTTCATAAAGCGCTTCATAACCGGGGAAGGCCACTGCAGTTACTTGCCCCATGAAATGCTGGTGAGAAAAACCATGTTTATTGTCGTAGCCAAGTACACGTCCGTTATCGCCAGCGAAGATGGCAGAGTTGACATAGGCTAGCGCGTAGCTAGTTACCTTTTTTGAGGGTAATTCACGTGTCACACGTTCTTTCAGAACTCCGCCACCGAGTCTGGTTGGAATGGATACGTCTTTTGGGGCGTAGATCTCTACTGATTTAGATAGCTTTCTCTTGACAGGCATGATTTCATACTTCCATGCTGTGGTCAATGCGATCAGTTTGCGAAAGTGTGTTTAAGCTCACACATGAATTCTGGCGGCATATAGTTGGCGTACCGTCCTCAGTATCCTTGATCGCCTCGGTTACCCCTTTTTTAATTCGTTTGTATGCTTTGCTCATGATGGTCGCCAATGTTTATTGGCCGTTGCTAATCAGGAGCAAGCATCCTAAGAGTGAACTATTCGATTCCTAGCTTAAGTAGATCGTTATGCTTGGCTTAGTGTGTGTCAAACCCATTCCCATGCATCTTCACATGCGCCTTAACAACACTCCACCGATGCTCACTGGTCCTGTAGCAGTACTTTGTAATTGAAATATTGCTGCAATTTCAGCTGGCCCAGTGCCACTGCTACCTGCACCTACTGCACCATAAAAGCGTCCCGATGCACCGCCACTTAAGGTTGTGTTCGATGCGATGCCGCTGAAGTAATTGGCAAACTCTGCGCTACCTAAATTGAGCGTGCTGGTGAGCGATACAGGAACGACAGCCATGCTGAATTCATCAACGCGAGTGCCGCTAAAGGTGATGGTGATAGTGCGGTTTGAAAAATTCACATCAGCTTCAACTTGCCCAACGATCAGATGCGCTTCCTGATTTTTGTCATAGCTAAAAAATCCATGCAGATTACCGCTGTAATGCACGCTACCTGAGCTGGGCATTGTGCTGGTGTCTGTGGCATCACCAAAGGCGACAAAGCCGCGCCGCATTTTATTGTGTTCGTTAACGCCATTCCACTCAGTGATCATCACACTATCTTGCGTGACCCAACTGCTGACGTTAGCGCTGGCATAACTCCACTGATGGTAATCGCGATAACCCTTAAAACCGGGGTAAGGAACACCGATGCCATCTGCGTTTGGTAGCAGAATTAATTTACCAGTGACATCGATACCGTAACCCGCTTGTGTTGCGCCATCTTCGTGGAGTCGTGAGGCCCAGATGTTGTCGGGTGTGCTGCCACCCGTTCGCCAATTACCTGCTTGAGTATGCACGCCATCGGTTTCGCTGGCAGAGCAATTCGGTGTGCTCGAAGGGCAACGTATTGGTTCATTGCGTGGAAAATAAATATTGTTGGCGTAGTTAGCTTGAGTAGCAGCGGCACCTAATTTTGCGTAGTCATAAAAATTCACATCGGTCGGCGGTGGAAGTGCAAATAGTGTGGCGATACCAGCGCTATTGAGTTGCACGCGACCCTGATTTTTTTCAAACGTTTCGATGATCAGTGGCCGCTCAGTGATGCCATCCCATGACAGCCCAAGTTTTGAAAGCAGCAGCGTGACTGTAGCGGTCTGGCCGGTGGCATCGCGTTTAACACGCAGATCAGCCAGGCCACCGGTCGCCGGTTGTAATCCATAGGCACTGCTCGGTGCCGGGTTGGGCTGTAACAAATCATTGGTTGAAATGGCGTAGGTCTGGGCGCCAGACGTGGTGACGGCAATGCCGTTATCGATGCGAA
This sequence comes from Pseudomonadota bacterium, assembly GCA_041173845.1. Taxonomy (GTDB): domain Bacteria; phylum Pseudomonadota; class Gammaproteobacteria; order Burkholderiales; family Burkholderiaceae_D; genus Pernthalerella. Next base: position 13,901 of record JBEDHZ010000017.1, read on the forward strand.
TGATGCTGTCACCACTGCATTGCATGCCTACCTGTGGGCAGCCCACGCTGGTGCCAGCGCTTTGCGCTGTAGCTCGACCTGAATCGCTGCTGCCGCCGCCGCAGCTCGCTAGCAGCGTAGTCAGCGTGAGGGTGAGTACTGGCAAAGCGCGTGCCCCGCGGTACGACCCGATATTTCCCATGGCGACTCCCTGAATAGTTTGTTCACTCCGGTGGCCTTGGCCTGATTAGCCGGAAAAACGTGACCTTAGGTGATCCATCCACTGGGCTTTTTGAGGATGCACAAGCGTTCTTAGGTGCTTGTGCGGGGTCTGACCAATCTTTATGAATTGACAAGCTCAGGTAAATCCGCGCCCATTTGTGTCTAATCTTCTTGACACAAACATGTGACAGCTTTAAGTTACACCGATATCGTGGACTCAGAGTCCTCAAATGTTGCAAACCGCCAGACGGAGACACTATGGATAACACTCAACGAATAGAAGCAGCGCTCGAAGCTGCCGTCGCTGCCCAAGAGGGGCCCGATGGTCCGCCCAGACTAGCTGCGGCGATTCGTCACTCGGTGTTTCCTGGCGGTGCGAGGATTCGCCCACATCTGACCTTAGCGGTGGCGCAAGCTTGCGGTGCGGATGATTTGACCATCGCAGCAGCAGCCGGTGCGGCAATTGAGCTGATGCATTGCGCCTCGTTGGTTCACGACGATTTACCTTGCTTTGATAATGCGGCGACCCGACGCGGTCGTCCGTCTGTATTTGCTGCCTATGGCGAACGCTTGGCGGTGTTGGCGGGTGATGCGTTGATTGTTTCGGCGTATCAAAGCTTGGCAGTCGCTGCTAGTTCCAAACCCGAACGCTTGGGCCCACTGGTGGCCACGCTCTCAGCCGGTGTTGCTGCACCGAGCGGTATTGTGGCGGGTCAGGCTTGGGAGTGCGAACCGCGGGTGGCGCTGACTGAATATCAGCGAGCTAAAACGGGTGCTTTGTTTGTCGCTGCAACTGTCTCAGGTGCGCAAGCTGCGGGTGTTGCAGCAGGCCCTTGGCGTGCTTTGGGCGAATGGTTGGGTGAGGCTTATCAGGTGGCTGACGATATTCGCGATGTTGCGTTGGATGCGGAATCGCTAGGCAAGCCTCAGGGTCAAGACGTAACGCACGGTCGTCCCAGTTCAGCCGCTGAATTGGGTTTGTCGGGTGCGATTCAGTATTTCGATCAACTCATCGCTTATGCCAGCGCTTCGATTCCTAGCTGCCGCGGTTCGGCACAGTTGCGCACGCTAGTGCGCTTAGAGTCCAAGCGTTTAGTTCCTGTTGAGCTCACACGTCGGGTTGCACCGAGTGTGACGCGCGTTTCGGCATAAATGCATGGCGGCCGCTACGCTTTCGTTCACTGATTGGTTGCTGGGCTGGCGTGACCGATTGCTCTCTAGCCCCGCGTTTCATCGGGCGGCCTCAGGTTTTGCGCTCACGCGTCCGATCGCGCATCGTCATGCGCGCGAGGTCTTCGATCTGGTCGCGGGCTTTGTCTATTCGCAGGTGTTGGCGGCTTGCGTAAAACTGGATTTATTCAAAACACTGTCGCGTGGTCCGCAAAGTTTGTCGGTGCTAGCGCATCAGTTTGGAATGACGCGAGAAGCGGCCGAACGACTGCTCACCGCAGCGCAATCGCTCCGGTTAGTAGAAAAGCGTGGCCTTGATGCACAAGGTGAGCCGCGTTATGGCTTAGGTATGTTGGGCGCGCCACTGGTCGACAACGAAGCAGTGATTGCCATGGTTGAACACCATTCGGTGTTGTATGCCGATTTGGCCGATCCACTCTCGTTGTTGCGCGGTATCGGGCCACCGCCTTCACTCTCTGAGTATTACCCCTATACCGCTGACTCGGCGCTGACCGGTGCGGCTGAAATCGCGCCTGAAAAAGTAGCGAGTTATTCGCGCTTGATGTCGGCCTCTCAGCCTTTGGTGGCGGCTGAAATTCTGGATGCGTTTTCATTTAGTGGGCATCGTCATTTGCTCGATGTGGGTGGCGGCGAGGGACGTTTTTTAGTGAGCGTCGCTGAACGTCATCCCCACTTAAAAATGAGTTTGTTCGATTTGCCGCCTGTTGCAGCGAATGCGCAGCAGCGCTTTCAAAACGCCGGTATCAGCAATCGAGCGCAAGCACACGGCGGTAACTTTTTGGCGGACTCGTTGCCAACGGGGGCCGATATCGCCTCGCTAGTGCGCGTGATTCATGACCATGACGACGAACGTGCGGGCAAGATATTGAGCGCTATCCGTCGCGCGCTGCCAACAGGTGGAACGCTGGTGCTGGCTGAGCCTATGTCCGGCACGCCGGGCGCCGAGGCAATGGGCGATGCGTATTTTGGCTTCTATCT
>JBEDHZ010000018.1:0-26523 GCA_041173845.1 Pseudomonadota bacterium
TCATGCAGCTGCTCCAGCACCAGTAGCTCCTGCACCCGCACCAGCTCAAGCAGCAGCACCTTCGCATGATGCACCAGCACCTGCAGCCGCTCACCAAACTCACATGGCTCATGCAGCGTCAGCAGAGCCTGAAGTGAGTAAACGTTTGAAACCTAAAGCATCAATACCTGGCGCCACTGCAGCACCTGCAGCTGATTTGCATGCGGCCAAAGCGGACCATGATGCTCCTGCTGCCTCGGATGACCATGCTGCTCCCAAGACAGCTGCAGCGCATGATGATCACGCGCCTGCCGCCGCCGATGCACATACACCTGCAGCACCTGCTGCTGCAGCGCCGGTTGCCGCCAAAGCTTTGCCAGCACATTCAGGTCATGCCGCGCATGCGGTACCCGCTGCTCGCGCTGCGGCTGAAGAATGTGATTTACCGTTGAAATCTGAAATCGCAGCTTTGTTTGATCGTTGGAATAACTCGCTGCGTACCGGTGACCCCAGAAAGGTGGTTGCTAATTACGCGCCGAATTCCATTCTTTTGCCGACGGTATCGAATCGTGCTCGATTCACCATCGCTGAAAAAGAAGAGTACTTCATGCATTTTTTAATGCGTCGTCCAGAAGGAAGTATTGATGACCGAATGATTGAAGTGGACTGCAATAGCGCTACTGATGCGGGCTTGTACACCTTCCGTTTTGCCGATGGCACTAAGGTCAAAGCGCGTTATTCATTTTCGTATAAGAAGGTCGGCTCAGAGTGGTTAATTACTAGTCATCACTCGTCTGCTATGCCTGAACGTGCAGAGCCTACAGTCGAGGCGCATGCAGCTCATGCAGTTCATGCACCGGCACCTGCCGCTGCTCCCGCGCCTAAGGCAGTGCCTGGCCGACCTGGTGACGCGCCTGATGCATCAACCAAAGGTTGGGTTCGTTATCCCTAATAAAATTATCAGGCCGAGTTGAATATCGCTCGGTCTGATAATTTTGGTTTTTTTATAGAGCTGATTTTTAGCTCTGATCGAACTGCTTATCGACCGGTACTTGCATATTAGTCGCCAGTGCATTCGTGGTGCTGGCCATTGCAATCACGGCTTGTAGTTCGGCGTATTGTTCTGGCGTCATTCCTTTAGCGCGTGCTGCGGCAGTATGTGAGTGCACACAGTATTCACAGCTATTGGCAGTAGATACCGCGATGTAAATCAACTCTTTAGTCACTGCATCCAGTGCGCCCGGCTTCATCACTTCTTGCGCACGTTCCCATACATGCTTTAATAAATCAGGCGAGTGCGCTAGCGCTTTCCAAAAATTATTTACGTCGTTCACTTTGCGCGTTTGCATGATGTTGTCATATACAGCGCGTGCTTCGGGTTTTGCTTCGTCGTAGGGAATCAGCGGTACGGTAGCCATGGTGCCTCCTTCGTGTTGTGGTTTAAATTATGTAATCCATTATTTCATCAAAGTAGTCGTGCCAATTTTTTAATCAGCTGTCCCTGCTTGCGAAAAGATGAAGGTGAGTTTCACAAACGATAATTTATTATCAGTTTGTGAGGGTTTTGAGCATGCCAATGTTCATCGATAGTATTAGCTGTGGTAAAACGCTTTGGTCTGAGCTGGGCCAGACAGAGTCGATGAGATGAACTGTTTCGTATCGTTGCGAACCATTTTGACTCTGCACTATTAAAACAATCCCGACAAGTGTCGATTTATTGATCGAATAAGGATCTCATGAACAGTTTAATGATTACGGATATTCGTGCGCGTGCCGTTGTGGCGCCGCTATCCAGGCCGGTGAGAACCGCTTCCGGCTCAGTCGATGTGTCGCCATTGATTTTGCTTGATGTCGTTACCGAGCAAGGTATTACAGGACACGCTTATTTGTTTGGCTATACGCCGGTGACACTTAAGCCTTTGATGAGCCTGTTGGAGCAAATCAAGCCCGAATTGATCGGCAAACCTTGCGTGCCCTTAGCGCGTATGCAGCAAATGGAAAAGCGTTTTCGTTTGCTCGGTTTGCAAGGATTGTTGGGTATGTTGTTGTCGACGTTAGACATGGCGTATTGGGATGCGTTAGGCAAGGCGGCTAATCAACCCGTGGTGCAGTTATTAGGCGGCGAAGCAAACCCGGTTGCTGCTTACGATAGTTACGGCATGGTTGATCCCGTCAAAGATGCTAAAGCTATCGAGTATTCGTTAAAGCAGGGATTTAAAGCGATCAAAATTAAGTTGGGTGATGTTGATGCTCAGCGTGATTTGCATGTAGTGGCCGAAGTGCGTCGCATGATTGGTTCCGATGTCGCCTTGATGGTGGATTACAACCAGAGCTTGTCGCCTAAAGAAGCGATACGACGTATTCAAATGATTGAGCCCTACGATATTCATTGGGTTGAAGAACCTGTCGCTGCGGAAGATTTACAAGGTCATGCCACCGTCAGACAGTCTGTCAATGTGGGCATACAGACGGGCGAGAATTGGTGGTTCCCGCGCGATGCTGAACGTGCATTGAGCGCTCATGCATGCGACATGATGATGCCGGATTTAATGAAAATCGGTGGCATCACCGGTTGGTTGTCAGTAATGGGTATGGCCAGTGCCGCATCGATGCCTGTCTCTAGCCATATATTTGTTGAAGCTAGTGCGCATGTATTACCCGTGACGCCGACCTGCCATTGGCTCGAGTTTATGGACTTCGGGTCGATGATAATGGCAGAGCCTTATGTTATCGATAAAGGCCACGTAACTGCGAAGGGTCCCGGTCTGGGAATGGCATGGGACGAATCGGCAGTTTCGCGCTATGCAGTGAATTAAATTATTTACCCATGCAATAAAAAGTATGGGAAACAAGTCGTCGAAAGAGGTCGCCATGAAACGATACGTCTGTCTGCCGTTGTTGCTCGCGCTGGGCTTGCTGCCTGGGCTTGCGCGCGCGCAGACAGTCGACACCAATAATCCAGAAATCGTAGTTAAGAGCGTCTATTGTGTTGCGTTCGATTTGAGTGGAGTATTGGTGAATCGTGGCGGTCAGGAATTTCATGGCACCTTGAATGTCGCTGTACGTGATGAAGAGGGCGACATTGTCGGCCGCAACAAAATCAAACTCCGAGTTGGTCCAGAAAATGGCAAACGCTTTGCCTTTTACTATATCAACACGATGAACTGCCGCCGCCACACCTTTGAATTTAAGGTTGATCCAGACCTTCCCGGTCTTGCATTGAAATAACCCAGCACGTTTCATAACTATGCCCATTCAACCTGGCCTATCGGGTTGTTGATTTATCTTGGCGATTTCTATCCGTGCTTTGTTCTGATTTGCAAGGCTGTGGTATCGTCATTCCATGACTGATTTTCTCTCTCCGCTCAGGCGCCGTGCCATCCTCCTACTGCTGTTAGGATTGCTATTGCCTATGCAGGGTTCGTTAGCCTACGCGCGTTCTTTAGCGATGTTGACGGCACCTCAGTCAACCTATCAGTCAGAGCGGGTGATGACGCAGTTGTCAGTCAATGAAATGCCACCCGCTAGCGCGCATCACGAGCATCATCATTCATCACCTGATGTCGAGTTTGCGATGACCGATCAGAGCTCATCTGAGCATCATCACGTGAGCGATACACTGAAGCCTTGCCATTCCGATTCGTCTCACGGTAATACGAATCATGACTGCGCAAAATGCTGCCTGATAGGTGCTGCCGCTCCACCTCCTTACGCAGTGCATGCACTAAGCCAGTTGATTGAGCGTAGTGTTTTCATCACTTCCTCCCATACGCTATCTGGATTCATTCCAGATGGTATCGAGCGACCTCCCCGAACTCAGTTTGCCTGATCCTCTGTTCTAGCGAGCTATCGTTAGGACAGTCTGCGCAGCCCGCGGCCTATGTGACCGACGGCTCACGCAATCGATTCTCATTAGGAGTATTTATGAATTTTTCGCAACGATGTGCGCCTGCGCGCGCGCGTGCTTTGATCTGCTTGTTACCGCTGACGTTGGTAGGCTGCGCCAATTTTTCTGCTGATGGGGGAGTTGATCGTGTTTCTGAGTTAAGTAGAGAACGTATCGGCTCTTCCGTACCCAATGTACTTAACACAACGAATTCGTCCGCTGCAGAAGCACGTATCAGCACCTTGTTATCAGCACCATTGTCGTCGGATGGCATAGTAGAAATTGCTGTGCTTAATAACCCGCGATTACGCGTAGCCTTAGCAGAGCTTGGTATTGCCGAAGCCGATCTGGTGCAAGCCGGCAGACTGCGTAATCCAGGTTTTTCGTTCGGACGATTGTCTGGCTCTGGCAATGGCGAAGTCGAGATTGATCGCGCGATTATGTTTGATCTGAGTGGATTGTTGAGTATGCCATTGAGACGCGCTATCGAAGAGCGACGCTTTGCACAAACCCAATTGCAGACTGCATTACAAATCGTTCGTTTGGCCACCGATACGCGGCGTGCGTATTTTCAAGCAGTCGCAGCCCAACAATCACTGCTCTATATGCAGCAGGTTGATCAGGCAGCTCAAGCGAGTTCAGAGCTGGCTGATCGTATGACTAAAGCGGGTAACTGGGGCAAGTTAGAACAAGCACGCGAGCAAGCATTTCGACATGAAGTAGGTGTCCAGTTAGCGCGGGCAGAGCACAACGTGAATGTCACTCACGAGCGTTTAGTGCGATTACTGGGTCTAAGCGATCGTCCTCAAGCGTTAAAGCTGCCTGGGCGTTTACCTGATTTGCCTGTTGCGCTAAGACGAATCGATGAGATAGAAATTCAGGCCTTGGCACAACGTTTAGATGTGCAAGTCGCCAAGCTCGATACCGAAAGCACCGCTAAATCATTGGGGCTCACGCGCGCCACTCGTTTTGTGAACGCATTTGAGGTGGGTTATCAAAATAAAAGTGCATCGAATGCTTCCTTAGCGCAGGGCTATCAAGTTGAATTTTCTTTGCCCTTGTTTGATTGGGGGCAGGCGCGTGTTCGCCGTGCAGAGAGTGTCTATATGCGTTCGTTTTATCGTGCGGCTGATGTGGCAATGCAAGCACGTTCTGAAGCTCGCGAAGGCTATGCAGCGTATCGCACTAACTTTGCTATCGCACGTCAGTATCGGGACGAGATTATTCCCGCACGCAAGCGTGTCTCCGATGAAGTTCTGCTGCGCTACAACGGCATGTTGAGTAGTGTCTTTGAGTTGTTGGCAGATGCACGTGCACAGATTGCCAGTATTAATTCAGCCATCGATGCGCAACGTGATTTTTGGATTGCAGAGTCGGAGCTAAATTTTGTCGTCAATGGTGGCAGTCTGACCAGTTCACTTACGAGTGGATCCCTAGGGAATGCCATTCCGACCAGTCCGCAGCAGGCGCATTAAGAGGAATAACAAAGGAATAAATCATGACATCACGCAGAGATTTTTTTAAACAAGCGGGCATGGTGGCCTTAGGAGCCAGCGCTATTAGTCGTGTTGGTGCAGCCTCTTTACCCGAGCTAGTTGTCAGCAGTAGTGCCAAGACAGCGCCGCCACCCTTGCCATCGAATGGTCGTCCGTTTCAACCGGTAGTGACATTAAATGGTTGGTCACTGCCCTGGCGTATGAATCAAGGCGTCAAAGAATTTCATTTGGTTGCAGAGCCTGTTGTACGCGAATTAGCTGCGGGCATGAAAGCGAATCTGTGGGGCTATAACGGGCAATCACCTGGACCTACGATTGAAGTGGTGGAGGGTGATCGAGTGCGAATTTTTGTGACCAATCGCTTATCCGAGCCAACCAGTATTCACTGGCATGGACAACGACTGCCGAATGGGATGGATGGCGTATCCGGACTCACTCAGCCTGCGATCGCCTCCGGCAAAACGTATGTTTATGAATTTATTGCCAAACGAGCGGGTACCTTTATGTATCACCCGCATGCCGATGAGATGGTGCAAATGGCGATGGGCATGTATGGGTTTTGGGTGACGCATCCTAAGGATCACAATTTCATGCGGGTTGATCGCGATTTTGTTTTTTTATTAAATAATTTTGATATCGAACCCGGTAGCGCCACCCCCAAAGTCAACACCATGTTGGATTTTAATTTGTGGGGTTTTAACAGTCGTGTTTTTCCCGGCATCGATTCCTTGCACGTGCGGCAGGGTGATCGTGTTCGCCTTCGCGTGGGTAATTTAACGATGACGAATCATCCGATTCATCTGCATGGCCATGACTTTGTCGTGACCGGTACTGATGGCGGTTGGACACCTCCCGCATCACGTTGGCCTGAAGTGACGGTCGATATAGGTGTCGGTCAGATGCGGGCCATCGAATTCGACGCGACCGAACTTGGAGATTGGTCACTGCACTGCCACAACTCACACCACACCATGAATGCCATGGGTCATCAGGTCCCAACGATGATTGGTGTCGATCAGCGCGGTATCGCTGAAAAAATCTCGCGACTGATCCCTGACTATATGGCCATGGGTGAGCACGGCATGGGAGAGATGACTGACATGGAAATGCCTTTACCCGATAACACACTACCCATGATGACCGGACAGGGGCCGTTTGGCAGTGTTGCGATGGGTGGCATGTTCACAGTGATGAAAGTGAGACGCGAACAAAAGCCGGGTGATTACAGCGATCCTGGTTGGTATCGTCATCCGGCGGGTACTCAAGCGTGGGAATGGACAGGCAGTTTGCCCCAATCTGTAATCAGCGATTCAGCGGGCGGGCAATCTATGCCATCCGAGCGCGCACCTGTTAAAGGCAATCTAAAAGCTCGTAAACCTTCGGGACATGAAGGTCATCATTAATCAGTTATTTTGAAAAGAGAGCGTGCGATGAATTTTTTTAGACAACAATTAAAGATATTTTTTCTAATTCAGGTCATGGTAATTAATATCGGCTTGGCTGCCGATACGCAATCGACCCAAGTATCTGCGGATAGCGCGCGTTCGATGCAGTGGGTGCGTGCGGAGATTCGCAAAATCGATCCTGAAAACAGCAAGGTCACTTTACGCCATGAGGCTTTGACCCAGCTAAGCATGGGGGCGATGACGATGGTGTTTCGCGTCGATGATGTCGCTCTGCTAAAGCAGTTTGCAGTCGGTGATCGGGTGAAATTTATTCCCGATAGCAGAGCAGGGCAGTTATTCGTTAGCGATATGAAAAAAGATGACTAAACAAGGTGGACTGAAACTCGCTGCGAAGGATTATCAAAGTCCTGTTTAGAATCGGTCGACGCGGTAGGGCTTAGGATCAGTCAATGTTTCGCGGCCGCAGATCATTTCGGCGATTAGACGTGCACTGACGGCTGCTTGAGTCAAACCGTGATGCGCGTGACCAAAGCAAAACCATAAACCGGTGTGCTTAGGTGCTGGCCCTATTACCGGCAGCATATCCATCGTGCAGGGGCGCGAGCCCATCCAAGCTTTCTGATCGAGTCGAGCGCCAAGTGAATACAGATTGCGCGCTATCGGTTCTAGTCGCTCTAGTTGAACGGGTGTGGGCGGCGCATCGCGCAAAGCAAATTCAGCGCCCGTGGTCAGGCGTATACCTTGCCGCATCGGTGCTAATGCATAACCGTGATCGACATCGACGATGACATGCTTAGGTGCAGTGCCGCTCGCAGCGAAATGCATGTGATATCCACGCTTACGCCCCATTTTTAGTGGGTAACCTAATTTCTTTGCGAGGTCTTCGCCCCAAGGCCCGAGTGCCACCACGGCAGCGTCCACGCTGTGTGGCCCTTCAACCGTCGTTACTTGCCATCGCTGGCCATCTTGCTGAAGGCTGTGCGCATCGCCTTGAATAAATCGTCCTCCGCGCTGTAAAAATAAATTCAGGTAGGCCGTTGTTAATGCTTGCGGGTCTTGTATTTGACGCGAGTCGGGGTAATGCACTCCACCGATTACTGCGGGATCGAGTCCGGGTTCGTGTAGTTGTAATTCAGCTTTTGATAAAACCTTCACACGCAGTCCATAAGCTAGGCTTTGCTTGGCCTGATCAAGGCTTGCCAGTTCAGTGTCTTGATTGCGCCAGACTTTGATCCAGCCGTTCTGATTCACCAAATGCGACATGCCCGCCGCTTCGATTAAGGGAGCGTGTTCGGTCCAACTATTTTCAATCAAGGGTAGCGCACCGGCGATCGCAGCAGGATAAAGCTTGGGTGATGAATGGCGCCAATATCCGACTAGCCAGGGCATCAGCGAAGGTAGAGCCTTCCAGTGATAATGTGCCGCGTTTTTTTTCTGCAGCGCGTAGGCAATCAGGGTCGACCAGTCGCGTGGAAAGGAATACGGAAAAACGGATGATCGTTCAATCAACCCCGCATTACCAAAGCTGGTTGCCGCACCCGGATGATCGCGATCAATCAACAGGACCTGTCGGCCCTGTTCCTGAAGCTTGAGTGCGATGCAAACGCCGACAATACCAGCACCAAGAACAGCGATGTCTGAATGGGTGGCTTGTGTTGAATGCTGCATTAATGATGATCTTTTAAGGGTTGATCAGCAGTTTTTTTGCTATCGAATAGAATAAGTCTAACTAAGTCAAACAACGCTATAACTGAAGCTTAAAGGATTACTAATGAAGAAAGCCTATCTTCTCATGCTTTTCTTGCTGATCAGCGCCAGTGCTTCTGCTGAGTGGTCCCATTTCTACGAGACTCGTCGCACCCATTTCTATGTCGATAATACGAGCATTCAAGTCGTCGATGGCAAGCGTCAGGTCTGGATCTTAGGGAATTCAAAAGCGCGCAAAGGCAGCGGTGAGATTTCGTTCAAATCGCTGCAGCAGTTTGACTGCAAGGAAAAAATGAATCGCGGAGTGGTCTACGCGACCTTTAGCGAGGAAATGGCCGGTGGCGAGAGGCTATCTGAAACTGATGTACCCAGCGCCTGGACCTTAGTCCTCTCCGATACCGCAGAGGAGACGCTATTCAAACAGCTTTGCCTCTAAGGCCGTCGCTCAGCCATCGATATAAGCTGCACCAAAGCGGGACACGAGCTTCATATATTCATCAACAGTGGAAAAATTCGTTTCAGCCTCTAGGGTGTGTGTGATCAGCAGCAGATCTCGCTTTGAATGAGTTTGCTAATAAGCTGTCGACGAGAGTATTCCTGGTCGATGACACTTGCTAGGCAATGCAAAATCATTAAGCACTTCGAACTAAGTAGTAAATATTTAAAAGCCACTCGGGTTGGTCATCTCGCGATGGCTGAGTTTTAGTTGAATACGATGCTCGCTAGTGAGCTGCAGACAGTGCTATTAAAGAGAAAGCGCTTGAGCCAACGTCCGTAGAGTATTGTTTTTTGTAAGTTTTATGAAAGATAGAAGCAATGGGTATGTGGATTGAGATGGGGATTTTTGTCCTCGTGATACTTTTTGCGGTCCACCAAATTCACGATGTAAAGCGCGAACAGCGCAAACGTTTGGATGAAAAAAAAGACGAGAATCGACCGGATGCAGAGTAAATGTGAAAAATATGTTTGGAAACTTGCCGCGTATTAGGTTATCTTTACGCCGAAATGACAAAGCTGGGCGAGTTTGTCGTAACTCCGAACTCTCTTCGCTCAAATCCCGTATGGAGCTTATGCACCTAACGCACGGTAAATATCACAGGGTGGCGCATGCCGTTTGACCACTGCGCTGAATGCAGACGATGCTGTTTCGTAGAGGCGGGTTATCCTGCCCTCGAAATAACTCTCACTAAAAAAGAGAAAAAAGATCTCGGTAGCGTCTGCATCGAAACTAATTGTGTTCATCTCGGCCCGGTTGGCTGCACCTTAGGTGAACGCAAACCTTTTAGTTGCACACTTTATCCTCTCGCTTATAATCCCACCCGTCGTGAAATTTATTACGATACCGATTGCCCGGTGATGCCGGAGTACATTCGGCAGTTGGATGATGCAAAGAGTGAGGCTTCCATGCATCTGGCTAAGTGCCAATCTGAACTGACCAAGCTGGAAAAGACCGACAAGGGATTTTTAAAAAATAACTTTGAAATCGACTCTGATTACTTCGATTTGAAAAAGCTTCCGTCTCAACCCTTCTCCAAGGACAACTAGAATGAATGGTTCTCTACACAGACTGCGCGAGGTGAGGCAAGCGCGTGCATCGCAAAAACTCATGCAGGTGGGCTGCCAAAGCTGGACAGCACGAAATCTCTGCGTCGAGAGCTATCACGAAGAAATCCTCTACTACACCACCCGCTGGGATGCCTTGTGCCCATATATAGAAGTCAGTGAAGAAATGCTGGCTACAGCTCCGCGCCCCTTTGTTGTGTACGCCTTGCCCCCTGATAGCCAGTTTGGCGTGGCCATCAACGACAAATACGGGATGGTGGATTGCTTCTCTGAAGATTTTTGGAATGAAGAGCGACGCGCACGTAAGTTCAAGGAATACGATAAGCAATACCGCAACTTCACGATCACACTTGATCGTATTCCCGGCAAAGACCTGACAGCTGATGACATTTTTGAAATGGGTGCAGAGCATTTCGAAAAATGCTTCATCGCAGACGAAGAAGTCGAAGGCTTTGTCGATTACATTCGCACCCTGGATATCTTAGTTATCCGTGTGACCTCGCCTGAGGGTGTGACGGTTCTGACCGACGTTTCCGTGATTTTGCCAAAATATAATCAACTGTATGGCAGCTTCTGTCAGTGGAATCGCGAATTCAAGAACAAATCGCCAGGAATATTTGCATGCCTGCTCGCTTGCCGCTGGGCGCGTGATAACGGTCTGCAGTACTACAATCTCGGACCCGTCGATGATTACGGCTACAAGGCCCTGTTTGTGACCGACTATGAGCCGATTTATGCGTTGGCATTGGTTGATCCCGATCATCCATTGGCGCAGGATCCAACATCACCGCTCAAGATTGATTTCAAGCCGGAAGAACTGAACCAGATTTACCGCAGTGGTTCGGCGCCTGTTGAATTAAAGGATGTGGCTGCCTGATTTTATCGGCCATCAGCAAAACGGCTGGCGCATGCGCCAGCCGTTTTGCTTTATGGATGTGAACTGTTGCGATTAGTTTTACGTGATCAGTGAAATTCAGTCCTAGAAGGAGGGCTAGTTATCGCTGAAATCGTGGTCATCATCAAAGCTGACATCGTAGTCTATCGTCAGCTCTTCACCGCGTTCAATATCGCGCACCGTCCGCAACACGTCCTTATCATCGAAGCGTAGGTTCGGTTTTTTTGAGTGGTTCAGATAAATCGAAACGTTGACTGCATTCAGACCAATTTCCGGGGCAAATACTCGTCCTTTTTCTACTAGGCAAAATCGCGATAAGTGCTTGCGAACTGTGCTGGGTACTTTTTTGAGCTCGATACGTGAGAACTTTATTTCTTTGTTACTGACCATGCTGCGCAGTGGGGCGGTACCTTTGGGTATATCGCGTAACGCAAATACGCCTATGCCGTGTATGCCTGAGACGCCGAGCTTGCAGTAGACATCGTCGCGTAAATGGTCGTATAGCTTATCTTTTAGGCTGCTCATTGGATGGGGTAGTTAATTTCAGTTTGCGCGAGAGATCAAGAGTAAAAATCCTTGAGAGTTTATTCAAGGTAGGTCATGCATTTTGCCGAGAATCCGGCACATACCGTTGATCTTGCAATCACGGCGATCATTCTGCCACCAGAGATTTCCACTCTGGGTCATTTAGCTTCACCGGAGTAGATCTCTGAAATACCCAGGAAGAGCAAATAGGCCGTGATGCGTAGCTTCATTGTAGTAATTTAGTTTTACAAGTTCATGTAATTCTATGCGTTGGGCGATTTCTTTTGCGCTAGTCTGAGATGGATCAAGTTCATCGCTACACAGGGCAAAGGACCAATACGCACCATATAGGGGAATATATAAGCCATAGGGCGCCACCTTCGTGAAATGCTGCTTCAGGCGCCGATAAATAGTCTGTACTGTGTCCGGTGCGAACACGGGGGTGCCGGTATGAAGCACCATGGCACCGCCCGGGGCCAGAATTCGTTTTACCGATTGAAAAAATTCAGCGGTGTAGAGCTCTGAAGCGGGTGTGTCGGGATCCGTCAGGTCGAGTAATACCAGATCAAACTTCTCCGTACTTTCAGCGACATAGGCCAAGCCATCGCCTATGCGTATCTCTACACGGGGATCATCAAACGAACCATTGTGAATCTTGCCTAAGTACTGGCGCGAAATGCGAATCACCGCTTCATCTAATTCCGCCAATACGATGCGCTCTACACCGGGGTATTTCAATAGTTCTTCGGCTGAGCCACCGTCGCCGCCACCTAAAATTAACGCGGTGCGCACTTTGCCATGCGTGATTGCAGCCGGATGAATTAAGGCTTCATGATAAAAAAATTCTTCAGCTTCCGACGTCATGTAGTCGCCGTCGAGACGAAATAATTTTCCGAATTGTGGCGAGTCATGCACTTCAATCAGTTGATAGGGTGATTGCTCCCTGTGCAGCAGTGGCCCCAGTCGATACGCATAGGCACTGTGTTTATTCAAATATTCATATCCCATCGCCGCATCCGCGCCAGAGGAATTGTGACCGACTTCGCCACGCAATAAGCTCTGATGATTAGCAGTATCGGGTTCAAATAAATCAACCAAGGAAGTAATTAATTGATTGGCTTTGTTGCTGTTATCGGTAGAAAAATTACAGACGTAGACATCCAGTGTGACCGACTGCTGTTCTGGCCACGTATGAAGTGCTAAATGTGATTCAGCAAGCAGCACTGTGCCGGTTACGCCGCCAGCTTGATCGTCAGTGAGTCCAGGAAAAGCGTGAAACAATTCGCCCACGACCGTTAATCCCGATGCTTGAATAAGCGCTAAGCAGGAGCGGCGCAAATGATCAGCATCGGTCATTAGCGACAGATTTTTCTTGCAACCCGAGAGATCGGCGGTGAGATGTAGTCCCTGCATTTGTATCGTTTATTTATCCAGGATGGGGTTGGTTCAATGAGTTGCCAACAACGGTGGCAACGTGTGTAGCAAATTAAATAACTCGCCGTAGCGTGTAGATAAATAACAAAGCCTGCGATTTTGCCATTAAACCTCGCATATTCAAAACGTTGCCGCTGTATTTACTCCATCATTCCCCTAAGCTCAAACATCAACTGACCGCATTCGGCTATTTGCGATGCATCTGATCGGTATAAGCCAGCCAGAGAGCCTGACTTTTTGTAATACATATGCCGCTTAAGAATTTTCAAATTGGTTATCTGCTTTATAAGGGCTATAGTGATTATTAGTGCCCATCCCGCACATTCATTCAAATGAAACAGGAAATTTATGATCGAACCTTCTTATCACCGTATCTCAACCTCTTTACTAAATGTTGAGTATCTCGAATGGAATCCAGAAGGTCAGCACACCGCAGTGTTGGTGCATGGCTGGCCTGACTCTGTTCGGACGTGGTTCAAAGTGGCCCCTATCCTTGCAGTCGCAGGCTTCCGCGTTTTGGCGCCATCGGTACGCGGTTATGCGGGTACTCAGTTCATTTCGGCCGACACACCGCGTAGTGGGCAGCTGTCTGCATTGGGGCGCGATCTGATTGAGTTTGTTCAAGCAATGGAATTGGATCAGCCGCTATTGGTTGGGCATGATTGGGGCGCGCGTGCGGTCGCGAATGCGGCAGGTCTACACGCGGGTATCGGTTCGCATCTCGTTATGATTTCTGTGGGCTACGGTACCAATACACTAGGTCAGCCGCTAAGTTTGCAGCAAGCTAAAAATTACTGGTATCACTGGTATATGGATACGCCGATAGGTAGAAAGTCACTGGCAGAAGATAGAAATGCTTTTGCACGCATGATGTGGGATACCTGGGCACCGCCAGGCTGGTTTGATGAGCAAGAATTCGCCGCCACGGCCGAGGCCTTTAATCATCCTGATTGGGTTGATGTGGTTACGCACTCGTATCGCCATCGCTGGGGCTTAGTGGCGGGAGATCCTGCCTATGATGCCGATGAAAAAGTGCTCTCTGTTTTACCCGTGCTGGCCACGCCAACCTTGGTACTGCATGGTGATGCTGACGGCGTCAATCCTATCTACAGTTCTGAGGGCAAAGAGCGGTGGTTTACCGGGTCCTATCAGCGGACAGTTATGCAAGGCATTGGTCATTTTCCTCAACGTGAATCCAGTCAGCGAGTGGCTGATGAAATACTCAAATTTTGTGGGGTAAGAAATTAAAAAGGACTCTATTTGATATCAATATTCGTAGTCATTTGATAAAAATCCCTAGAATCTTAGGGATTTTTTCATTCAATCCGTATTTTTTCTGACTAAGCAGTTGACGTTCGGCACAATGTTTGTCAATATTTGATGACAATTAGAAGTGTAAAAATTAAGTTACACCGATAGTTGGTCGATGCCACATGTCGAAATTTATTTCGAGTGTGGATTCACTCGTAAGCGATGTCTTTTTTTTATGAGGTGTCACGATGTCAGATAAAGACAAAGTTTGGCCGACCGGTTTAACGGAGGCTGAATCAGAAGAGATACACCGTCATCTGATCCAAGGAACGCAAATTTTTGGGATGATTGCAGCTTTCGCCCATTTGCTTGCGTATATCTATTCACCCTGGCTTCATTAACCCTTAGGGAGACTAGAAATGATCTACGGAAAAATATGGTGTGTAGTTAAGCCATCGGTGGGCGTTCCCATCATCATCGGTGCGGTCGCAGTAGCGTCCTTCTCGGTGCATTTGGCACTGACCCTGAATACTACTTGGGTCAAGAAATTCCTCAATGGCAGCGCTGCTCAAGTATCGAGCATCCAAACAGAGTCGCCACAAGTGGCTTCTCTGACATTGCAGGAAGCGGGACGAAAATAAGTTTCATCCCTCGTGGTTCGGGTCCTCTGGGTTCCGAACCACGGCTCTTTCCGCAAACTGGTTATGTTTGCAGGAACTCGAATTCAAGATCAGTGTGCTCTTCTGGTGGTGAGCAGCTTAGGGGCACGTGGATCGAAGGTACGTTGTAGTGAAGATTTAAGGGCACGAGGATCAACGTAGTGATGGCCAACAGGCATCTGACCGCTCTGGAGCGGAATTATTCACCTTTGGCGGTTTTGGGCAATAATACGGATTACAAGATTTTAAAAGCTTGGGCTTAGGTGCTTATTAGAGCAGGCAGCACCGTATTAATCCACCAGACATTCATTGGGAGAATCGCATGAAAATTTGGCAAATTTTGTTGGTAATGTGGGTAGTGGGCGGTTGTTTTATGTTGGCTAATCATTTTCATCGTGAAAACCTTGAGCGCGATAAGAAAAGATAATGTCTTTTCTTAGCTCGAAAAAAAACCGCAGCTTAAGCCGCGGTTTTTTTTTGCCTGATGTGTTTGTTTTTAACTTTTGCCATCCAAGATAACAATGCTGCCTTCTAATTCGCCACCTTTGCGAATTTCCAAATCCGCGTAAGCTATCGTGCCTTTAACAGTGCCGGTAGATTCAACTAAAAGAGAGGTTTTGGCGGTAATTGACTTCTCCATTAGACCAGCTACTTTTACGTGATTAGCCACTGCATTACCTGTCACCACACCATTCGTAGTGACGTTAATTGTTTCAGCGGTCAGTTGACCTTCTGCCCTGCCGTCGACGAAAGCCTCGCCAGGCACATGGAAAACGCCACTGATGGTCACACCTTTACCGACCTGCAGGTTTCCAAAGTCTTGATCCACTGCCATTATTTACTCCGTTAAAAATACAAGAAAAAATTACAAACTCGACTATAAGTGAAATCGTATTGATCGCCGCATGATTTTTAAAACTAATTTGACGAGTTGACGGCTAGTTGGATTTATTCGTCAGTATGGCGTCAGTTTCACAAAAAAATGTCCCATTATCATGCGAGAAAGTTATCTGATTCCTAATGAGTGTTAACTAACATAGGTATAAATAGCGTAGGCGGAAATACGAGTGCGTATTTTTAACTATTAGTTAGCTCGTTAGCTGCGCACAGACTCTGTTTTTTCTGATCATTTGATGCAAAATATCGTCTTTGCGCTGTGCGTGGAACTACGTTCTTAGTTGGCGTCTTCTCAGTTTTTAGCTCTAAATTGTCATGAAATCCCTACAGGTAAAGATTTATAAAATCCTCGATGGTTCGGTACAAGAGCCAGCTGCACGATTTTGCGAAATATTCATTGCTGCCGTCGTTGTATTAAATGTGTTGGCCATCATTCTTGAATCCGTGCATGAATTGCACGAAGCGTATGAGCATTATTTTCATATATTCGATGTGGCGAGCGTGATGGTATTTTCGGTTGAGTACGTATTACGCGTCTGGACCTATGGCGTTAAGTATTCGAAAGAAGAAGGTGGAGGCTGGCGTGGACGTAAAGAATATTTGTTCAGCTTTTATGGATTGATCGATTTTTTTGGAACGCTCCCGTTTTATCTCCAATTACTGTTCCCAGGCTTGGATTTGCGTTTCTTACGTTTGTTCCGATTGATGCGTATCTTCAAACTTTCGCGCTATAACAGCGCACTCACTGATTTAGTGGAAGCCGTAAAGACTGAGCGCGATTCGTTTACGTCGGCGATGTTTTTGCTACTGATTTCTTGCTTGCTGTGTTCATCGTTGATTTATATCGCTGAGGGTCATCTGCAGCCCGAGGTATTCCCGTCGATACCCGCCACCATGAAATGGTATTTGCTAACCATTATCTCCGGCTGGGGTAACGTCGACCCTGTTTCCTTAGTTGGTACTTTCTTAGTGGTGCTTACTCAAGTGTTGGGCATCGCGCTGGCCGCGATTCTGACGGGTGTGGTTGCTACGGCTTATACAACTCAGGTCGAGCGACGCGAAGTGCTTTATGAAATGCAGATTCGCGAAGTGCTGGCAGACGGGGTAGTTACTGAAGAAGAGCGTCTCAAGCTCGAAGAGATGAAAGCTCAGTTTGGTATCAGTGATGAGAAAGTGGAAGCGATCGCTAGGCAGGTTAGGGAAGAAAAAGGTCTGGCCTGAGCGTGCTAGCCATTGGCTTTCAGTGAGTTATTGCTCGCGCTTTTTCTCTAAGGTTTGTATGGTTTTCAGTTTCTGAAAACGCTGTTCAGCATTGTCTTGTGCAAACCAGAGACACGTCTTCGTCGTATCGTTTTCATTGCGCGGTAAAGCGATTTTGAATTTTTGACTGACCACCGCAGGTAATTCCTGCGCGAAGCGCTGCTGTAAAAATTTCATCCCTGCTTTAAATTCATTACTACGTTTAACGCTCAACGCTCGGTCCACTTCAGATAGGCATTGAAGCATCACAGGCACTTGCAGCTCAGGGCAGTGGTTTTGTTTTAAGTAGTACATCTCACTACATAATTGCGCATAAGTCCCTGCCAGCATGCCCAATTCATCGTCGCGCGAGATCGCGCCGCCGCAATTAGCCATACACAGCACAAGGGTCATCAAAGGTTCCATAGTCGCTTCCAAAAAACGCTAAAACGTAATGCTGCCAATGTAAATCCAGTATGCGCTTGATTCAAGTGATATTGACCTTGTTATTCTAATGACAAATTTGTGCAGTCAAATTCTATAGCCTTTGGCTCACAATAAGTGCTGGTTTAAATGGGTTGCATTGACGGTAGTCTGCATAGCCTCTATGGTGAAGACTGCAGTTTATTAACCTACCAAAAATACTCAGGAGACTTACATGAATAAAGACGCTTTCGACAAAGGCCTAGCCACACGACGTGCTGTGTTGGGCGCTGACTATGTGGATAATTCCATTAAAAATGCCGACGATTTCAATATGCCTATGCAAGAACTCGTCACAGAGTATTGCTGGGATTCGATTTGGAATCGTCCTGGCCTTGATCGCAAAACACGCAGTATGTTGAATCTTGCTATGTTGACGGCACTGAATCGTCCGCATGAATTGCGATTGCATGTACGTGGCGCTATTAACAATGGCCTCACCAAAGATGAGATCAAAGAGGTGCTGCTACAGACTGCCATTTATTGCGGCGTGCCGGCGGCGATTGATAGCTTCAAGAATGCGAAGGAAGTCTTAAAAGAGATGGGGATCTGAGCGTGGCCTCAACAGCGATTGCGTTTATTGGTCTAGGCCAGATGGGTGCGCCAATGGCGCACAACCTGCTCAAGGCAGGTTTTACAGTCATTGGTCATGATCGTGCGACTGCGGTGGCCGATCAATTTGCGGGTCAGCCTGAATTTCAGTGGGCCGACTCCGCTGCAGCCGCCGCTACCAAGGCAAGTATCGTCGTGTTGATGCTGCCCGATAGTTCCATCGTCGATCATTTGCTGTGGCAAGGTGATGAAGCGCTATCGCGTGTCTTGAAATCAGGTGCGCTGATCATTGATATGAGTTCGTCGGATCCTATGCACACACGTCAAAATGCAGAAAAACTCTCTCAGTTAGATATAGGCTTTATTGATGCCCCGGTATCGGGTGGTGTTAAACGTGCTGTGACAGGTTCACTCGCCATCATGATCGGTGGTGAGGCGGCAGACGTTGAACGAGCTAATCCGGTGCTGCAGGCATTGGGAAAAACACTGACGCATGTGGGGCAGGCGGGTGCCGGGCATGCTGTTAAGGCGTTGAATAATTACGTGTCAGCAGCGGGCTTATTGGCAGTCAGTGAATCGTTATCAGCCGCCATTAAGTTTGGCATTGATCCGCATTTGGTGAATCAAGTGTTTAATGCGTCCACCGGTAAAAATAATACGACTGAAAATAAAGTCGAAGCTTTTATGCTGTCCGATGCGTTCAACTCGGGATTTTCCTTATCGTTGATGAAAAAAGATTTGGAAACAGCCCATCGCTTTATTCAACAAGTCGATGCGGAATCGGGATTTGCCAGTGATTGTCTGCAGGTTTGGCAAGCTGCAGACAAGGCACTGGGTAAGGGTGCAGATCACACCGAGATGTATCGTTTTATCAAAGACTGAGACATTAAGTTATATCACCGCGTTACATCACCGCGCCGACCTGCCAGGGAACAAATTCACTTTGTCCGTACCCGTGCTGTTCACTCTTACTGGCCTGGCCGGATGCGGTGGCGATCATGAGTTTGAAAATGTGTTCACCCATGGTTTGCAGTGAGCTGGTGCCGTCGATGATTTCGCCGCAATTGATATCGATATCTTCCTGCTGACGCTGCCACAAAGCAGAGTTAGTCGACAATTTGAGTGAAGGCGAGGGCGCGCAACCGTAGGCACTACCGCGACCGGTAGTGAAGCAAATTAAATTAGCACCACCCGCTACTTGTCCGGTCGCGCTCACCGGATCGTAACCAGGCGTGTCCATGTATACAAAGCCATGCTCAGTAACAGTCTCGGCATATTCATATACCGCGCGCAGATTACTCGTGCCGCCTTTGGCGACCGCACCGAGTGATTTTTCTAATATCGTTGTCAGACCACCCGCCTTGTTACCTGGCGATGGATTATTGTCCATCTCGCCTTCATTAATGTCGGTGTAGTGTTCCCACCAATGAATCCGATGTACCAATTTTTCTCCCACCTCTCGGCTAATCGCGCGACGAGTCAGTAAATGTTCAGCACCATAAATTTCTGGTGTTTCAGAAAGTATCGCGGTACCGCCGTGCTCGACTAACAAATCAACAGCCACACCAAGAGCAGGATTAGCGCTAATGCCTGAGTAGCCATCCGACCCACCACACTGCAAGCCCACGGTCAGATGCGAAACATCACAGGCCACACGTGAGCAGTCATTCGCGATCGGCAGCATCTCATTCACGATAGCGATACCTTTAGCGATCGTTTGAGCTGTACCACCCGTGTCTTGAATATTGAATGTGCGTAGCAGTGGGCCTTCATTCAAGTGACTGTGATCTAACCAGGCAGCTAATTGATTCGTTTCACATCCCAGTCCCACCACCAACACGCCTGCAAAGTTTGCGTGAGTAGCGTAACCAGCGAGTGTGCGTCGTAGCAGTTGCATGCCGAGTCCGCTGTGATCCATGCCACAGCCCGTGCCATGAGTTAAAGCCACCACGCCATCAATATTCACAAAACTTTGTAAGGCAGTTGAGTTATACCGGCGCGAAAAATGATCCGCAATCGCACGCACCACTGTCGCTGAGCAGTTTACGCTTGAGAGTATGCCGATGTAATTGCGGGTTGCAACGCGTCCGTTTTTGCGTTGATAGCCCATAAACTGAGCAGAACGTTTTGCGCGCTCAGGTTGCACATCTGCGCAAAATGCATAGTCACGTGTGAAGCCTCCTTTTTCTTCGCCGATAGTACAGTTGTGAACATGCACGTGTTCGCCAGCGTGAATAGGTTTACTGGCAAAGCCAATAATTTGGTTGTAACGACGTATCGGTGCTCCGGTAGCGATATCGTGTGCTGCTACTTTATGACCCGCAGGGATCAAGCCTTTGACGGTCGCTTGTTCAACCTGTGTGCCGCCAATTAACTGTTGGCGTGCAATCAGTACATCATCTTGCGCATGTAAGCGTATAAAAGGAACATTATTCGTAATGGTGCCAGACATAAATTCGTCCTTATTATTTTAGTCTCGTTAGTAATGAGAATCGTTAGAAATGACGCATCAGCGAATGCGGCATGGCTTGAGTGCATCTACGGCGTTTTTATAAAATTATTTAATGAGATTCGCGCGGCACATCCGCACCGCTACCGCCCACCAGAAAATCTAAATCAGCACCCAAGTGCGCTTGCTGTACATGATCAACATACAGTTTGACATAGCCGCGTTCAGGCTTTGCCGGTGATTTCCATGTTGATTTACGCTTTGCGAGTTCCGCATCGCTGACATCTAAGTGCAAGCGTCGTGCAGGCACATCCAGTTCTATCATGTCACCGTTTTGAACTAAAGCAAGTGGTCCACCTACGCTCGCTTCAGGCGATACATGCAGCACAACCGTTCCATACGCTGTGCCACTCATGCGTGCGTCGGAGATACGCACCATGTCGGTAATCCCTTTTTTCAATACTTTTTTCGGTAGCGCCATGTTGCCGACTTCAGCCATGCCTGGATAACCCACGGGGCCACAATTTTTTAGCACCATGATGCAGTGTTCATCGATGTCGAGATTGTCATCATCGATACGCAAACGAAAATCTTCCGTGTCTTCGAACACGACTGCACGACCACGATGCTTGAGTAAATGCGGCGATGATGCCGAAGGTTTTATCACTGCGCCGTTCGGGGCGAGATTGCCTTTTAATACAGCGATACCTGCAGCTGGTTTAAATGGTTGATCAAATGCAGTAATGACATCGCGGTTGTAGCAGGGCGCATCTTTGATGTTTTCACCCAGCGTTTTGCCGTTCACTGTTAGAGCATCTTGGTGTAATTCGTGTGCAATTTCTTTCATCAATGCGGGCAAACCACCAGCATAGTAAAAATCTTCCATCAGGTATTTGCCTGAAGGTTGAAGATTTAACAGACAAGGTAACTCACTCGCCAGATCATCCCAATCTTTCAGTGTGAGTGGTACGCCGATACGACCCGCCATCGCCAGCAAGTGAACAACTGCATTGGTCGACCCACCAATCGCAGCATTGACCTTAATCGCATTTTCAAAAGCTTGACGCGTCATGATCTTATCCATGGTGAGATTGTCTTTCACCATCTGAACGATACGACGACCAGTGAATTGCGCTAATCGATTACGCCGTCCATCTACTGCTGGTATCGCTGCGTTTTCTGGCAGCGACATACCTAAGGATTCAACCATGCTGGCCATCGTTGATGCCGTACCCATGGTCATGCAATGGCCGTGCGAGCGATTCATGCACGATTCAGCTTCAGTAAATTCTTCTTGCGACATGGTGCCTGCACGAACCATTTCCGACATCATCCAGACACCGGTACCTGAGCCGATATCTTGACCGCGGAATTTGCCGTTCAACATAGGTCCACCCGAAAGACCAATCGTCGGCAAATTACAGCTAGCCGCGCCCATCATCAGCGCAGGTGTCGTCTTATCGCAGCCCATTAAGAGCACCACACCATCAATCGGATTGCCGCGTATCGACTCTTCCACATCCATACTGGCCAGATTACGAAACAACATCGCGGTAGGACGCAGCTGCGCTTCACCTAGTGACATCACAGGAAATTCCAGTGGAAATCCACCGGCTTCGTATACGCCGCGTTTGACGTACTCAACCAGTGTGCGGAAATGGCTATTGCATGACGTTAGATCAGAGAAGGTATTACAAATACCGATCACAGGTCGGCCATCGAATTGATCATGGGGATGACCAGAAGCTTTGGTCCAACTACGATGCAAGAAACCATCTTTATCAGGCTTACCAAACCAGGCTTGACTACGAAGTTTATTTTTTTTATCGCTCATGATGTGCAAGTATCCTGTTGTTTTTTTAGGAGGTGGAAAGTGTTTTTTTCAGTTCAGGCGGATTGGTAAAATTCTTTCGAAAATAATCATCCGAGCCGTCAGCATGTTTAACGCCTGCCGATTTGATCGCGTCATCAGCGACTTTGTGCAGCGGTGTGTATTGCGGATGATGGTGTTCGAGGTAAGGATTGTTGCGCGCCGCGTTATAGCAAAATAAAACGGTCCAGCGTCGATTCTCTGAGCGATTTTGATCCG
Source organism: Pseudomonadota bacterium (assembly GCA_041173845.1). Classification (GTDB taxonomy): domain Bacteria; phylum Pseudomonadota; class Gammaproteobacteria; order Burkholderiales; family Burkholderiaceae_D; genus Pernthalerella. The sequence continues at coordinate 22,511 of JBEDHZ010000018.1, forward strand.
AGCGATGCATCACGTTGGCATGAAAAAATAAGCCATCGCCAGGCTCCATTTCTGCGTAGACCAATTCCAAGCTCTTGAGCATTTCTTCAACGCGGCGCGGATCAGCGCCCACTTGCTGACCGGGTAGAACACCATGTTCCACTCGTCCCGCATGATGCGATCCGCGGATCATTTGTAGGCAGCCATTTTCACGGGTGGTTTTGTCTAATGCCACCATCACACTTGCCATATAGGGGAATACACATCCATTGTGATACCAGTAGCCATAATCTTGATGCCATTCCCAGGCACCGCCATCGCGCGGTTCTTTCGCGGTTAGTTTTGAGTGATAGTGATAGACCTCACCACCGAGCATCTCTTCCATCGTATCGACGACACGATGTGATCGTGCTGCTAGTCCATACACGCTATCGCCTGGATGGTTCCAAGTCGCCATGCGCGTCGACTTACCGGAGGCATCATGACGGTCGTATAAACTGGCGTGCAGTTGCGGATCCGTTTCTATCGCGCTGCGCAGCAGTGCAATTTCTTCGGTATCAAACAGTGAGCGAATTAGCACAAAGCCATCGCGTTCGTAAGCAGCACGCTGTTCGGGCGTGAATAGTGAAGCCATGCTCGTCTCCTGTTGTAATGGATATTTTGGATTTTCAAGGCATTCAGGCTATCAGCTTACCTTGTTTGCTGTGGCTTGAGAATTTGTGTGAACATCCCTTTTTGAATTACAAACTAGCCGCCTAAGGGCGGTCGTATGATTACTAAAAACAGAACAGGCGAGACCATGAGCTCAAATCACTCCGATAGTTTCACTAATGCTAAACAACAGGCGGCGGCGGGCATTCTGCACGACCTGTGGACCCGCAAAGATCGTTGTGCTGCACTGCCAGATGATCAGCGTCCGGCTGACCGTGCTCAGGGCTATGCGGTTCAGGCTGCCTTTGCAAAAATTCATGGTTCGCCCGTCTCTGGCTGGAAGATCGCAGCCACTAGCGTGGATGGTCAGCGTCACATCGGTGTCGACGGCCCGCTGGCCGGGCGTATTTATCAGGATCGCATGCTGGCTGTGGGCGCGAACTTTTCCTTGAAATCCAACCTCATGCACGTCGCCGAAATTGAATTTGCATTCAGTTTTGCAAAGACTCTGACGCCGCGCGCGCAACCCTATACCGTGGATGAAGTGTTGGCCGCGGTGGCTGCTGTGCATCCATCGATAGAAATACCGGATTCTCGCTACTCAGATTTTGTGACGGTAGGTGCACCTCAGCTCATCGCTGACAATGCCTGTGCCTGCTATTTTATTTTGGGACAAGCCGCAACGGATTGGAAAAATTTCGACTATCTGAATCAATCGATTCACGTCACCTTAAATGGTGACGCTATCGATTCAGGTTACGGTCGCAATGTCTTGGGTGATCCTCGTGTGGCGCTAACCTGGATAATTAATGAGCTATCCAGTCTTGGTATCGCGATGGAGGCAGGTCAATTTGTCACCACCGGTACTTGCCGTGTGCCCGTCAAAGTGAATCCTGGTGATGCAGTGAGCGCAGATTTTGGCCCACTTGGTCAGGTGAGTTGCCGCTTCTCAGACTAACAACGGCAGGCTTATAAAATTTTTTACTGAAAACGAGACACGATGTCTACTTTATCTTCACCAGTCAATTTAGACGCTGTGATCATTGGTGCCGGTTTTTCCGGTATGTATCAACTCTTGTCGCTGCGCGACAAACTGGGTTTATCTGCCAGAGTATTGGAAGCAGCGGGCGGTGTGGGTGGTACGTGGTATTGGAACCGCTATCCGGGTGCGCGTTGCGATTCAGAGAGCCATTCGTATTCTTACTATTTTTCCAAAGAGCTGTTACAGGAATGGAATTGGACAGAGCGTTATCCGCAACAGCCTGAAATCATGCGCTACCTAAATCATGTCGCTGATCGTTTTGATTTGCGTCGTGACATCCAGTTAGATACGCGCGTTAAATCGGCACACTACGAAGCAAAGCATAATCGCTGGCACGTTACGACTGAGGCGGGTGAGATTTTTCACTGCACCTATTTAATCACCGCTGTCGGTTGTTTGTCGTCGGCTAACGTGCCTAAGATAGCTGGCCTAAATGATTTTGGTGGTGATTGGTATCACACCGGACAATGGCCACATGAAGGCGTTGATTTTTCGGGTAAGCGAGTCGGTGTGGTGGGTACCGGTTCTACCGGCATCCAAGCGATTCCTGTGATCGCAGCGCAGAGTAAACACCTGACAGTCTTTCAACGCACCGCGAACTACAGCATCCCCGCGCGGAATGCACCCTTGACTGATGAATTCAAACAGTATGCCAAATCGCATACCGACGACATTCGTCACATCATGAATTCAAATACAAATGCGCATCCGTTTTACATTACGGATCGCTCCGTATTTGATGTCAGCGATGAAGAGCGTAAGCAGATCATGGAAGCCGCCTGGAAAAAAGGTGGCCTCGAGTTTCGTGCGGCGTTTCGCGACACCTTGATCGATGAAAAAGCAAACAAGATTGTGGCTGATTTCATCCGCGAAAAAATCAGCGAGATAGTAAAAAATCCAGCCACTGCAAAATTGTTAGGCGATATTGATCATCCATTTGCTGCCAAGCGCCCACCGGTCGATTCGCAGTATTTCGAAACCTACAATCTTGAGCACGTTGATCTGGTAAATATTCGTGAAACACCGATAGAAAAAATTACCACGACCGGCATCAAGACAAAGAATCAGGACTACCCGCTAGACATCATTGTTTTTGCTACAGGCTTTGATGCGATGACGGGCTCTTTACTGAAAATCGATATTCAAGGGCGCAATGGTCTCGCGCTAAAAGAAGCGTGGTACGCCGGACCGCGCAATTATCTGGGTCTACAAGTTCCGGGCTTCCCGAATATGTTTACCGTGACGGGCCCGGGTAGTCCTTCGGTGCTGTGCAATATGCCACCGGCTATTGAGCATCACGTCGATTGGATTACGCACTGTATAAAAGATATGCGTGAGAAGGGTGTTCAGACCATTGAAGCGCAAGAAAAAGCGGCGGACGATTGGGTACTCGAAGTTAATCACGCAGCGAATTCAACCTTGCTGCCAAGTGCGACACATTCTTGGTATCTCGGCGCTAACGTGCCCGGCAAGCCACGTGTATTTATGCCGTATGCCGGTGGCTTTGCGAAATACCAAAAGATTGTGTCTGACGCGACCAGCAACGGCTATGTGGGTTTTACGCTGAGCTGATTAGCGCAGCAGCACACCGCCATTCACATCCATGATGCTGCCCACCATGAATGACGCGGCGGGCGAGGCTAGAAACACTAGCGCATTTGCAATTTCATCCGGGCGCCCCATACGTTGCATGGGATATTTTTCGGTTGGGTAGGGTTGACCATCGGTCATCCCCGTTGCAATCGGTCCGGGAGCGACTGCATTGACACGCACATTATGTGGCGTGGCACGTTGTGAAAACCAACGCACCAGTGCATGAACACCCCCTTTAGAAGCGGCGTAGTGAGGCGCTGCTAACAAACCACCCATCCATCCCGCAATCGATCCACACAGTGCAATGCTGCCGTTCTTTCGCTCTATCATTCCCGGCATCACAGCGCGTACCAGATTGATTGGTCCAAGCACATTCACTTCCATTACGCGATGAAAGGATTGTTCATTCCAATCCGGTGCCATCCAATCTTCATCAAATGGACAAATCGCCGCCGTATCGATTAACGCAGTAATCGGTGCATGCTGTGCAACGATCGCCTCAACCGCTTTACGATCCGTTATATCGAGCGCATGAATGGCTTCGACATTTTTTAATGAAGAAGCTAAGACCTCTAATTTTTTCGTAACAGCCGCGATATCCGTCAATATCGTGATCGCACCCAGCTCACTGCAGAGCTTAGCTGTCTCGGATCCTATGCCACCAGCGGCACCGGTAATCAGTACGCGCTGGCCTTGCATATCAAAGGCTTTGGGGAGTGAGAGAGCCATAGTTTTTATTTTTTAATTA
>JBEDHZ010000019.1:0-14902 GCA_041173845.1 Pseudomonadota bacterium
GTCGAGCGACTGACCGATCTTTCCCATTTGCGTGCGTCGGCCAGTGAGAGTTATGCTGACGACTCCCTGACCACTTACCACCAAGGTGCCAGCAAATACCGATTGCTCAACGGTTTTTGATACCGGTTCGGATTCACCCGTTAGCATCGATTCATCTAGCGACAATTCATGCGCTTGCAGCAACGTGCCGTCCGCAGGCACCCGATCACCCTCGGCCAGAATCAGCACATCTTCTCGGACTACTTCGTGACCAGCAATGCGATGTTCCTGACCATTTCTAATCACAAGTGCGCGCGGACTAGAGAGGTCGCGTAAGGCTGCTAACGCATTGTCCGTTCGACGTTCCTGAAAAACAGTCATCCCCATAATCGCCAGCACGAAGCCCAGTAACACCATGGCTTCATTACGATCACCCGTAAGAAGATAGATCGCACCGGCCGCTAGTAGCAGTAAGAACATGGGCTCTAATAGCACGTCACGTATCACCGCTAATAACGTGCGACGCTGGCTCAGACCCAAGTCGTTAGTGCCTTCCTCAAGCAAACGCTGAGCGGCTTGCTGGTTGGAGAGCCCAGCAACCGGAGAAATATTGTTTGAGGACTTGTGATCAGTCATTTACTAGTGTTAATTTATTGGTGTTTGGTAACAACACGTGCAAATTACGGCAGCATGTAAAAATTATTTTTGATAACCAATGGATTGTGATGCTTCAGTGACAACCATTCCTTGACAATAGGAGAAAGTATGTCTGAATCTGAGTTCCACGTACACGGTGCGCACGAACATGAAATGGAGCACTCATCTCACACTAGTGGTTCCTCTAGCTTGGCCGTGGCCACGGCGATATTAGCGACTGTAGGGGCGCTTTTTTCTTATATGGGTGGTTCTACACAAGCGAATGCTGCACTTTTTAAAAATAATGCCGCGATCAAAAAAACAGAAGCAGCCAACCAGTGGAATTTTTATCAAGCTAAAAGTAGCAAACAGAATATGTCAGAGTTGTCCGCTGAACTCATGACTCAGCCGGATAAAAAAGAAAAATATCTTGAAGCTGTAGAAAGATACAAAAAAGAGAAGGAAGAGATTAAGGCTAAAGCTGAGGGCCTAGAGAAAGAGTCGCTCGATTGGGATGAGCAATCTGAGCAACAGATGCACCAACACCATCGCTGGGCACAAGCGACGACCAGTATTCAGGTCTCGATTGCTTTGGCTGCGATTGCACTATTGACGCGCCGGCGTTGGATGGAATACATGATGTATGGACTAGCCGCGATTGGCGTGGGTTTGGGTGCTCTTGCCTATCTTCATGTTTAATCAAACCACCTTGGAGCAGACCACATGAAACTAAGTTTTCTTGGTGCGGCGGGCTGCGTTACAGGCTCAAAATATTTGGTTGAGCACCAGGGCACGACTCTATTGGTGGATTGCGGATTATTCCAAGGGTATAAAAATTTACGTCTACTGAATTGGGATCCCCTTCCGTTTGATGCCAGCCGTCTGGATGCCGTCGTGCTCACGCATGCTCACCTCGATCACAGCGGCGCATTGCCGCTGTTGATACGCAATGGGTTTCGTGGGGCTATTTATGCAACGCCGGCTACTGTTGAGTTGTGTGGTTTGCTGTTACCCGATAGCGGACATTTACAGGAAGATGATGCGCGCTTTGCAAACCGTCACAAGACGAGTAAGCATAGTCCTGCTTTACCGTTGTATACCGAGGACGATGCACGTAAAGCGTTGCGCTACTTTAAGCCTTTAGAGTTGGATCACCAAATTTCTGTAGGGTCATTAAAGCTCAGGCTGCGCATGGCTGGGCACATACTGGGTGCGAGTTCGGTAGAGATCACTACCGATCATGGAAGTGTACTGTTCTCAGGCGATATAGGTCGTCCTGATGATTTGGTGATGAAGCCACCAGCACCGATTGAACACGCTGATTATTTAATGGTTGAATCGACCTATGGTGATCGATTGCATGATCCGAATGATGATGGTCGAGTGTTAGCCGATGTAATTACGCGAACAGCAGCCCGCGGAGGCATGGTACTCGTACCAGCATTTGCTGTCGGGCGTGCGCAGAATCTTTTGTACGAAATTTATCGACTAAAAAAAGCTGGGCGCATACCTGATTTACCTGTATTTCTAGATAGTCCGATGGCGATTGATTCACTGCATATCTATACCAGACATCGGAACGAGCATCGTTTGTCTGTCGAGGATTGCAAAGGCATGTCGACCGTTTCAAAAATTTGTCGCACCGTAGATGAATCACGTGCATTAGATCAGCTGAGTTATCCCGCCATAATTATTTCGGCGAGTGGAATGGCAACCGGCGGTCGTATACTGCATCACCTACGCATGATGGCCTCTGATCATAGAAACAGTGTGGTGTTTGCGGGTTATCAAGCGGGGGGAACCCGCGGAGCGAAAATGGTTGCTGGCGACAAGACTGTTCGTATTTTTGGTGAAGACATCACCATCAATGCGGAAGTTGTGTCATTACCTAGCATGTCAGCGCATGCCGATGCCGAGCAATTGATAGCCTGGATGAAGACGTTGAAGAAAATACCTAAGCATGTCTTTGTGACTCACGGTGAGCCAGAATCCGCCGATGCTTTGCGATTGCGCATTTCGCGCGAATTGGGTTGGGATGTCAGCGTTCCCTTGCTGGGTCAGCGCGTAGAGATCGAAGGTTTGTGATTTTAAGTAGGCGCGTTGCTCGACAGCCTAACGTTTGACTGTCATCGGGAAATCCGATAACAGCTTTTGACAAAGCACTTCCTTGCCCATAGAGGTGGCCTTGCTGGTAAATGCTGATTGGCCTTGGCTAAATAATTCCTTGGAAGCTTGCTTGCCTTTTTTTTCCATGCATTGCTGAGAATCTTGTTGAAAGCGCCAGGCGTAATACGTAAACCGACATTCCATCCGCGCTTTGGTAAACAAGCCATCCATCTTAATTAAATCGTCACAGGTATCAGCACGCGCGGTGTCTGCACAAAGCAGAAAAATGAGGGCGCAAGCACGGAGTGATGGTAAGGAAAAAAGTAGTCGAATCATAACCTTATCTTATTTTTACGTAGGTTTTTGCCTAGTCCAGAGTTTATCCAAGACGCCAGGCTGTGTGAGCCTAAATATTTCTGAATGTAACCGAGGGTAGCCAAATGTAACGTTTATCTGCAAGGTGGAATCAGCGTTTTACGATGCATTCGCGTCAACGAATTAACGGTTTTTTCTGAGACGCGCTAATTATCCACTCATGCACTTAAGGGAGTTATTATGAAAAAGCTAGTCTTGTTGTCCAGTCTGATCCTCGCCTCTACAGGTGCTTTTGCCGAAACAGTTAAAAGCGACGCGACACCCGCCGCGCCCACTAAAGCTGCCGCGCATGACGCTACTAAATCCACTCATGCGAAAACTTCGCATGGCAAAGATGCCGCGGCAAAGTCTAAATCAACCGATGCCAAGCCAGCCGAGATGGCACCCGCCGACAAGGCCAAGTAAGTCAATTCGTTATACCCCTCGTAGTGGTGAAGTAAATCCTGCCTTTAGGGATCGCAGCGTAGAAGCCGCGATCCCTTTTTCTTTTCCTATTTTTGAATAGACGGGCAAATCGTCCATATTTCTGGACTAGGATTACAATCGAGCGCATGAATACCGATCACCCAATCAAATTATCTATGCTGGATCTGGTACCTGTACGTGAGGGCGCCAGCATTTCTGACGCGCTTTGGCAGGCACAACGCACAGCCCAGCACGTGGAGAACCTCGGCTTTACGCGTTACTGGGTTGCTGAACATCACAATCTTCAAGGTGTGGCTAGTTCGGCTACGGCGGTTTTGGTGGGTCATATTGCGAGTGGTACTAAACGTATCCGCGTAGGATCGGGTGGAATTATGTTGCCGAACCATGCGCCACTGACGGTGGCGGAGGCTTTTGGCACCTTAGCTGAGCTGTACCCTGGTCGTATCGATCTTGGTTTGGGACGCGCACCCGGAACGGATTCGATAACCATGCGCGCCTTGCGCCGCGATCGTGTTGAAACAGAAGATGATTTTCCGCGCGATGTCGCTGAATTACAGGCTTTACTTGCACCGACTGTGCGGGGTCAGCGTGTTGTCGCCTTACCGGGCGCAGGTACGCAAGTGCCTATATGGCTGTTGGGATCGAGTTTGTTTTCCGCAGCACTGGCAGCTGAACGTGGTTTGCCTTTTGCGTTTGCTTCACACTTTGCGCCGCGTTTTTTAATGCAAGCGATCAGCTTGTATCGTAGCCAGTTCAAGCCTTCAGATTCTTTGAAAAGTCCTTACGTAATGATAGGCGTGCCTTTGGTTGCTGCGGCAACGGATGAGCGGGCCCATTATCTTGCTAGCAGCGTGTTTCAACGCATTTTGGGAATACTTACTGGCCATCGACGTCCGCTGCAGCCACCTCAACAAGGTTTTATGGATTCCTTGTCAGAGGATGAGCAGCGCGGTATCGCAGGGTTTCTTGGTGCTGCAGTGATTGGAAGTCCCGACACAGTGCGCGAAGGTTTGATGCAATTGCAACAAGCCACTCAAGCGGATGAAATCATGCTGACTTGCGATATTTATGAGCCGGAACTGCGCTTGCAATCGCTGGAAATCGCTGCCAGGTGTATGGAAACTGTGGCTGCTTGAAGTTATTTGGTTATTGGTTTCTTCGTTTTTTATTTTCTGTTTTTCTTTGCGCTTTCTTCGCGAACTTTTTTCAAAAAAGTACTGACCCTAAAATTCATTCACCAATCTTATCCACAGTTTCGGTGGGTATCTCTGTGGACTAATCCACATCAATCGAGCCAAGTGGTTGATTTTTCTCGCCTAAAATGATTTGCGTAAAATCAGTTCAACTGTGGACACTGATGCCTCTTGAAAAAGCAAAGAACATGAGTTGAACTCAGTTAATCCAACAAAACCCTTATTTACGGGTTGCACCTTCAGGTAAAGCGAATGCATTTTGATATTCATCAGAAGAAAAAAATGCGTCGTTCGCCAGATACGCCAGCATCATGTCAGTGGCATCAACACCCCAAAAAGCCTGTCCATTGACAGCAGCGGTGGGCACTCCGAAAACACCTTGTGCAATCGCTTGTTCACCATTGCGTCGCAATGCAGTTTTAACTTCTTGCGTGTTGAGAGCTGAATCATCGAGTGAAAATTCACTAAGCAGCGCTTGCCACGCGTCATGATCGGTGGGTAAATGCCCATCCTGCCAAACGAAATTAAACAGACGATCGACTACCTCGGGCGTTGCGCCGGCGGCAATCGATAATCGTAATAAAGGCAATGGATTAAACGGATGCGCAGAAGGTAAACGTAACGAAATCCCTTCGCGCTTAGCGATCCACAAGCAATGAGCGTAGGTCCAGCCACGTTTGGGTGGAATTTCTACCGGCCCTTTGTTATCCCAATGGCTGAGTAATCCCGCAAATAGCAAAGGATAAGGGGTGACCGTGACATGGGAAGCCTCACGCCGTAACTTGTGCCATTGCAGATAAGCGAAGGGTGAGATGAAATCAAAATACCAATCGATACGAGGTTTCATGGCGGATGAAAATTAATGTCGCTCATTTTCGGGCAAGCAGTAGGTCGGCATATCGCAATCAGTGCAGTTGCATTGGTTACGAACGAAAGCCATACATTTACCAGGCCCGCGCGTTTCAATCATACCCAGCGTGATCGGATTAGTCGGGTTGCCACATTCCGTTTGGAGGCGAATTTCAAGCGCTGCTTTTTGTTCAGGACTGAGTTTGCCGCTGCGAACAGCGTGAATAAACGTCATCGTGCCACCATTGTCGATGGCCATCGGTCGATCGACCGATTTATCGGCAGCCAGAGAGCTGACGTCGTTCGTGATCAAGAAAAGAAATAAACATAGCGAAAAAAAACGTTTCATGATTTAGCTCTGTTATTCCAGCATATCCGACCAAATAGTACGTGCCCAAGTATTGGCATAGCTGCCTTCAAGCTCAGTGGGTTCTGTGGATACACCTCCTGAACCTTGCACGACTTTATAAGTACGTTCATTCGCGACGTATTCATGAACACTGGCCACATGCACGACGTTTTTATCATCGATAAAGCTGTAGCAAGTATTCGTTAATACAGGTGACGGATTAATCTCCAGCCCGTTGAGTTGTGCCACTACTGCGGCAGCAGCGACTTTGGCATGATTATTCGCCATGTGACCACTCTTGGGCATTAACTGAGCGACTTGAATGGCATCACCAATGACAAATATATCTTTCGCAATGCTCGATTCAAAACTTTGATAGTTCACACCACACCAGCGATTGTTCGCCAGATTCGCTAAGCCAGTCTGCTGCGCGATTTTTCCGGCGCGCATAGCGGGCAGAGCGTTGATGACGTCGGCTTTGACATCGCCTTGCACATCGAATTTAATCAGTCCCTCTTTAGCTGAAACTGCAATCGCTTTATGTTGATTGCGATATTCAACGATGCCTTTGTAGTTATCTTCCCAGGCTTTTTTAAAGAGGGCGGGCTTAGAGACGACATCTTGATTCGCATCCAGCACTAATACCTTACTTTTAGGTTTGAAGTTCTTGAAATACCATGCCACCTGGCATGCGCGTTCATACGGACCGGGTGGGCAGCGAAACGGTGCTTCGGGAATCGTAATCGCATACACACCACCATCCGGCATGGATTCAAGCTGTTTGCGTAAGGCCAGCGTTTCGGGGCCGGCTTTCCATGCTTGAAGTATTTGGCCGCTGGCATGCGCATCCGACAAACCTTCAATGCTCCCCATGTTCAGATCAATACCAGGGGATAGCACTAACTTGTCATAACTAATTTGAGAACCGTTAGACAGCGTAATGCTGCGAGCAGTCGTATCAATCTGGGTCGCCATATCGCGAACGATGCGGACGCCATGATTTTTTTCTAGCGTGGAGTAGGGTCGACTAATCTCCGAAAGTTTACGGCTGCCACCGACCACTAAATTTGAAAGCGGGCAGGAGATGAATTCTTTGTTGGGTTCAATCAGAGTGACATCCAATTGATTCATCGATAACCAGCGTATGTATTTAGCGGCAGTAGCTCCACCATAACCACCACCGATCACCACCACTTTGGCGCCGCGCATAGCGAACGCTGAGACACTTCCACCCATCAGCGCCATGCCTACGCCAGCTTGCAGGAAACTTCTGCGATTCATCATCATGACCTCAAGGTTGCTGGTTGGCGAAATAGTTGGCCAGCACTCGAATTTGTTCATCCGAATATCCCTTAGCGAGCTGATGCATGATGGTGGCCGAGCGAGTCCCCGATTTGAAGGCCTGCATTTGCTCAACAAAATAGTCGTTCTTCAGGCCTGCTAATTTGGGGATGGAGCCATTCGGGATACCTTTGCCTGCTGTGCCATGACAATTGGAGCATGTGGCGGCCAGACTTTGCGTGTACAGGGCTTGTTGTTCTACGGCGTGCGAGGCGCCAGTGGTCGTCAGGGCCAAGACCAAAGCTAGTTTGATCAATGGGTAGTGTTTCATTAACGGCTCCTGCGGGAAAATGGATATGACATATCAGCCGCTTTAAGATGGCTGGGTGCAGCTACGATCATCGAATGGGTCGATTGTAACCGTAAATTCATGCGCTGATATACTCAGGTCAAACAGCTAAATTAAGGCTATTTTAGCTTGCTCATGCCCGCAAAGCTCCTGCAGAATTCGAGTAAGGTTATTACCTTTTTTAACGTCGTTTGAGTTTGAACCCTGAGTAGCAGCTGCGTTGCTACTGATATTTTCAAGATGGATTTATTCGGAGTTTTGGGTCATGAAGAAAAATTTGTACTTACTAATCGCGCTTTGTAGTTTTACCGGTTGGGCGCATGCCGATTGGTCTCGTGTTGAGCATTCCGCCAAAGAGCTTAGTTTGTACATCGATGCTGAGACGCGTCAGGATTCCGGACGAGGCACTATTTTGATGTGGCACTTAGTCGATTTCAAGACAGATCAAGATTTGAACGGTAGCCCTTTTCGCTCGATTAAAGGTCAGGATGAATTTGATTGCGACAAAGGTGTACGGCGCGACATGTTCTATTTGTGGCATCAAGACGGCATGGGTGCCAGCAATATGGTGCATGCCGCATATAAGCCAGGCCCATGGGTGCCACCAGTGACTGGTAGTGTCGAACAGACGTTGATGCGAATGGTTTGTTCCAAATAGCTAGGGACGAGCATCGTTATGGCTGTTAAGACTATCGTTGGTCGCCTTCTTCGCGCGCCGGAAAATTTTATTTCCGATGGAATGATCGATGACATTCGCGAGCACGGGCTGAATGCTGATCGGCGTGATTTCATACGCAAAAGTTTTGCAGCAGCGAGCGCAGTCTTGGTGTCCGGTCATGCAGTCGCAGCTGCAGATCACCCCGGTGGTGAAGGTGATCCTGCGATCTTAACGCTGCCTAAACATAGTACGTCGCTGGGTAATCCAGTGGCCCATCTGCCGTATGGCCTGCCGTCTAAATATGAATCGAATTTACAGCGACGTGAATCGCCCGGCTTAACGCGCAAGCGTGAAAGTAGTGTCGCCTTCACTCCCTTGCAGGGTCTATTCGGGATCATCACGCCGAGTGGTTTGCACTTCGAGCGTCATCACGCAGGATGGCACGATATTGACCCGGCATCGCATCGATTAATGATCAATGGTTTGGTCGCTAAGCCTAAGGTTTATACACTCGGCGATTTGATGCGTTTACCTTCCGTATCGCGGATGCATTTCATTGAATGTGGCGCAAATACTGCGATGGATTGGGCCTCACCTGCGCTGCCATCAGTTCAGTACACTCATGGCATGTTGTCGTGCTGTGAATTTACCGGTGTGCCTTTGTCATTGTTATTAGAAGACTGCGGTATTGATAAACGTAACGCCAAATTTATTTTGGCTGAAGGTGCAGATGGTGCGAGTCTGACACGCACGATTCCGATTGAGCGCGCGCTGGATGATGTCATCGTTGCTTGGGGCATGAACGGAGAAATGCTCAGACCAGAGAATGGTTACCCGCTTCGGTTGGTGGTACCTGGCGCCCAAGGGGTTAGTTGGGTGAAATGGTTGCGTCGTATTGAAGTAGGTGATGCGCCCTATGCCACGCGCGAAGAATCCACTCAATATACTGACCTAATGCCTGACGGTCTGTCGCGACAATATTCGCTTATTCAAGAATGTAAATCGGTTATCACTTCGCCCTCTGGCGGGCAGCGTTTGTTAGACAAAGGCTTCTACAACATCACCGGTCTTGCCTGGTCTGGACGTGGAAAAATAGAGCGCGTTGATGTTTCAGTCGATGGTGGTAAGAACTGGAAAACGGCACGTTTGGAATCTCCTTTGCTTTCTAAATGCCTGACGCGTTTTAATTTTGATTGGGTATGGAACGGCAAGCCCGCCATTTTGCAATCGCGCGCGATCGATGAGACAGGTTATGTGCAGCCTAAACTTGCTGAATTGCGCGCTTTGCGTGGTACGCGCTCGGTGTATCACAACAATGCGATTCAATCGTGGCGCGTCGAAGCAGCAGGTGAGGTGGTCAATGTTCAAATTTCTTGATCGCTTGTTTTTGCTGCTGTGTTTGTTCTGTGCGTTAGCACAGGCGCAAGCGCAAACAAAAACCTATCCGAAGATTGGTCGATCTGCGACAGTTGCTGAAATTGCGGCATGGGATAGCGATGTGCGACCTGATTTTCGTGGTCTGCCCGCTGGCTCGGGTAGTGTTAGTCAAGGCATGAAGGTGTGGGAAAAAAAATGTGCATCGTGTCATGGTGATTTTGCTGAATCACCGGCTGTTTTCCCACCACTAATTGGTGGTACGACGACTGCTGATATCGAGCGTGGTCGTGCTGCTGGTTTAACAGCAGTGACAGAAAATTCTAAAACGACCATCATGAAGTTAGCGACTGTATCGACGTTATGGGATTACATACGTCGGGCGATGCCATTTGATGCGCCTAAAAGTTTATCTATCAATGAAGTGTATGCGGCAACCGCTTATCTATTGCATCTCGCAGATATTCTTCCAGCCGATTTCACGCTGACTGAAAAAAATATTGCGCAGGCTCAGGCAAAAATGCCTAACCGCGATGGGATGAGTGTTGCCCATGGCATGTTCGATGTGAAAGGTAAGGGTGATATCAACAGCCAAGCATGCATGAACGATTGTCACGTCAATGAACAATCGTTAGTCGTATTGCCTCCTTCAGTGAATGGCCTAAACGGTAATCTTGCTGAGCAAAATCGCAGCTACGGTTTAATCAGAGGCTTGGACACCAGCGTTAAGCGATAAATCGTCTGGCGCGGTTTTTTGCGCGCTCTGCAGAAGGTGCCTCATCAGTGGCACAATGCATAAAAATTCTTGACGGAGAAAAAATTGGATCAGAGTCGGCGCGACGCTATGCGCATTGCCTCGGGCTTGGCGATCGCCTTTAGTGCCGGTTTGCTAAAACCATCCGACGTGTTTGCTGAAGTGACCGAGGTCGCTGAAGTCGCTTGGGGTTCAGACTGGAATGGCGCAGTTTATTCAGCCAAAAGTCTCGAAGCGTTTGTGATTGCCATGAACGGTGACACCACAACCCCAAATACACCAAGAACGGTGACTGAACGCGGTCGCGCTCCGGGATTAAGTGCTGCGCCCAAAAACCAACTCATTATTGATGCGCCTGAGCTGGCCGAAAATGGTACCAATGTACCTGTCACTGTCATTAGCAAAATTCCGAAAACGGATTTCATCGCCCTGTTAGCAGATTTAAATCCCAATCCGGTATGCGTTGGATTTCATGTGTTACCCGATAACGAACCTTCGTATTCCGTCCGCATTAAGGTGGCTGAGACATCTGGAATAGTCGCTGTCGCGCGATCAGAAGGAAAATGGTACTTCGCCTTGCGCGATATCACCGTCATGATAGGAGGCTGTCTTGGGTGAGCCTATGCGTGTGCGCGCTGTGCATAACAGTGGTGTCGTCGAAGTGAAAGTGCTGATGAAGCATCGCATGCTGAGTCGTTTATCGTGGGGGACTGATGGTCAATTGATACTTCCTCATTTCATACAAACCTTGCGTGGTACCTGCAATGGTCGGCCTGTGTTGCATGTTCACTTTGGCGGATCGGTAGCGCGCGATCCGTATTTTTCATTTAAGTTCAAAGGGGGCAAGGTCGGTGACACAGTGGAAATTACCTGGGTCGACACCGAGGGCGACACTCGGACTGATACAACGCTCATCACATAAGTTTTCCGACAAGCTGCAGTGCAGCAAAGTGAAAGCGCTTATATCTCTCTTTGACAGAAAAAAAGCCCGAAGATCAGAAGTAGTTGAGGGCTAAACATAGTGTAGGCAAAGAAAAGTCGTTGTTTAGGTTTTGTGTATGTCCAAGTCATTGATTTATTTAAGTTCGATAAAAAACATCTGCAGTAACCATTAAATAAATAATGACTGTCTGCTGAGTCGTTGATCAGAAAATTATCAAGTAACTATCAATCGAAATGGCGACGAAAGGTCTGTCGCGATGAATCAAGCAGGGCGTTTGGTAAGTAAAAAATTTGCGAAGTCAACAATGTTGGTGATGTATCAATAAAGTGCTAGGTGGGTTTTATTGATTTTGCTAAATAACGGTGCTATATAGACACATGCGTAAAAATTTCGTCCAAAAAGGCAACACTTTTGGGGCGAGCAAAGGCTACGCGGAAGCAAGACGCCCACTGCAATTTCCCCAAGAAGGACATGCAGGCAGGTGACGATGGGCAGAACAAATTTAAGCTTAGCCCGCTTCAAAAAAATCTAATGAGAAATCATTGGCTTAAGTTGCAGTGAAACCATGAGAAAGAGGAGAGTAAAACATGGCAATCAGTTTTAACCTGAACGGCTCGACGGTATCCGTCCAGTCCGAAGCGGATACCCCGCTGTTGTGGGTAATTCGTGATGAAGTAGGTCTGACAGGTACTAAATTCGGATGTGGCGCAGCGCTTTGCGGTGCTTGCACAGTTCATCTGAATGGCACACCTATTCGCGCATGCCAAACTCCAGTTTCGGCAGTCGCAGGCAAGAAAGTCTCTACAGTTGAGTCGCTTTCCGCTGATAACTCGCATCCATTGCAAAAAGCATGGATCAAGCATCAAGTGCCACAGTGTGGTTACTGCCAGTCGGGTCAGTTGATGAGTGCAGCAGCGCTGCTCTCGAAAAACAAAAATCCGAGCGATGCAGACATCGACAACGCGATGAGTGGAAATCTGTGCCGTTGTGGCACCTATAACCGCATTCGCGCTGCAATCAAAGATGCCGCTGCAGAATTGCGTCGCGCTTAAGGTAGAGGAGACAAACAAATGACAACAAATCGTCGCGAATTTCTAAAAACATCCGCAGTCGCTTCTGGCGTTGCCGTATTGGGCATGTATGTGCCAGGTATGGGTGGCAACGAAGCTAAAGCTGCTGGTTCCCTGCATACCCCGAACGTGTGGGTACACATTGCAGATGACAACTCCATTACGCTTCTCTCGCACATGTCAGAGATGGGTCAGGGTGTGCACACAGCGCTGCCTATGCTGATCGCAGAGGAACTAAATGTAGACATCAACAACGTTACAGTAGCTACGGCTCCTGCTAATCCTGCTTACGTTAACGGCTTGCTAGGCGCACAGATCACCGGTGGCTCCACCTCGATTCGTGATGCATGGGAAAAGCTGCGTGTAGGTGGTGCACAAGTGCGCACCATGTTGATCGAAGCTGCTGCTAGCAAGTGGGGCGTTGATGCTTCCACATTGACAGCGAACAACGGTGTTGTTACCGGTGGCGGCAAGAGCGCAACCTACGGTGAACTCGCATCTGCTGCTGCAGCATTGCCAGTACCTAAAGACGTCAAACTGAAAGATCCATCACAGTTCCGCGTGGTTGGTAAGCCAGCTAATCGTCTGGATACACCTGCTAAGGTTAACGGCACAGCTGAATTCGGTATTGATGCCCGAGTTCCTGGCATGGTCTACGCTTCGATCGAACAGACTCCAGTCATCGGCGGTAAGCCAGTTAGCTTTGATGCTGCTAAAGCCAAGGCTATGCCAGGCGTGATCGATGTGGTTCAGATTGCTGACGGTGTTGCTGTGGTGGCTGATACTTACTGGCACGCTTACAACGCGCGCAAAAAAGGTCTGACAGTTAAGTTCGAAGACGGCGCAGTTGGCGGTATGTCATCGGCTGGTATGTGGGCTGCGATCAAAGGCGCTGAGAAAGATATCAAACCAATCAAGATTCGTCCTGATGTGGGTGATGCAGCCGGTGCTATCGCTGGTGCAGCTAAAGTCGTTAAGGCTAACTACACCACAGCTATGATGGCTCACCAGCCACTCGAGCCAATGAACATGATCGCTGACGTTAAAGGTGATAAATGTGAATTGACTGGCCCAACCCAGTTCCAGCAAGGTGCTCAAGGTACGGCAGCTGCTGTACTCGGCATCAAGCCAGAGAACGTTACGGTTCGTACTACTTACCTCGGTGGTGGTTTCGGTCGTCGTATCGAACTCGATTTCATTTCGCAAGCTGTTCAGGTATCCAAAGCTGTTGGCCGTCCGGTCAAAGTGCTGTGGAGCCGTGAAGATGACATGAAGCATGACTTCTATCGTCCAGCAGGTCTGAATCGCATCGAAGCAGGTCTGGATGCTTCTGGCAATCCAGTCGGCGTGAAATTCCAGTTGACCTCGCAGTCGATCACACAGCGTGCATTTGGCTTGCCAAAGAACACTCTGGATCCATTCATGGTCGAAGCGTCGGTTCCACTGTACAGCGTTCCAAACACATCGCATGACGTGATCATTCACGACACAGGCTATCGTGTCGGTTACCTGCGTGCGGTATCGCACACAATGAACTGCTTCGCTAACGAATCCTTCATGGACGAGCTGGCACATGCAGCAGGTAAAGATCCTGTGGCATATCGTTTGGGCTTGTTGGGCAATGAAGCTCGCATGACCAACGTGCTGAAGATCGCAGCTGAAAAAGCTGGCTGGGGCCGTAAGTTGCCTAAAGGCCGTGCTCTGGGCGTCGCAATCATGGAAGGCTACGGTACTTACATGGCTCAAGTGGCTGAAGTTTCGGTCACTGAAGGCAATCCTAAAGTGCACAAAGTCTGGGTGGTTAGCGATCAAGGCAACATGGTTAATCCAGAGATCGTTCGTCAGCAATTGGAATCAGGCATTATCTATGGTCTCTCAGGTGCTCTGTACACTGAGAACACCCTGGCAAATGGCCGCATTCAACAGTCTAACTTCAATGACTTCCCGCCAATTCGTCAGAATCAGGCTCCAGTGATTGATGTGACTCTGGTTGAAACAGCGAACAAGCCAGGCGGCGTAGGTGAGCCTTCTACTTCGCTCATCGGACCAGCTGTCGCGAACGCGATTTTTGCTGCAACTGGCAAGCGTATTCGTAGCATGCCATTGGCTAAAGGCTTGAAATCAGCCTAATTAAGTAGCGCGTTGAACGGCTCCCCTCCCGTAAGGGTGGGGAGCTTTTTTTTACCGGCTTCAAAAGTGATGTGTCATGGATAGTATTGACCTAGAAGTACTCAAGACGTGCAGCGACTGGATCGCCGCAGGTAAACGCTGCGAACTCGTAACCGTGATTAAAACTTGGGGTTCTAGTCCGCGCCCTGAAGGCGCTACGTTAGGTATTTGCGATGATGGTCATGTCGTTGGTTCTGTCTCTGGCGGCTGCATAGAAGATGATTTGATTGATCGTGTTCGCAAAGAAGGTATTACGCGCACCCAGCCTGAGATCGTGACCTATGGCATAACAGCTGATGAAGCGCATCGCTTTGGTTTGCCCTGTGGCGGCACCATACAGCTGGCGATAGAGCCGCTATCGGCGGATAGTCAAATAACGGAATTAATTGAA
>JBEDHZ010000020.1:0-14816 GCA_041173845.1 Pseudomonadota bacterium
GCTTGCACGAGTATCTGCGATTTTGCAGCAGCAATCGCATCAATCAACAAAGCTTGAGTATCATCCCATGGCGAGAAAGCGACCTGCACCGTGCCTAGCGCAGGCAAAGTTTCGGGAATGCTCTTAGTCTCTGTCGCATCACTCCATACTGGAAAACAAAGCCAGAGCAAACACAAAAATTTTAAACCGTTACGCAACGCTTAGACTTTCCTTTCAATCACCGCCGCAAAAAATCCATCCGTGTGGTGCTGATGAGGTAGCAATTTAAGATAATCGCCCATGACTAATGGAATTTTTTGCTCAGCCAGTACTTCACTCATAGGGCGCAATTCATAATCAGGATACGTGTTGAGGAAGTTAGTAACAATGGCTTCATTTTCTTCTTCCAGCAAGCTACACGTTGCATACACCACACGCCCACCTGGCTTAACCAAACGTGCAGCACTCGCAAGGATGGATGTCTGTAGTTGACTCATTTGCGCAATATCCCCTTCTGACTGTCGCCATTTCATGTCGGGGTTGCGGCGCAAGGTTCCCAAACCACTGCAAGGTGCATCAATCAATACACGATCAAGCTTGCCCGACAGACGTTTTATTTTGGCGTCTTTCTCATGCGCCATCAATCCGGGATGAACATTCGATAAACCACTACGCGCCAGTCTGGGCTTCAATTTAGCTAAACGCTTTTCTACAACATCAAATGCATATAAGCGTCCAGTGTTGCGCATCCAGGCACCAAGAGCTAGTGTTTTGCCACCGGCACCAGCACAAAAATCAGCGACCATTTCACCGCGTTTAGCTCCGACGATTTGTGCCAGCAATTGACTACCTTCATCTTGCACTTCAACCCATCCTTCTTTGAACAAAGGCATGTTTTGAAGTGCAGGTTTTTTTCTTATGCGCAAACCTAACGGAGAATACGGGGTGGGCTCACTCACGATACCTGCAGTCGTTAGCTCAGCCTGCACCGCTTCGAGCGATGATTTAATCGTATTAATCCGCAGATCTAGAGGCGCACTCTCATTTAATGCGTCCACCAATTGAAAGGCTTCTTCTTCACCTAACTGCGCGATCAATCGACTCATAATCCAATCAGGCATGTTGGTTCTGAGTGCAACAGAAAAACTGTGACTATCCAGCGCTAACACCTCATTTAACCACGCAGTCTCTTGCTCAGATAAACCCGCAATCGACTCCACACCCACAGCATGAGCCAAACCCAACAAAGCAATGCGACGCATCTGCGAGCCAGAACCTGATTCAGCTAAATGAGTAAACAAAGTTCGTTTGCGTAATAGTGCATACACCGCTTCAGCGACGACTCCGCGTTCACGGCCACCCAACCTGGGATGCTCACGAAAATAGCGCGAGAGCACCATGTCCGCCGCAGCGGTAAAGCGCAGCACATCGCGCAATGCTTCTTCAGTACTTGCAATGATTGCGGGAGGCAATCTCATAATTCATTACTTTCAGAAAATGTGAGGCGTCATAGCGCCCAAAATGGGAGGCGAGATAATCGCCTAAAAAGAATTCAATACTACTTGGCAGCGGAGCGCACGACGCGACCATCAACGAGCTTGAGCGCACCGGATATCAAATCAAGCACGGCTTGCGGATAGATCCGATGCTCCTGCTCAAGCACGCGCGCGGCCAATGTGTCTTCAGTATCGTCCTCTAGCACTGGCACAATGGCTTGCGCAATGATAGGACCATGATCTAGTTCCGCAGTCACAAAATGCACTGTTGCACCATGCACTTTAACGCCCGCATCTATTGCCTGCTGATGCGTGTGCAGGCCAGGAAAACTCGGCAGCAGCGAAGGATGAATATTAATGAGTCGTCCAAAATACTTGTTTACGAATCCTGGCGTCAGGATCCTCATAAACCCAGCCAATACAATCAAATCAGGAGAATGTTGATCAACCAGTTCGGCCAGTGCGGCATCGAATAGTTCACGATCTGGGTAATCGCGATGATTGATGGCAGAGGTAGCGATACCGGCAGCGCGAGCCACATCCAAGCCCGCTGCGTTCGGTTGATTGCTAATCACTGCTGCAATCTGCGCTGGCCAGCGTTCAGCAGCCGCCACTTTCAGCATGGCTTGCATATTGCTGCCGCGTCCGGAAATTAAGATAACGATGCGCTTCATAGCGCGAATTTTAACAGTGCATCCTTCTTAACGAAGGAGAATAAGCGCTCTGCGCTAAACACTGAAACGATGGATTGCTTACTGAAAGGAGAAAAAAACTCGAAACGGGATTTTTTTCTCAGCCCAGAAATCGGCGGCATCACGAAACACATCCAACAAATTTTCGCGCGCTTCTTTATCAAATTTCTGAGTACTGGGAAGCTGCTCTAGCACCACCAAAAAGCCCGTTTGATCACCCGCTTCGTGCATCACCTTGGTCAGGCATTCAGTCAGCGCATCATAATTTTTGGCAAATTGCTTGGGCAGATAAAACGATTCAGCAATGATGCCCAGCATTTGTTGACGTGTCTGTCCCTGCGCGCAATGAGCATAAAGAAAGTGCTGGCCGAGACGAACCGCCTCCTCCTGCAATTCGGTAACCCGAAAGGCGCGGATAGACTGCACCACATTCGTTGGAACGGCGCGAAGCAGACCACTGGCCGGAATAACTTCCTGGACCTCGTCCTCGCGCTGCAAAGGCGCGCTGAGCATGTAAATGTTCACGGTAATTTTTTAACATCAAAAAACGCACGCAATTTCAAAGTAATTGTGAATTTTGCAACGACTGCGTACGCACGTTAGTCCTAATTTGCTGTCGGCCGCCCTTAATAGGCTCTTGATCGTCAGCAACTTGTGATGATACCTGTCCTTTGGTCTCGGCAAAACCCCTGAGCGACCTCAAGGGCATAAATACAGGTAGTTATTTGGCAACAAACATCAGGGAGAGGCTGATTTATTGTGGATTTTATGAGGAGTGTTTGACGCTATCCCCACAAACTTTTTAATTGGATGGTCTTTAGATTAAACCATGAAGTTAATAAATAGAAATTAAATGGAACCCAATGGGGTTAATTCGCAGAAGGTTTAAAAAATTGCAATACTTCGTTTTTTCTTTTTAGGACATCAATTTGACCCAATTCAATCAATGAACGGGTATAGCTAGCCTCAAACAACAAATAGGAAGCCAGTGCAGAGCCGCGCTGCTCGGTCGCACCGATCGCTGAGAGCAGCGTACGAATCGGCAGCGGCAAACTACCCACATGACGGCTAGCGATTAAATCTAAGGGCTGGGACGGTGTGATGGCCAGCATTTCAACAGGGTGCAATGGAGTCAGCGCTCGCTGTTCAGGAGTCAACAATGCAAGCGTGCCATTAATTCGGGTGAGCCTCTCGATATCCGACGACAGTCCATCCAAAAAAATACTGGACATGGCGTGACCGGCGATTTGTGCAAGGCTGGGGTAACCCGAAAACTGACTGAACTCACGTTTCACACCGACGTTACCCGCCCCAATCACGAGCACCTTGTTAGCACCCAGATGAATAGCTGGCGAAATCGGTGCCACGTCACGCATAGAGCCATCACCAAAGTATTCACAGCGATCATTGCAGTACAACGGCACCGCAGGAAAAATAAGAGGAATAGCTGATGAAGCCAGCAAATGATCAATGCTAATTTGCTGCTGAATCGACATTCGCTGCGCCCGCTGCCATGGAGAAATCTCAGCGGCCGACTGATAAAAAATGACGTGCCGGCCTGCGGTATACGACGAAGCAGACACTGCCAACGCATCGACCGCTCCCTGCTCTAGAGCCGCATCCAAACGTGGCAAATCAATCATTCTGTTCAGTAAATCCGCCAGTGGAGAATTATCCAAAAGTGAATTCGGCGGTTGAGAATGCCACTTGCGCAGCAACCATCCAAATGAAAGCAAAGACAACCAGCGCGCCCCTGATCGAATCACGCCTATCGAATCGGCGCGATAAACTTGTTTGACATTCAGATTGCGCCAGACATTCAACAGATGCGTGACGCTCTCTTCGAAATTGTCCGCACGGCTAGCAAAGGCTGTGGCATTGATCGCACCGGCGGAGGTCCCGCACACGATGGCAAACGGATTACGCTCGGCCGGCCAACCTGTTTCACTAAGCAATGAAAAAATGGCTTGCAGAACACCTACCTGGTAAGCGGCGCGCGCGCCACCACCGGCCAAAAACAACGCTGTTTTTTGTGGTTCAGACATGCCCTCAGAGTAACAGTACCCGATCGCGACTAAAAGCCCTCTGCTCTACTATCGCAACGACGCCACACTGCATCACGTTGCGACCACCATAAAAAAAGCGTGTAGGAAGCTAGCTCCCTACACGCCCTTATTGCAAATGAATGCAATTATTTTGGCTGCATGCGAATTGCACCATCGAGTCGAATAGTTTCACCATTCATCATAGTGTTCTCGATAATGGTTTTCGCCAAATGTGCATATTCATGCGGTTTGCCAAGGCGTGGAGGAAACGGCACCATACGACCCAACGCATCCTGAACTTCCTGCGGCATACCTAACAGCATCGGTGTTTCAAAAATACCCGGAGCAATCGTCATCACACGAATACCGTTACGCGATAAGTCGCGCGCCATCGGCAATGTAAGACCCACCACCGCTGCCTTCGATGCGCCATACGCTGCTTGTCCGATCTGACCGTCATAGGCAGCCACTGAAGCCGTATTAATAATCACACCGCGCTCTCCTCCAGCATTCGGCTCATGATTACTCATCGCCACTGCCGCCAGACGCGCCATGTTGAATGTACCGATCAAGTTGATGTTCACGACGCGCTGAAAAACATCTAAAGGATGCGCACCGTCTTTACCGACGGTCTTAACAGCTGGAGCTACACCCGCACAGTTGATCAAACCAACCAATGTGCCCATCGATTCAGCCGCTGCCACTACCGCTAGACCATCCGCTTCGGAGGTCACATCACACTTAACAAATTTACCCTTGAGTTCAGCAGCGAGTTTTTCGCCAGCTTCAACTTGCACATCGGCGAGTACCACCTTGCCACCGTTGTCAACAATCATACGTGCGCTAGCAGCACCCAGGCCAGATGCTCCGCCGGTAATGATGAAGACATTATTCTTAATTTCCATGCTCTCTCCAGATCGATAAATAAATCTATAGGCACTAACTCACATTGCGCAAAGTGCGCTGCCAAGCCGTAATGATAACCGCCAAAAGAAAAAGGCAGCCTAAGCTGCCTTTTTCAATATAAAACAATCACATCATTAACCAAAAATACCTTTGGCTGCCAACAGCGGCACGATAAGCAGCGCCACAATGTTGATGATCTTGATCAGCGGATTAACTGCAGGACCCGCTGTATCTTTGTAGGGATCACCAACGGTATCGCCAGTAACAGCCGCTTTATGCGCCTCGCTACCTTTACCGCCGTGATGACCATCTTCGATATATTTTTTGGCGTTGTCCCAAGCACCGCCACCGGTACACATAGAAATAGCGACAAACAAACCGGTCACGATGGTACCCATCAACAAACCACCCAATGCCTTCGGTCCAAGAATCAAACCAACGACGATAGGCACGACAACAGGCAGTAATGAAGGAATCATCATTTCTTGGATAGCCGATGCAGTCAGCATGTCGACTGCCTTGCCATATTCAGGCTTGCCAGTACCTTCCATGATGCCGGGGATTTCGCGGAACTGGCGACGCACTTCTTCGACCACCGATCCGGCTGCACGTCCCACCGCTTCCATCGCCATAGCGCCAAAGAGATAAGGAATCAAACCACCGATGAACAAGCCTACGATCACCATTGGATCGGAAAGATCGAAGGCGACTTCAATACCGCGAGCATGTAGCGCGTGAGTGTAGTCAGCAAACAGAACCAACGCTGCCAAACCTGCAGAACCAATCGCATAACCTTTGGTCACAGCCTTAGTCGTATTACCAACCGCATCTAAAGGGTCCGTAATGTCACGAACGCTATCTGGCAGTTCAGCCATTTCTGCAATGCCACCGGCATTGTCAGTAATTGGGCCGTACGCATCGAGTGCCACAATAATGCCAGCCATCGATAACATCGAGGTAGCGGCGACTGCAATACCAAACAAACCCGCTAATGAATACGATACAAGAATACCTGCGCAAACAAACAGCACAGGCCAAGCCGTCGATTTCATCGAGATGCCGATACCCGCAATAATGTTTGTTGCATGACCAGTAGTCGATGCTTGAGCGATATGTTTAACCGGTGCGAAATCAGTGCCCGTGTAGTACTCGGTCACCCACACCATCGCTGCTGTCAGCACCAAGCCCACAGCACATGATCCAAACAATGCCATCGCACTCACCACTTGATCACCCACCATCGTGATTGGCTCAGGGAATACCATCGTCGTCACGAAATAGAATGCGATCAGTGACAGCACGCCAGCAACAATCAATCCGCGATACAACGCAGGCATCACGTTTTTCATGTCAGGACTTGCTTTAACAAACATCACACCGATGATCGACGCAATGATCGAAACA
This sequence comes from Pseudomonadota bacterium, assembly GCA_041173845.1. Taxonomy (GTDB): domain Bacteria; phylum Pseudomonadota; class Gammaproteobacteria; order Burkholderiales; family Burkholderiaceae_D; genus Pernthalerella. The sequence goes on from JBEDHZ010000020.1 coordinate 6,523, forward strand.
CCGCCAAGGATCAACGGATAAATCACCGCTGCACCCGGAGCGGATGCCACCATTAACGCACCCAATGCCATGGTCGCGATCAATGTCACAGCATAGGTCTCGAACAAATCGGCAGCCATACCAGCGCAATCGCCAACGTTGTCACCCACGTTATCTGCAATAACGGCTGGATTGCGTGGATCATCTTCTGGAATTCCTGCTTCGACTTTACCGACCAGATCAGCACCGACGTCTGCACCCTTAGTGAAGATGCCGCCACCGAGTCGAGCAAAGATAGAAATCAGCGATGAACCAAATGCCAGTCCCAGCAAAGGCTTGAGTGTTGCTGAATCAGGATGCTCTAAACCACCGATGAAGTAGTAAAACAGCGAGACACCCAACAGACCCAGACCCACCACCAGCATGCCGGTAATAGCACCGCCACGGAAGGCAACGTCCAACGCAGGGCCGATACCATGAGTAGCCGCCTGAGCCGTACGCACATTGGCACGTACCGAGACGTTCATACCAATGAAACCGCAGGCACCCGATAGCACCGCACCAACCACAAAACCCAGTGCCGTTTTAAGGTCAAGAAAAACGGCTATCAATACTGCCAACACAACACCAACGATGGCAATCGTTCGGTATTGACGCGCAAGATAAGCCGCAGCACCTGCTTGAATCGCCGCAGCGATTTCCTGCATACGTGCATTGCCGGCATCCTGACTCAGAATCCAGCTACGTGAAACTAAACCGTAGATAACGGCGATGAGGCCGCATATCACAGCAAACCACAGTCCTTGTGATGCCATATCTCTCCTCCAATTGTTCGCAACAAAATTAACTTCATTTGCAGCCCGACCTGTTCCGGCCAGTACTGCGATCGACGTACAACTGCTACTTACAACTTATAAATCTCAATCAACGAAACACTTACCAACCAAGAAGATCTTTCGCTCATGAAAAAAGCGGACCGAAGTCCGCTTTAATTAACTACTCTCTCATTGAGCCAGCGCGGCAAATGCGCGGTCGCGAATTTCATCAACCGGCCCCACACCTGCGATCTTGCGATACTTAGGCGCCCCAGCTTTTCCTGATTGCGCCCAATCGTTGTAATAACCTACCAATACTTTGGTTTGCTCATGATAGACCGACAAACGTTTTTTTACGGTCTCTTCACGATCATCATCACGCTGAATCAATTCCTCACCGGTCTGATCATCTTTACCGGCAACCTTAGGTGGATTGAATTTGACATGATAAGTACGACCGGAAGCAGGATGAACGCGCCGTCCGCTCATTCGCTCAATAATCGCTTCATCAGGAACATCAATCTCGAGCACATAATCAATAGCGACACCTGCGTCTTTCATCGCATCAGCTTGCGGAATCGTGCGCGGAAATCCGTCGAACAAATAGCCATTGGCGCAGTCGGCTTGTTTAAGCCTATCTTTGACCAGTCCGATAATAATTTCATCAGATACCAATCCACCCGCATCCATCACTTTCTTAGCGGCCAGTCCCAGCGGCGTACCTTCTTTGACAGCCGCGCGCAACATATCGCCCGTGGAGATCTGTGGAATATTGAAACGTTCTTTTATGTATGCAGCCTGCGTGCCTTTTCCAGCACCGGGCGCTCCCAGCAAAATCAACCGCATTACTAATTCCTTACGTTTTTTTTGAAACCGGCAACCGTGCAGCTACTGCCAGAAACCGGTATGTCTCCCGAATAGTCCGCACGAAAGTTACCACAGAATCTGCCACTGACGGAGGTTTGCCCTCGCCAGAGTATTGCTCAAACGGCAAAATATCGACGCACTCGCTCAAGATCTTCAGGTGTATCAACGCCTGCCTGCGGAACATGCGATGTTCGTCGCACTGCAATATGAAAACCATTCCATAGCACTCGCAGTTGTTCAAGCGCCTCGATATCTTCTAGTGGTGATTTAGGCAAGGATGCATAGCGACCTAGGAAATCGCGACGATACGCATATAAACCGATATGTCTGAGAGGTTCGTAACCTGCGGGTAGCTCTTTCAAATCACTCACTGCAAAGGCATCGCGATGCCAGGGAATAGGCGCTCGAGAAAACAGCAAGGCATGTCCAGCGCTATCGAGCACCACTTTCACGACATTCGGATTAAATAAGTCAGTAATCTGATCAATCGGATGAGCAGCGGTTGCCATCGGTACCTGTTCAGTTATCAACGAAGCGCACTCATTGATTAATTCAGGATCAATCAACGGCTCATCACCTTGCACATTCACAATCACCTGATCATCCGCTAGCGCCAACGCAGTGGCGACCTCGGCAATTCTATCGGTGCCTGAGGGATGGTCGGCACGAGTCATCTGCACATCAATATCATGCGCTTTACAGACAGCAAAAATAGTAGCGTGATCGGTGGCCACCACAATGCGCGACGCGCGCGACATTGCTGCGCGCTCGGCGACTCGCACGATCATGGGTTTTCCGCCTAAATCAGCAAGAGGTTTATCCGGCAAGCGCGTCGATGCCATGCGGGCCGGAATAATGATAGTGAAGCTCATGAACAATGGCGTCAGAAATGCAAAGGCTATTTAACTGAATCGCTCTGCTGCGAGCTCGCAGCGTTCATATCGCGCGCTTGTTCGGCCCACATAATTGGAATGCCATCGCGTATGGGAAACGCCAGATGGTCGGGATTGCAGATGAGTTCTTGTGCTTGCTTGTCGAACTTCAATGGCCCTTTGCACAGAGGGCAGACAAGAATATCAAGCAGTCGGGTATCCACGCAGTTTCTCCACAAGATGTTCAGAAAACGGACCTGCAATGGCCGCTTCAACAGGTACTACCCAAAGTCTGGGATCATCAGCCAAGCCATTTCGCCTACTGCATTTTACTGCATCCTTTTCAGTGATCAGAATGATGTCAGCCTTTACAGAGTCAAACGGATTAGTCGCGTAATCAAAATGATCAGGTAAAGCGATCTGCTCTTTTACGTTCACGCCTAGCTGTTTAAGCATCGTAAAGAAGCGTTCAGGATTTCCAATACCTGCAGCTGCCGCAATCGATAAATTTTCGGGAAGTTCTTTTAGTGCTTTGTTCTGGGCTCGGTTTATTAATTGCTCTGCGTACTGACCGACTAACTGCATAGAAAATGAATTTTCACCTACTGACTCCAAGCCATTCAATATGCGAAAATCAAATCGCCGCGTTACCGGTTCGCGCAATGGCCCCGCAGGTAACAACCATCCATTGCCGATGCCACGCTCATCAAATAACAGAATTTCGATATCGCGGCCCAGCGCGTAATGCTGCAGGCCATCGTCAGAAATAATGACATTCACTTCCGGATGTGCATTCAGTAAAGCGCGCGCCGCACTAACTCTGTTGCGACCAACGACTAACGGCACATCCGCTCTTTGTACGATGAGCAAAGGTTCATCGCCAATATCATCCGGCGACATAAGCGCATTGATTTCCACCACGCGGCTCGCATCTCCACCATAGCCACGCGAAATCACCCCGGGTACAAATCCTTGGTCGCGCAAACGCCTGCTTAACCAGATGACCAAAGGCGTTTTACCTGTACCACCGACATAATTATTCCCGACCACAACCACCGGAACCGGTAAACGCGTTTGCTCAAAAACACCTACTTTGAACAACCAACGGCGTATCGCGATGATCACTCCGAACACTAAGGAAATCGGCCACAGCAAGCACGCCGCGAGACCGCGATTTAGCCAAGTGCGTATTAGGAAAATTTCAATCGACGATCGCTGCGTCATGCTATGCCCAAGCAGGCTGAAGAAAATAGATGAACATCTGGCGATCTACTAGCGCGCAGCGCCCGACTGAGCGGCGAATACTAATTTAGGTAATCCCGCAATGCGCGCCGCTTCCATCAGCTGCACGACCGACTGATGACTGGCCATCGCATCAGCATGAATCTCAACCGTAATCTCTGCATTCCCACGCGCGGCCTCACGCAAAACCGTGGCCAACGATGCAGGATCGGTCGCCGCCACGCGCTGCTGTTGAATGGCGTAATGACCTTGCGCATCCACAGCGACCGTAATCGATTTCGGTAATGGCGTGGAATCAGCCTCGGCCGACGGAAGACTCACGTTAAGACTAGTGAATTTACTGAACGTCGTACTCACCATCAGAAAAATCAAAATCACCAACAACACATCGATGAAGGCAATCAGATTAATCTCTGGTGGAGCGCGCCGCTGGCCTTTGCGAAAATTCATCTCAGTCTCGCTGACCAGTGACGGTATCAACAAAGCGTACCGCTTGCTGTTCCATGTCGATCACAAAACCATCGACTAAGGCATGAAAGTGCCGATGAAAAACCAACGACGGCATGGCCACGGCCAAACCAAAACCGGTGTTATACAGCGCCACCGAAATACCGTGGGCGACTTGCAGCGGATCAGCGCCGACGCCACCGCTTGCGCCGAACAATTCAATCATACCGATCACCGTGCCGAACAAACCCATCAAGGGCGCTAAGGTGGCGATGGTTCCCAAGGTCGTTAAATAGCGCTCGAGCTGATGGGCGGCTGCACGACCGGCTTCTTCAATCGCTTCTTTCATGACCTCGCGCGAGGCTTCGCGGTTACGCATACCTGCTGCCAGAACTCGACCTAGTGGCGAATTATTCTCTAAGCGCTCAACCACTTCGGTATCGACACTGCCTGAGCGAGTCACGGCAATGACCTCGGGCAGCAAATTAGGTGGGAGAATTCTGGCGGCACGTAGATAAAGCAGTCGCTCAATAATCACTGTGACGGATATGACCGACGCAATAAGCAAAAACCAAATCGGCCAACCTGCTGCTTGAATGATCGCAAACAAATGCGTTCTCCTACACAAAGGAAAGAATGGAGGCGACTGTAACCGCTTTGCTAACCTGCAGCAAGCTAGGACAGCACACCACTGCAATAGGGCACAGTCGAATCATCGAAAAAGAGCAATCACTTACTTTCTTATATCTTAAGTAATTATAGAGCGATCTCTGAGCTAGTTATGAACAGGTGGTGTGGGCAAGTCTGTGAATAAGCTTGCTTGGGTTTAGCAAAGTCACTGATTCAACGACAAAAAATCACTCCGCTCACACTTCGCCCATTAACTAGGCACGAGGTCATGAGTGCGATAATCCTGCTGAACAGCGACAATACGCTGTCATTTTCCACTGCGACCGCATACATGTTCACTGAAACCCCATCCAGCGATAGCGGCAACTCCGAGATTCTGACCGTCAGTCAGCTCAATCAGGCCGTCGGTCGTTTGTTGGAGCGCAGCTTTCCACTGACATGGATCAGCGGCGAAATTTCTAACTACACGCGCGCCGCTTCGGGCCATTGGTATTTCACACTGAAAGATGCATCGGCCCAAGTGCGCGCGGTGATGTTTCGTGGGCGAGCGCAGTTTGTTGATTTTGCTCCGCGCGAAGGAGATAAAGTTGAAGTGCGTGCCGTGGTCAGTCTGTATGCAGCACGTGGGGATTTTCAGCTGAATGTCGAAGCAATGCGTAAAGCAGGTGTTGGTAATCTGTATGAAGCCTTTTTGAAATTAAAGGCCAAGCTAACAGGAGAAGGTTTATTTGATACTGATCGTAAGCGCGAGTTACCCGTTTTTCCGCGTCAGATCGGTATCGTGACCAGCCCGCAAGCAGCGGCATTACGTGATGTCATCACCACCCTGCGTCGCCGTGCACCACATCTCTCAATCGTCCTGTATCCCACCGCCGTGCAGGGTGAAGGATCAGCAGAAAAAATTGCGGCGGCTATTAAAACAGCATCTGATCGCGCCGAATGCGATGTGCTGATTGTTTGTCGTGGCGGTGGCAGCCTTGAAGATCTTTGGTCGTTCAATGATGAGCGCGTTGCACGAGCGATTGCTGCATCAACTATTCCGGTGGTGTCTGGTGTGGGGCATGAAACCGATTTCACGATCACCGATTTTGTAGCTGATCTCCGCGCTCCAACGCCTACGGCAGCCGCAGAAATGGCAGCTATTCCAACGGAAGAGTGGCTAGCTGAGCTTCACCAACATGCACTAGATCTGACGGATGGATTCAGGCGCGTTCTGGACGATCATTCGCAAACACTGGACTGGATGGCTCACCGATTACAAAGCCCCAGCATGGCAATTGACCATCAAAAATTGCGACTATCGAGCTTACTGAGCCGATTACGTCATGGCGCCACCACACCGTTAGCAGGCGCACGCTTTCGCATAGAACAAGCGCGTAGCCGCTTGCAACATGCCTTGCCCGATACCCGTATGCGCACCGCTCGATTGAGCGCTAAAACAGCCCAATTGCAAACCGCATTTAGTTCACGACTAACCAGCCGGCTGCACGCGCTCAAATCGGCCAGCGATCAGCTTGAACTTCTGGCGCCCCAGCGCACACTAGAGCGCGGTTATGCGATCTTGGCTGACGAATCGGGTCGAGTAATGCGCCAGCCATCCGAAATACAACCACCCCAACGGCTAAAACTCACCCTGGCCGGCGGCAGCACCTTGATAGACATCGCGGCGCGGGCCGCCACCAAAGATTGAGCAGAATCGCGGGATTTTCAGTCCATTCCATAAGAAATTGCCGCTTAGGCTATACTTCGCGCGGAATTACAAGGGCTTCAATCGGATTGAAACCCGTATAAAAATTGACATGTGAAATTTTTGGGAGGTAGTGATGGCTGCAATTCTGCAATCTTTAGGACGAACGATCATCGCCGGGATCGTACTTTTGATCCTTCTGATCTTGATCGCTAGCAGCGTGGCCGGTGCCGGTCCGCAAATGGGTCATGCTTGGGGCGCGTTCTTCATGCGCTGGTTACACGTAGTGTCGGGCATCATGTGGATTGGTCTGCTTTGGTACTTCAACTTTGTACAAATTCCATCGATGCCTAAGATCCCAGACGAGCAAAAGCCTGCGATTGGTAAAGTCATCGCGCCAACCGCTCTGTTCTGGTTCCGCTACGCCGCTCTGGCTACCGTCGCGACTGGCTTGTTGGTCGCATGGATGAATGGCTATTTGGCCGATGCATTGGGTCTGCGCCAGCCAGTTCACGCGATTGGTATCGGTATGTGGATTGCGCTGCTGATGGCATTTAATGTGTGGTTCATCATCTGGCCAAATCAGAAAAAAGCATTGGGTATTGTTACTGTGGAGCCTGAAGAAAAAGCAGCTGCTGCGCGTTTAGCGATGCTGACTTCGCGCTTCAACACCATGTTGTCGATTCCTATGCTGTACATGATGGTTGCACAGCAAAACGGCGGCCTGTAAGAAGTACACGCTTAAATAAAAAGCCCGCGCATATAGCGCGGGCTTTTTTTATTATCAAAGCAAAGCGTCTTTAAAGAGCATTCACCGGTATTTTCAGATAGGCGACACCGTTGTCATCTTTCGGTGGCATCTGACCTGCACGAATATTCACCTGTACGGAAGGCAAAATCAGTACCGGCATTTCTAGTGTGGCATCGCGCTGAGTACGCATTTTTACAAACTCAGCTTCTGTTATGCCGTCATGCACATGAATATTTTTCTGGCGTTGCTCGGCTACCGTCGTTTCAAACGCTACCGCTCTGTCGTTCGGTGGATAGTCATGACACATGAAGAGTCGAGTTTTTTCTGGCAAGCTGAGAATCTTTTTTACGGATCCATACAGCACCTTGGCATCACCGCCGGGAAAATCACAACGCGCAGTACCCACATCCGGCATAAACATGGTGTCACCCACAAATACTGCATCGCCAATCTGGTAAGCCACACATGCCGGCGTATGACCCGGCACAAACAACGTAGCACCGGTCAAATCACCGAAATGAAATTCCTCGCCATCCTTCAATAGATGATCAAACTGCGAACCATCCGTGGCGAAATCAGATTCGAGATTAAAAATCCCTTTAAATACTTTTTGCACCACCGGTATATGGTCGCCAATCGCTGTTTTGCCACCCAGCTTTTGCTTTAGATAGGCAGCCGCCGTAATGTGATCGGCATGTGCGTGAGTCTCGAGTATCCACTCCACCTGCAATTTTTTTTCTTCAACAAACTTGATCAACTTATCGGCTGTATCCGTTCGGGTGCGACCCGATTTGGGGTCGTAGTCCAGAACTGGGTCGATAATGGTGCACGCGGAGCCCTCTTTTGCGTAAACCACATACGTGACCGTCCAAGTACCCGGATCGAAAATTCCATGGACGTGTGGGGATGAATTCGCAACCATTGTCAGCTCCGAGCAAATAATTAATCTGAACACATTATATTTACTTACAGTTTATTTGTCAATATAATGTATTTCGCGAAAT
>JBEDHZ010000021.1:0-14519 GCA_041173845.1 Pseudomonadota bacterium
CCGTTTGAGTACCTATGTGTTTTTGTAAATCACGTGCCGGGGTAATGGCTGGATTCAGCAATACCGCTTTACAGGAAAGCTCTTCAGCCAATGCCGTTGCGTAATAACCACCGAGTGATGAGCCGATGAGTACAAGTTCGCTGACATCGATGCGTGTACACAGCGTACGGGCCAACTGCATCGCCTCTTTCGGTGACACGGGCAGTTGTGGACAAAGGAATTTATCTGCTTGATCTATCGATTGGAAATAGTCCTGCAACAGACGGGCTTTGAATGACCGCGGCGACGAACGAAATCCATGCAAATAGAAAACCATTCAGTACGATCAGGGAAACTAAGAACGCACAGGCGATTGCAGCGCATCGAGCAATTTTTGATGAATGCCACCAAAACCACCATTGCTCATCACAAGAATAGAATCGCCCGGCTTGGCGGCCGACGCCACGGCTTCTACCAGAGTCGATAAATCATCGAACGCGCGCGCCTTCTCTCCTAACGGTGCAAGGGCGGCTGCAAGATCCCAGCCTAACGCCTCTTTGCCTTCTCCTTTTGCACCAAATCCAAATACCAAATCGGCCTCAGACAAACTGCCCGGCAGTGCACTTTTCATTGTGCCCAGCTTCATCGTATTTGAGCGTGGCTCAAGCACAGCAAGGATGCGCGAATGACCTAACTTACGACGCAAGCCTTCGACAGTTGTCGCAATCGCCGTTGGGTGATGGGCGAAATCATCAATCACGGTAATGTTGTTAACGACACCACGCACTTCCATACGGCGCTTTACGTTTTGGAAAGTCGATAAGGAATCAATCGCTTGCGCAGGCGGTACTCCGGTATGTCGAGCTGCAGCGATCGCAGCGACTGCATTCCATCGATTGTGAGCGCCAGTGAGATACCAATTCACGGTTCCCTGTCGTTGCCCCTTGTGATAAACATCGAAGCGACCGTCATCGTGTTCAACCATGCCCCAGCTCTCTGGACTCGCATCGTTAAACCATTCAACTTCACTCCAGCAGCCCCGCGCCACAACTCGCTTGAGCGATTCCTCGGCACCATTAGCGATGATTCGACCGATAGCAGGTACTGTACGGATTAGGTGATGAAACTGCGTTTCGATCGCTGCTAAGTCAGGAAAAATATCAGCGTGATCGTATTCAAGATTATTCAGTATGGTCGTGCGCGGACGGTAGTGAATGAATTTGCTGCGCTTGTCGAAAAAGGCGGTGTCGTATTCGTCAGCTTCGATAACAAAAAACGGAGCCTCGGCGGTTGTTCCACCTAATCGGGCAGAAATACCAAAATTCAAGGGCACACCGCCAATGAGAAAGCCAGGGTTGTAGCCAGCCTGTTCGAGTATCCAGGCTAGCATCGAAGCGGTGGTCGTTTTACCGTGCGTGCCGGCGACGGCTAATACCCACTTATCGTGCAGTATGTATTCGCCCATCCATTGCGGGCCTGACATATAAGGCAGGCCACGATTCATAATCGTCTCCATCAGCGAGTTACCGCGCGAGACGACATTACCCACCACGTAAAGATCGGGTTGCAGACTCAGCTGATGCTGTCCGTAACCCTCGATAAGTTCGATACCTTGCGCACGCAATTGCGTACTCATGGGCGGATACACATTCGCATCGCAACCCGTTACTTTATGTCCGGCCTCTTTCGCCAAAACTGCAAGGCCACCCATGAAGGTGCCGCAAATGCCAAGAATGTGAATATGCATGGATGAACAGGTCAAGGTAATCTACGGATTTTACCCGACCCTGCCAGATAGGAAATGCCATTCAGAAGCTTCTCGGTTAGTCTTCTGCGTTAGCGCGCCAAATGTTTACTACTCCACCCCTCCCCCAGAGTCCTCAATGAAAATTAACTATCCCAGCGATGCACAGGCGTTGCGCGCCGAAATAGCGGCGGCGGCGGCACGAATGATTGCAGAGGATGGCGCGGACTATGGAACCGCCAAGCGAAAAGCGGCCAAGATGATCTTGGGTAGTCAAAAAATTCCTGGTGATGTGCTACCTGACAATGCTGAAATTGAGGCTGAGGTCCGTGAATATCAAGCGTTATTCTTTGGCGAAGAACATGCAGAACACTTGCAACACCTGCGATTGATCGCGCTGGAGATGATGGAAAAATTACGTGATTTTTCACCTTACCTGACCGGAGCAGTGCTGAATGGCACCGCCAGCGAGCATTCCGATATTCATATTCAATTGTTCGCCGAGAGCAGCAAAGATGTTGCTGTTTTCTTATTGAATCAAGGGGTTAATTACGAGGTTTCGGAGGCCAATCATTTTCTTCACGCTGGCCGCTCGCTAGAAATCTTATCGCTGCTCTGGAAGGGAGAAGCGGTGCATCTCACCCTTTACGAACAAGATGATCAACGCCAGATCGCCAAATCGGCCGGCAACCGAAAGATAGAAAAAGCTGATTTGAATGCCGTGCGCGCACTAATTAAAGAGAACTCCACAGAATGAATAAAAAAATCCTGGTTTTTGTTGCTATCGCCATCCTATCTGCTGTCTTTGGCGCTTATGTTTCATTTAAAAAGCAGCCTTCTGTTAAATCCGACAACCCGGCAGTAGAGTCGCTCATGAAAGCGAATCTCCCTGACACTCAAGGACAAACCCATGCATTGTCGGAATGGCGTGGCAAAGTCTTACTGGTGAATTTCTGGGCTACCTGGTGCCCACCCTGTGTGGAGGAGATGCCGGAACTGGTCGACCTGCAAAACTCATCTGGAATTAAAAACCTGCAAATTGTAGGCATCGGTGTTGATTCACCCTCTAATATTCAGCAATTCACAAAAAAATTCCAAATTAGTTATCCCATCCTTGTGGCCGGCATGGAGGGCACGGAAATCGCCCGTGCACTCGGCAATCAAGCTGGCGGCTTACCCTTTACGGTTTTACTCGATGCCGAAGGTCGCGTTCGCCAAACATATCTTGGCCGTTTGAACATGATTCAGGTGAAGGCTGACTTAGCCAATTTATAGACGCTCTTGCGGCCGCCCGCCCACCACCCTCACGGATTACGGGCAGGTATAGCCTTGCTTGGGAAAAGGCTATAAATTCAATAATTATTTGAGCTTGCCTCAAAAGTCTTTTGGCGCGAAAATGCAGCCTTCTTCGCCAAATTCCCGCCTAAAAATGGCAAAAAACCTCATTCTACTGAATGGCCCCAACCTTAATTTGCTAGGCACCAGAGAGCCTGAAGTATATGGGGCAACCACGCTGGCAGAAATTGAGGAGCAGTCGCGACGCGTGGCGGAAGAGGCTGGAGCACGCCTGATTTGTTTTCAGAGCAACCATGAAGGAGCTTTGATTGATCGAATTCATGCGGCCAAAGCTGAAGGTATCGATGCTATCGTGATTAATCCGGCGGGTCTGACACACACTAGTGTGGCGTTACGGGATGCACTGGCCGGGGTCAATCTACCCGTGATCGAGGTCCACATTTCAAACGTGCATAAGCGCGAAGCCTTCCGGCATCAATCCTATGTATCGGGCGTCGCAGAAGGCGTGATTTGTGGCTTCGGCGTTGACGGATATCGCATCGCCATCGAATTTGCCATTAAAAAGCTATAATTAGGGCCCATTTAGCATTTATCCTGCGGCAACTATCTGTATCACCCCAGGCTCTTGGGGTAGTTTGCCGCCTCACAATTAACTCGCTAACGGACATCGAATGGATTTACGAAAGCTCAAAACCTTAATCGATCTGGTCGCAGAATCTGGCATCTCCGAACTGGAGGTGACTGAGGGCGAAAGCAAGGTCAAGATCGTCAAGGGAGCACCCGCAGGTCAAAACCAGATGGTGATGATGCAGGCACCGGCTGTCGCAGCCGCACCCGTCGCGGCGTCTGCCGTGACTCACGCCGCCGCTGACCCTGTTCCTGCTGCAGCAGCAGAACCCGCAGGGCATGTGGTCAAGTCGCCGATGGTCGGAACTTTTTATCGCTCATCCGCACCCGGAGCTGCTCCTTTTGTGGAAATTGGCTCGAGCGTGAAGCAGGGCGAAACTGTCTGCATCATTGAAGCAATGAAGCTGCTCAACGAGATCGAGACGGATGCCGCTGGCGTGATCAAGCAAATATTGGTTGAGAACGGTCAGCCGGTCGAATTTGGTCAACCATTGTTCATCATTGGTTAATTTCGCAACCCGCGCCCACGGGCGCGGCCGAAATCCCTGGATAGCAGACGATAACGCCAAGCTGGCGTCGACAAAGGGCTAGTCGTTTATGTTTGAAAAAATTCTCATCGCAAATCGTGGCGAAATCGCATTGCGCATTCAGCGTGCATGCCGTGAAATGGGCATCAAGACGGTAGTCGTGCACTCCGAGGCTGATCGTGAAGCGAAGTACGTAAAACTATCAGATGAGTCGGTCTGCATAGGCCCGGCCGCCTCGGCCCAAAGTTATTTGTCTATGCCCGCAATCATCAGCGCCGCCGAGGTTACTGATGCCGAAGCCATCCATCCCGGCTATGGATTTTTATCTGAAAACGCCGACTTCGCTGAACGAGTTGAGCAATCAGGTTTTGTCTTTATCGGGCCTCGCCCCGATTCCATTCGCTTGATGGGCGATAAAGTCTCGGCTAAGCAGGCGATGATCAAAGCGGGGGTTCCTTGCGTGCCCGGATCCGAAGGTGCGCTGCCGGATGATCCAAAAATTATTATTCAGACGGCGCGCCGTATCGGTTACCCGGTCATTATTAAGGCTGCTGGTGGTGGTGGTGGTCGCGGTATGCGTGTGGTGCATACAGAAGCAGCGCTACTAAACGCAGTCACCATGACCAAAGCAGAAGCTGGTGCAGCGTTTAGTAATCCCGAGGTCTACATGGAAAAATATCTGGAGAATCCACGACACGTGGAAATCCAGGTATTAGCTGATGAATTCAAAAATGCGGTCTGGCTGGGTGAGCGCGACTGCTCTATGCAACGCCGACACCAAAAAGTTATTGAAGAAGCGCCTGCGCCAGGCATTCCACGCAAGCTGATTGAAAAAATTGGCGATCGTTGCGCCGAAGCTTGTCGCAAGATTGGCTATCGGGGTGCGGGTACCTTTGAATTTCTTTACGAAGCCGGTGAGTTTTATTTCATCGAAATGAACACGCGTATTCAAGTCGAGCATCCGGTGACAGAAATGATTACCGGCATCGACCTAGTACAAGAGCAAATACGCATCGCTTCTGGCGAAAAATTACGTTACCGTCAAAAAGATATTGTTCTGACGGGACATGCGATTGAATGCCGTATCAATGCAGAAGATCCCTTTAAATTTACACCCTCTCCAGGGCGCATCCAATCATGGCATGCCCCCGGAGGACCTGGGATACGCGTTGATTCACATGCCTATGCGGGTTACTACGTGCCACCGAACTATGATTCTATGGTGGGTAAAGTGATCGCTTATGGCGCTACGCGCGACCAAGCTATTCGACGGATGCAGATTGCCTTATCTGAGATGGTCGTTGAAGGTATACAAACCAATATTCCTTTGCACCGCGAGTTGATGGAAGATGCGCGCTTTGCTGAGGGTGGAACCAACATCCACTACTTAGAGCAGAAACTTGCGAACAAAAAATAAGCGGCTACGATGAGCTGGACAGAAATCGTCCTTGAAGTGCCGCGTCAACAGGCTGAGCTTGTATCGGATGCATTGATTGAAGCCGGCGCTTTATCGGTATCGGTAGAAGATGCGAACGAAGGTACGGACGCTGAACAACCCTTGTTCGGCGAGCCCGGCATGGAACCTACCGAACACGCATGGGAAAGTAGTCGCGTGGTGGCGCTCATCAATGCCAGCGACGACGCTGCAGAACTTGTCCACCAAGCTTGTGCGATGTGCGATTTCAGCACGGTGCTACCTTTTAAATTGCGCTCAGTGGCTGACCAGGATTGGGTACGACTAACTCAATCGCAATTTGAACCTATACATATAGGGAAAAATATCTGGGTGGTACCCAGCTGGCATGACGCTCCCAATCCGGATGCTTTAATTTTAGAACTCGATCCCGGACTCGCCTTCGGAACCGGCAGTCACCCCACCACTAAACTCTGCATGGAATGGCTGGAAGAGAACCTGCGCTCACCTCAATCGGTGCTCGATTACGGTTGCGGCTCGGGTATTTTGGCGATGCTAGCCAACAAGGTCGGAGCACATCCTGTCGACGGCATTGATATTGACCCGCAAGCGATTGTGTCTGCGCGTGAAAATGCCGAGCGCAATCAATGCGACGTTACTTTTTTTCTGCCCGAAGACTTTGCGACTGCTCGTCAAGGCCAGCGCTATGACGTAGTGGTAGCGAATATTTTGTCTGGCCCGCTAAAAGTCATGGCCCCTATGCTCTGTGGCCGAGTCGCCAAGGGCGGCTGGCTGGTGCTCTCCGGTGTATTGGCACGCCAGGCCGACGAAGTCATCGCTTGCTACAAAAACTATATTCAGCTGTCGGTCAGTGCTGAGTTCGAAGGCTGGGTCGCGCTTGCAGGTTCCCTTGAAAACCTTGCAATAGATTAAGATAGCGCGTCATGCTTGCTACCCGCTGCCCCCATTGCCAAACACGCTTTCGCGTCACGCCCCCTCAGCTCGAGCTGCGGGACGGCATGGTTCGCTGCGGCGCCTGCCGTGAATCATTTAATGGCCGCGAGCAATTGCTGCACGGTGCCGAGGATATACCAGCAGAAGAAACACTCAGTACGGAAGATCTCGAAGGGCGAATGACCTTGGTTGATTTTGGCTCATTACGCGCAAATCAAAATCAACCTACTCCACCCTCGACTATGCAAGACGAGCTGGACGCTCTATCGAAGGCGATTTCTGATTTGCAGAGTAAACCATGGAGCGCACCCGAAGAAGCGGAGCTCCGTACCGAATCTCCTCCCATGATGGCAACGCCCACACCTTCGTTTGTCGAAGAAGCCAGGAGGCGCGAGCAAAACGCAAACACCTGGAAATGGGTACTCTGGTTTGGCATACCCTTTCTTTTAGTCGCTTTGATTATTCAGCTAGGGTATTTTTACCGCGCCGAGATTGCCGCACGTTCGCCAGAAGCGGGACGTTATGTGCGCGCCTTGTGTTCACGCGTTGGCTGCCAAGTGCGGCTGCCTGAGCACATTGATTTGATTTCGCTGGAATCAAGTCAGCTGCAACCAGTAACAGATCACCCAGGACAATTCACCTTAACCGCACTCATTCGTAATCAGGCTGATACGGTTCAAGCTTGGCCCTTACTCGATCTTGAATTAAAAACCGATGTTGGACAGGTCTTGGTTCGCAAAGTATTTAACCCGCTCAATTATCTCCGCGCTGCCGAGATCAAAAAGGGCATTGCCGCGCATGCCGAACAAGAGATTCAAATCAACTTCGAATTGAGCGGTGAATCTCCTGGCGGTTTTAGCGTCATCTTGTTTTACCCATAATTTCAACACGATCTGATCTTTAAATCGAGACAGCTTCAAAACCAATAATCAAAATATCATGACTTCACTGATCTGCGGCTCGATGGCCTTCGACACCATTATGTCTTTTCACGGACGTTTTTCTGAAGCGCTGTTAGCCGATCAACTGCACAAGATCAACGTCGCCTTCCTGGTTCCCGGCATACGCAGAGAATTCGGTGGCTGCGCTGGCAACATCGCCTACAACTTAAAACTATTGAATGGTGATCCTCTCATCATGGCCACTCTTGGCAAAGATGGTGACTCGTATGTTGATCGCTTAGATAAATTAGGTATTAGCCGCCGCTGCATTCGGCATATCGACGATGCGTATACGGCACAGGCCTTCATCACGACGGATGCAGATAGTAATCAGATTACTGCTTTCCATCCGGGCGCCATGGGTAGCTCGCACCTAAATAAAATTCAAGATGCCGGCAAAGTAAAAATAGCGATCGTTGCACCCGATGGTCGTGATGGCATGATCGAACACGCGGAAGATTGCGCGCGTCTTGGTGTGCCGTTTATCTTTGATCCAGGTCAGGGCTTACCTATGTTTAGCGGTGAAGAACTGACGCATTTCATCGAACTGGCAACCTATGTTGCAGTGAATGACTACGAAGCTGAATTATTGACTGAACGTACCGGACTTTCGCTCGAGCAGGTGGCTGAACGTGTATCAGCGCTCATCGTTACACGGGGTGAACAAGGTGCTGAGATTTATACCAGCAATGAGCGGTTTGATATTCCTGTCGTTCGCGTTGATCAGGTGGTTGATCCCACCGGTTGTGGTGATGCTTTCCGCGCCGGCATGCTATACGGATTGACCCACGAAATGGATTGGATGACTATCGGTCGCTTGTCTTCACTCATGGGCTCAATCAAAATTGCTAGCCAAGGGGGGCAAAACCACACACCTACTCTCGCAGACATTCAAGAACGCTTCCACAAAGAATTCGGCTATAACTTTTGATAAATGAAGCTACAGAGATTGTTTAATCGAATGCGATCGAACAATCTCTGAATCGTTAGCTGAGTAGAGCTTCGATCTGCTCGAGAGTCATCTCAGTACGCACCTCGAGTAATTTCTGTCGGCTGCTGTGTCCGCGGGTCACGTTAACGTCTCTTTTGGCCACCTTCAGTCGCTCGGCGATGAAGTGTGTCAGTGCCTCGTTCGCTTTGCCATCAACGGGTGGTGCATGCAGCCTAATCTTCAGTGCGCCTTCGACTAAGCCAGAAATTTCTGTTCGTGAAGCGTTGGGTTGTACATGAACAGCGATACGCAAACACTCTCCATGACGGCTACACCATGGACGCTCCATCAGATCAAGCCGAGCAGCAAACTATCGCTGACAAACAAAACGACTCTTAGCATCAAAAACGCTAGGATAGGCGAAAGATCAACCCCTGCTATTGGCGGAATGAAGCGACGCAAAGGCCGCATCAGCGGCTGATTCAAGGCTCGCACGATAGGAGCAAGCGGCGCATCGGGATTAACCCAACTGAAAATGACCTCTAGGAATAAGAGGCCAATAAAGCCATAAACCACCCAATGTATCAATGCGTGCAATGACAGCATGAGCCAGGGCTCAACTGCAAATGCAGATCGCACACCAAGCTCAATGGCCACTGACAGCAGCGCAACCAGTAATCCGCCTACCAAGCTAGCCCAGTCAAAGCCACCCAGCCCCGGCAATACGCGACGCAGTGGTAGCACTAGCCAATCTGTCGTCCGAAACATGAATTGCCCAAGCGAGAACGGTGGGCGAACTCGCACTGCCTGCATCCAAAAACGTAGCAGTAAGACCCCAGCTAATAAGGTCGACACCGTATCAATGATCAGACTAACGATGTTGGCAACCAAAGTTCACCCTAACAATCTGGTTTTAATCTGAAAAAGATCGCTGCTCGATAAACCATCAAAGCAGACTAGAAAAATCCCGCGGCAGATCCTGAGTCTGCTGCGGGATTTTGTCGACTGATACTCGCTCTACTCAGCAAATCAGGGACGCACGCCGGTAGGAAAAGGCCAAGCGGCAGCTGGACTGAGTATGGTCTTCAAGGTCGATGCTGAGGCGGGTGCCGGAGCTGGAGCGTGTGCTGGTTTGTGCACAACAGGCTTTTTAGGAGCTGCCTTTTGGGGAGCCGCCTTTTTCGCTACGACCTTCTTTGCTACCGCCTTCTTTGCGGCGGGCTTTTTCTTTGCGACTACTTTCTTAGCAACTGCTTTTTTCACAGCCTTCTTAGCCGCTGGCTTTTTCTTCGCAACGGCTTTCTTAACTACTTTTTTTGCCGTCTTTTTAGCCGCTGGCTTTTTCTTAGCGACCGCTTTTTTAGCGACTTTTTTTACGGCCTTTTTAGCTGCTGGCTTTTTCTTCGCAACGGCTTTCTTAGCGACTTTTTTGACAGCTTTCTTCGCTACGACCTTCTTCTTGGCCAGCGCCTTCTTTGCTACCGGCTTCTTTTTGGCAGCCGGCTTCTTTTTGGCTGCGGTTTTCTTCTTGGCTGTTGCCATTTCTTTCTCCTTCACGTGATCAAATGTCACAAGGTACAAAAGGGAAACCCGTCTGGACCTGAAGGGCCAAGCGGATTATTCAATGGCGCAAACCAACATGGGGTTTGCGCTAATGAATGGGGTACACACTGAGCTTCGCTTCGCGAGAAGCGAAGTTCAGAATGAGTCGCAACGAATTAATTTAACTCTTACACAGCCATGTAACCTGATCTCACGCTAGAAACAGGCCAAAGCTCACCGGTTAAATCACAACCGCACGACGCTAACCAAAAAAAACGCCGGCCAAAAGGCCGGCGCTCAAATACATTTACAAAAAGATGATCCCGTTTTGTGAAGGGCACACGTCCCAACCCATCTCACTCAGGCAGAAAGGACTACTCATAAACAATCGATAGGGCCCAATACTGTCCATCAAATCAGGTGGTCACCTTTCTGCTCTTAGCTATTCTGCTTTTACAGAGACTGCATCATTCCCAGCTTAAGGCTCCGCCTGTCTGGTATTCAATGACTCTAGTCTCAAAGAAGTTACGTTCTTTCTTCAGGTCGATCATCTCGCTCATCCACGGGAAAGGATTCTCTTCCTGAGGAAACAGCGCCTCCAAACCGATCTGCTGCGAACGACGATTTGCGATAAAACGCAAGTAGCCTTTAAACATCGGCGCATTTAATCCAAGCACGCCACGCGGCATTGTATCCTCTGCGTAGCGATATTCCAACTCTACTGCTTCTAAAAATAGCGCCTTAATCTCTTCTTTGAATGCAGCAGTCCACAGATGAGGGTTTTCCAGCTTGATCGTGTTGATCAAATCGATCCCGAAATTGCAGTGCATGGACTCATCACGCAGTATGTACTGGTACTGCTCGGCCGCACCCATCATCTTGTTCTGACGGCCTAGTGCCAAAATCTGAGTGAAGCCGACGTAAAAGAACAGACCTTCCATCAGGCAGGCAAAGACAATCAAAGACTTCAATAATTTCTGATCGTTCTCCGTGGTGCCCGTGGTGAAGGCCGGATCTGTCAGGGTATCAATGAAGGGGATCAGGAACTGATCCTTATCGCGGATAGATTTGACCTCATTATAGGCATTGAATATCTCGCTTTCTTCCAGACCCAGAGACTCAACGATGTATTGATAAGCGTGGGTATGAATCGCTTCTTCAAAAGCCTGTCGCAGCAAATACTGACGGCATTCAGGGGCAGTAATATGACGATAGGTACCGAGCACAATGTTGTTGGCAGCCAGCGAGTCAGCGGTCACGAAAAAGCCCAGATTGCGCTTAACCAAACGGCGTTCGTCTTCGGTCAAACCATTTGGGTTTTTCCACAATTCGATATCACGCTGCATGTTGATTTCTTGCGGCATCCAATGGTTTGCGCAACCCGCCAGATATTTGTCCCATGCCCACTTGTATTTGAAAGGCACGAGCTGATTCACATCAGTCTGACCATTAATAATACGTTTATCAGCTGCCTGCACGCGCTGAGCGGTATCGACTGGCGGCTCGGAACGAGCAAGGATACCCGGGTTAAGCGGAGCGTCCGCATGCGTCGAAAACTGCGGCACGCTAGGTACCGCTTGAAGGTGTGGACGAGGCTGTGCTGATGCACGTGAAGCGGTTTCTTCATCCCAAGAGAGCATGTGGTTATCCTTAGTTTCTTAAATCTTTTTCGTTACACAGTCGTAAGCTGCTGCAGGGTTGGCTAGATAGATCAAAGCTAATCTAACCAACCCGACTTTTTTACTGACAAGCCTCGCACTCATCAAAACCAGGATCACCTGGTCTCATCATGCAGGCTGGACCGTCCGCTTCAGCTTGAGAAGCACTGGCTGCCGTAGGCATATCAGCCGATACGGCATTCAAAGCGCCCGTCTTGCTGGTGGATTTTTCGGCATGCGTGGCGCCCATAGTGCGCAAGTAATACGTCGTCTTCAGGCCGCGTAACCAAGCCAGCTTATAAGTCTCATCAAGCCTCTTGCCTGATGCACCAGCCATATAGATATTCAGCGACTGAGCCTGATCAATCCATTTCTGACGACGCGAAGCCGCTTCAACCAACCAGCTAGGATCAACTTCAAACGCGGTGGCGTACAGATCACGAAGGTCTTGTGGAATACGATCGATGCGCGCCAAACTGCCATCAAAATATTTAAGATCGGCGACCATCACTTCATCCCACAAACCACGTGTCTTGAGATCACGAACCAGATATTCATTGATCTCGGTGAACTCACCCGAGAGATTCGATTTCACATACAGGTTTTGATACGTAGGTTCAATACAAGCAGACACACCAATGATGTTCGAAATCGTGGCGGTTGGCGCAATCGCCACGCAATTTGAATTACGCATGCCGTACTGCTTAATACGGGCGCGCAAACTTGCCCAGTCCATCGTTTCTGATGTGTCGACTTCAAGATAACCACCACGCTCCTCAGCGAGCAGCTTCAAGGAATCCTGCGGCAAAATCCCTCTATCCCACAGTGAGCCGCGATACGAACTATACGTTCCGCGCTCTTCCGCCAATTCAGTCGATGCCATATAAGCGTAATAGCAAACGGCTTCCATAGAACGGTCAGCAAATTCAACGGCTTCTTTTGAGGCATACGGTATGCGCATAACATGCAAGCAATCCTGGAAACCCATGATGCCCATACCCACCGGACGATGACGCAAGTTAGAATCGCGCGCTTTTTTTACTGCGTAGTAATTAATATCAATCACGTTATCAAGCATACGCATCGCTGTACGTATGGTCGCATGCAGCTTTTCGTGGTCGAGCTTGCCATCTTTCATATGCGCTGGCAGATTCACTGAACCCAAATTACACACCGCGATTTCGGAATCATTGGTGTTGAGCGTAATCTCGGTACATAAATTGGAGCTGTGTACAACGCCAACGTGCTGCTGAGGTGAACGGATATTGCATGGATCTTTAAACGTGATCCATGGATGGCCAGTCTCAAACAGCATAGAAAGCATCTTGCGCCACAAATCAAGCGCCTGCACTTTCTTAAATAGTTTGAGCTCACCACTCGCCGCTTTCGCCTCATAGGAAAGATAGGCTGTTTCGAATTGCTTACCAAACTTGTCGTGCAGATCTTCGACGTCAGAAGGCGAAAACAAAGTCCACTCACCCTTCTCCATCACGCGCTTCATGAACAAATCAGGAATCCAGTTCGCTGTGTTCATGTCGTGCGTACGACGACGGTCATCACCGGTGTTTTTGCGCAGCTCGAGGAACTCTTCCACATCCAGGTGCCAAGTTTCCAGATACGCGCATACCGCACCTTTGCGTTTTCCACCTTGGTTAACCGCTACAGCGGTATCGTTAACCACCTTCAAAAATGGAACAACGCCCTGCGATTTGCCGTTTGTACCTTTAATGTGAGCACCGAGTGCGCGCACTGGAGTCCAGTCATTACCCAGTCCACCCGCATACTTCGCTAGCAGCGCATTTTCTTTGATCGCTTCATAGATACCATCTAAATCATCGGAGACGGTAGTCAGATAGCAAGAAGATAGCTGGGAGCGCAGCGTACCCGAGTTAAAGAGGGTTGGCGTCGAACTCATGAAATCAAAGGTCGAGAGCAAGTTATAGAACTCGATCGCTCGCGCTTCACGGTCGATCTCGTTAAGCGCCAGGCCCATAGCAACACGCATATAAAATGCCTGAGGCATTTCGATACGCGTTCCTCCAATGTGTAAGAAATAACGGTCATACAACGTTTGCAGACCGAGATAGCCGAACTGAAGATCACGCTCAGCGACTAATGACTTAGCGAGCTTCTTCAAATCAAATTGTGCGAGCTTAGAATCCAACAAGTCGGCATCGATGCCTTTCTTGATGAATTTAGGGAAGTAGTCGATGTAATGCTGCTTAGCATCCGCTTGCGCCACTTCCGCACCAAACACTTCTTTGCGAATAGTGTGCATGAGTAAACGCGCTGTCACCTGACTATATGCAGGATCTTTTTCCATAAGAGCGCGCGCAGCAAGAATCGAAGACTTGTACAACTCTTCAACCGGCACACCATCATAGAGATTACGTACCGTCTCGCTCACGATGGCATCTGCATCAACGTGTTTTTCTAAACCGATGCAGGCCGATGTGATCATCGCCTGCAGACGGTCCATGTCCAACGGTTGGCGCTGACCATCGACCAAAATATGCAACGCCTGATCTCGCGCTTCGGAGGGTTTAGCGGCTTGCTGCTGAGCGCGCTCTTCTTGCCGCTTCGCGCGATACAAAACATAGGCTCGAGCAACGTCGTGCTCGCCGGAACGCATCAGCGCAAGTTCAACCTGATCTTGGACATCTTCGATGTGAAACGTACCACCGGAAGGCTGACGACGCATCAACACCGACACCACACCCACAGTTAATTGCTCGACTAATTCACGCACTCGCGCGGAAGCCGCACCTTGCCCGCCGTTTACAGCTAGAAAGGCCTTAGTCATGGCGATTGAAATTTTGGAAGGCTCGAAGCCCACCACCGCCCCATTACGTCGAATGATTTTGTAATCTGCGATAGGAGCGACGGAACTTGCCGTAGAAGGCGCA
>JBEDHZ010000022.1:0-19691 GCA_041173845.1 Pseudomonadota bacterium
GTATTTGATGTGTGCGTGGATCTGCGCCGCAGTTCACCAACATTTGGACAATCAGTATCCGTCATTTTGTCAGCTGAAAACCATAGACAGTTCTGGGTGCCGCCCGGCTTTG
This sequence comes from Pseudomonadota bacterium, assembly GCA_041173845.1. Classification (GTDB taxonomy): domain Bacteria; phylum Pseudomonadota; class Gammaproteobacteria; order Burkholderiales; family Burkholderiaceae_D; genus Pernthalerella. The sequence goes on from JBEDHZ010000022.1 coordinate 113, forward strand.
CTCATGGTTTTTTAGTGACTAGCGATAGCGCAGAATTTTTATACAAGACCACCGATTATTACGCACCTCAATACGAGCGTTCTTTGCTCTGGAATGACCCGGCGCTGGGTATAGATTGGCCTTTGCAGCAAGAACCTCTGTTGTCCGTTAAAGATAAAGCGGGAGTACCTCTCGCGTCTGCTGAAGTATTTGCATGAAAATTCTCGTCACCGGCCGTAATGGTCAAGTAGGCGGCGCATTGCAGCACGCCTTAGTCGGTTTGGGTGAGATCGTCACCTTAGATCGCTCGCAGTTGGATTTATCCAATCTAGATTCGATGCGAGAAGTGATTCGAACTATTCGCCCAAATCTCATTGTGAATGCAGCTGCGTATACCGCTGTTGATTTGGCTGAGACTGATGAAGCGATGGCCTACCGCATTAATGCCGAGGCACCCGGTGTGATGGCAGAAGAAGCCAAGCGTCTTGGTGCGAGCCTTATTCATTACTCGACCGATTATGTATATGACGGCGGCAAATCAGGTGCATGGTTAGAAACGGATGCGACTGGACCTTTATCTGCTTATGGCCGAAGCAAACTGGCTGGCGAGCAAGCGATTGCTGCTGTTGGTTTGCCTCATCTGATTTTGCGCACCAGTTGGGTTTATGGATTACATGGCAAGAATTTTTTACTCACCATGCTGCGTCTCGCACAGACTAGACCAGAGCTTTCTATTGTCAATGATCAGATAGGTGCTCCTACGTGGAGCGTTACTATTGCTGAAGCTACCGCAAGCATCATCAAAAAATTTCCAGATTTAGCCGCAGCCGAGCATGTGAGCGGTATTTATCATCTGTGTTCGCGTGGACAAACAAGCTGGTTTGGTTTTGCAGAAAAAATTTTCGCGCATTCATTGATACAACAAAAACCCAAGCTTCACCCTATAACCACCGCAGACTATCCTACGCCAGCGGTGAGGCCGAAAAATTCTGTCATGAATACGGATAAATTCGAACAAACATTTGCGACTTTGCCCGCGTGGGATGCTGCACTCGGCGAGTGTCTGCAGCGTATTCCTACTGAGGCGCCTCAATTACTTAAAGCTAACTGACATCATGGTAAATAACAACGCAAGCAACGCATCGTTGACTCCCGGTATTTTTAAGGCGTATGACATACGAGGTGTATTGGATAAAACGCTGGATACCAGCATTGCGCGTCAGATTGGTCAGTCCTTTGGTAGTGCAGCCTTAGAAAAAAATGAGAAGACCGTGGTTATCGGTCGCGATGGCCGTTTGTCTGGCCCCTCGCTATCGGCAGCGCTAGCTGAAGGCTTGCAATCCACTGGTGTGAATGTGATTGATGTGGGTATGGTCGCCACACCCATGCTGTATTTCGCGACCTACGCTCTGGGTGCGGCGAGCGGAATTATGGTCACGGGTAGCCATAATCCCCCCGATTACAATGGTTTTAAAATGGTGCTCGCAGGCGATGCCATTTATGGTGAAACCATACAGCAGTTGTATCAGCGCATACTCGCGCATCGTTTTTCTCAGGGTGCAGGTAGTTATCGCGAACACGATATTCGTGCTGCGTATCTCGAACGAATTATTAGTGATGTAAAAATTTCGCGTCCGATGAAAATCGCCATTGATTGCGGTAACGGCGTTGCGGGTGCCGTCGCCGGTGATTTGTATCGTGGCATGGGTTGTGACGTCATCGAATTATTTTGTGAGGTCGATGGTAATTTCCCAAATCATCATCCCGATCCTGCGCATCCTGAAAATCTACAAGATTTAATTCACACACTCGCCACGACCGATGCTGAGCTTGGGTTAGCCTTTGATGGTGATGGTGATCGTTTGGGTGTTGTCACTAAAGATGGTCAAATTATTTTCCCTGATCGTCAGCTGATGCTGTTCGCGCAGGAAGTGTTGTCGCGTAATCCCGGCGCTCCAATCTTGTATGACGTCAAATGCAGTAAACACGTGGCAGCGGTGGTCAAAGCAGCGGGTGGTGAGCCGTTGATGGGTAAGACGGGTCATTCCCTAGTCAAAGCGCGTATGAAAGAAACGCAAGCGCCTTTGGGTGGTGAGATGAGCGGTCACGTATTCTTTAAAGATCGCTGGTATGGATTTGATGATGGTTTATATGCTGGTGCGCGTCTGTTAGAAATTTTAAGCAAGCTGGCAGATCCGAATGCAACACTGAATGCCCTGCCGCAATCGATTTCAACCCCTGAATTACAAATACAGTGCGCCGAAGGTGAAAATCATCAACTCGTAACGCGCTTGCAAAAAGAAATTAGCTGGCCTGGATCAGAGCAAGTGTTAACGATCGATGGTGTACGTGTTGAATACAGTGACGGTTTTGGTTTGGTGCGTGCATCAAACACGACGCCAGTACTTGTGTTGCGTTTTGAAGCTGAAAATGAAACAGCACTCAAACGTATACAGCAGTCATTGGCTCAGGCAATTCACACAGTCAAGCCGGATGCAGTGCTGCCATTTCAGGCTTAATGATCGCTTTGTCACTCCGTTTTTATTCTGTCTGCTGGTGGCTTGCGCTGCCTTTAGTGTTAATCAGGCTATGGTGGCGTGGGCGTAAAGAAGCCGGTTACCGGCAGCATATTTCTGAGCGCCTGACTCTAGCTAACGCTGCTTTTTCATCACCATTGATTTGGGTGCATGCAGTTTCTGTCGGTGAAACGCGCGCTGCAGAACCACTGATTCATGCCTTACTCAAAAAATACCCGCAGCACCATGTGTTGTTAACGCATATGACTCCCACCGGTCGTGCGACCGGCGCTGCTTTGTTTGGTAGCGAGCCACGCGTCTCTCAGTCCTATATTCCTTATGACACATTGAGTTTGACGCAGCGCTTCATTTCCAAAATTAACCCCAGCCTTTGCGTGTTGATGGAAACAGAAGTGTGGCCCTCATTAATCGATTCATGCAGCAAAGCGGGCATCCCCATCGCATTGATTAATGCGCGTTTATCCGCGCGCTCACTTAAACGGGCGCAGTGGTTTGGCGGCTTGCTTGGTGATGCGTTGCGTAAGATTAACTGTGTGATTGCACAAACACAGGCCGATGCGGAACGTTTGCACACACTAGGAGCGCAAACGATCATCGTAGCTGGTAGTCTCAAATTCGACATCACTCCACCGGAAGCAATGCTGACGATGGGTCATCAGTGGCGTCAGCAAATTGGTGATCGTCTCGTTTTGTTGTGTGCTAGTACGCGCGAGGGCGAGGAAGCGCTGTTACTCGATGCCTATATGGCGGCGACGCTTGATCCCCGTGTGTTGCTGATCATGGTGCCACGTCATCCGCAACGTTTTGATGAAGTAGAGCGCATGCTCGAAGCACGAGGCTTGCGCTGGCAGCGACGTTCACAACTGACGTCAGAGAATGTGCCTGCAAGCACTCAGATACTGCTAGGCGATACTATGGGTGAGATGTTCGCCTACTATGCCGCGTGTGATGTGTCTTTTATTGGCGGCAGTTTATTACCCCTAGGCGGACAAAATCTGATTGAGGCTCTGTCTTGTGGCAAACCTGTATTAGTAGGTCCGCATACGTTTAATTTTAAACAAGTGACTGCGGATGCTATTACAGTGGGTGCTGCTATCCGTGTTCCTGATGCGCAGCATGTTTTTTCTAGCGTGAGCCAAATGGATGCGACATCTAACGACTATCAAGCGATGTCCAAGGTGGCGATTCAGTTTTGCGTCCAACATCAAGGCGCAACCGCGCGAACCCTTAAGTTGTTATCGCCTCAATTAAAGTAACGATCAAAAAAATGCCAGTCGGTTGACTGGCATTTTTAATCCCGCTCTAACGATCGCTTATTGTTTTTCTGGTTCGCTAAAACCACCACCGAGTGAACGATATAAATCAACCGCATTGGTTAAGCGCAGTAGTTGTGATTGAACCAGTGCTTGTTCTGCCGTGAATAACTCGCGCTCAGCGTCCAAAAGATCTAGATAACTTGAAATACCATTTTCGTAGCGTGCGCGCGCTAGAGTCAGTCGCTCAGCTTGTGCATTTCTAAAGGCGGTTTGCGCTTCGATCTCTTCCGTTAATGTGGCGCGTGCTGATAAGGCATCGGCAACTTCACGGAATGCGACTTGAATCGTTTTTTCATAATTCGTGATCGCTATGTCGCTGCGTATTTCTGCCAGATTTAGGCTGGCTTTGTTACGGCCATTATCAAAAATAGGCAAAGTGATTTGTGGAAAAAAATTCCAAGCGCGTGATCCACCATCAAATAATCCACCGAGATCATTACTGGCAAAGCCATATCCGGTGGTGAGCGAAATGCGCGGGAAAAATGCGGCGCGTGCCGCAGCAATATTCGCTTGAGTCGCACGCAGTCGTTGTTCAGCAGCGCGTATGTCGGGGCGACGTTCTAGTAAATCAGACGGAAGTCCAGCGCCAATATCAGCCGTAATAACTTGGGTTGACAGTGTCGCGGTTTGCGTTGGAAGTTTTACATTCGAACCAGTGAGCAATGTCAGTGCATTGACGGCTATCGCATGTTGACGACGCAGGCCTAGTAAGACGACTTTAGCCGAATAGACCAATGTTTCACTTTGCTGAAACTCCATCGCATTGGTGATACCTGCATCTAAACGTTTTCTCACCAGATCGCGTGATGATTCACGACCTTTGAGCGTGCGTTCTGCGAGGGTAATTTGCTCTGCTAGAGCGCGTTCGATTAACCAGGCCTTGGCGACTTCACCGACTAATGAAATTTGTATCGCGCGTCGCGCTTCTTCAGTGGCAAGATATTGTGATAAAGCGGCAGAAGAAAGATTTTTCACGCGCCCGAAAAAATCGAGTTCAAATGCAGATAAACCTATGCCTGCCTGATAGGCAGTACTTTCACGCATGGTGCCGGCTAGTAGCTGACGTGATGTGTTGACGCCACCGGTAGCATTAATAGTGGGTAGTTGGTCTGCGCGTTGAATACCATACAATGCGCGCGCCTCTTCTATCTGCAACACAGCCGTTTTTAGATCGCGATTATTTTTTAAAGCAGTGCTGATTGCTTCACGCAAATCCGGATTCTGAAAGAAGTCATTCCAGCCTGTGTCAGCAATCGGTTTAGCCGAACTGCTATCGCTGGCTGGGTAGCTATTTGGAACCGGTGCCGTAGGTTTGATAAACGTGGGCATGATCTGGCAACCAGAGAGTGAAAATACTCCGGCGACGACCACCAGCAGTTTTTTTGTCATTGTTGTGCCTCGTTTTGATGCAAGTTAGCTGCGTATAGTTTACGTTGGCGTTCGCTGCCTTTGAATATGCGTCGAATCACCACAAAAAATACAGGTACAAAAAATACGGCAAGTACCGTCGCCGTGATCATGCCGCCCATAACCCCTGTGCCAATCGCACGTTGGCTGGCTGAGCCAGCACCACTGGCGAGTACCAAAGGCAATACACCTAGTATGAATGCCAGTGATGTCATGATGATCGGTCTAAAGCGAAGTTTGACAGCGGTAAGCGTTGCTTCGATCAGATCCATGCCACCGGCTTGTAGATCTTTGGCGAATTCGATAATCAAGATCGCATTTTTAGCGGACAAGCCGATGATGGCGATCAGACCCACTTTAAAGTACACATCGTTGGGCATCTCGCGGAAAATCGTAAACGACACTGCACCTAATACACCGAGCGGAACCACGAGCAGCACAGCCACCGGTATCGATGTACTTTCATACAGAGCGGCCAGTACCAAAAAGACGGCAAGCAATGAGAGTACAAACAGTGCAGTGGCAGTGGAACCTGCAGCCTTCTCTTCAAAGGATTGTCCTGCCCATTCAAAGCCTATGCCCGTCGGCAGTTGCGCCACCATGCGTTCGACTTCAGCCAGCGCATCACCGGATGATGCACCGGGAGCGGCATCACCTTGAATCTTCATCGCAGGATAACCATTGAAACGTACCAGTTGCACGGCGCCGTTAATCCACTGACTACGCATAAATGCAGAGAGGGGAACCATCGCTCCCTGAGCGTTTTTCACATGCAGCTTATCGAGATCTTCTGGACGCAAACGTTTTTCCGGAGCTGCTTGCAAAATCACACGCTGTTGTCTTCCCACATTTGGAAAATCATTCACGTAAATTGATCCAAACGTACCCGATAAAGTCGCGTTGATATCTGAAAGATCAACGCCTAGTGCATTGGCTTTGTCGCGATCTATCTCAAGTTTTAGTTGAGGCGAATCTTCCATACCTTCGGGTCGTGCGCCTTTGATCAATGGACTTTTTGAAAGCATGCCCAGCAATTGATTACGCGCAGCGAGTAAAGCATCATGACCTAGTCCTGCACGATCTTGTAGTCGTAGCGAAAAGCCCGTTGCATTACCTAATTCGCGAATAGCCGGAGGGTTGACTGTAAATACAATCGCATCGCGTATGGTGCCCATCAGCGACAAGGCTTTAGTGGCAATACTTTGTGAACTCAGTTCAGGACTCGCGCGTTCTTTCCAGTCATTCAGTGGTACGAACAACAAACCACCATTCTGACCATTACCGGAGAAGCTGAATCCCATTACCGATACGACCGCTTGTACGCCGGGTTGTTTACTGAAATATTGTTCGGCTTGTTCCATTACGTTGAGCGTTCGCCCCGTACTTGCGCCAGGCGGCAGCTGCACGTTCGCGAGCAAATAACCTTGATCTTCTGCCGGTAAAAATGAGGTTGGCATGCGTATCGCCATCCACACCACTGCAGCGATAATCACGCCATATAAAACCATGTAGCGCAGCGTTGACTTGAGTATTTTTGCGACGCCTGTCTGATAGCTGTTTGTGGTGCGCTTAAAGAGTCGGTTGAACGCACCAAAAAATCCTTTGCGTTCGTGATGTTCAGGGTCTATCGGTTTGAGCACCGTTGCGCACAGGGCTGGTGTGAGTGTCAGCGCCATGATGGCTGAGAACACCATTGCCGATACCATCGACATAGAAAACTGGCGGTAAATCGCGCCGACCGAACCTGTGAAGAAAGCCATTGGTACAAACACGGCGATCAGCACTGCGGTAATACCGACAATCGCGCCAGTAATTTGCGTCATCGCTTTGATGGTGGCGTCGCGCGGTGATAAGCCTTCTTCGCTCATGATGCGTTCTACGTTTTCAACCACCACAATCGCATCATCGACCAGAATACCAATCGCAAGCACCATACCAAACATAGTCAGTACATTGATTGAATAGCCAAAGAAAGACATCGTGGCGAAGGTGCCCATCAACGAGACTGGAACCACAATCGCTGGAATCAATGTGTAGCGCAGACTTTGCAAGAACAGCAGCATGACTAAAAATACGAGCAATACCGCTTCGAGCAGAGTTTTGACAACCTCTTCAATAGAAATTTGAATGAACAAAGAGGTGTCGTAGGGAATGACATAATCAACACCGGGCGGAAAATACTTTTTCAGCTCGATCATTTTCGCGCGCACCAGCTTGGCAGTTTCAAGCGCATTAGCAGTCGGTGTAAGTTGTACGCCAACTGCAGCGGTCTCTTTACCATTCAGTCGAGCCGCAAATCCATAGGATTGACCAGCGACTTCAACGCGACCGATATCGCGAATACGAACCGTCGCACCACCAGGGGTTGCGCGCAGCACGATGTTGCCGAATTCTTCAATCGTCGACAACTGGCCGGTGACGACAATCGATGTGGCGATACGCTGTGAACTAGGCGCGGGAAGGTCACCCAAAATACCCGCTGAAAATTGCGCATTCTGTGCACGTATGGCGTTCACTACATCGGCAGGAGTGAGTTTGTATCCGAGTAGTTTGTCGGGGTCGGCCCAAATACGCATCGCGCGTTCTGTACCAAACAACTGTGCTACACCTACACCAGGGATACGCTTAATTTCATTGATCACGTTACGTGCTAAGTAATCACCCAACGCAACCGACGATTGTTTACCTTCAGTAGAGACGAGGCTAACGAACAGCAGCAAGTTACTGCGTGCCCGTGTGATTGTCACGCCTTGCTGAACCACGGCTTGTGGCAGTCGCGCTTCAATCCGCTTCAGACGATTTTGAACATCGACAGCTGCTAACTCAGGATTGGTGCCATTGCGGAACGTCACATTCACCGATGACTGACCATCGGCTTGGCTCTGCGATTCTATGTAGAGCATGTTTTCCGCACCATTCATCTCTTGCTCGATCAGACTGGTGACGCTTTCATCCACCGTTTGAGCAGAAGCACCTGGGTAGGAGGAATTGACTATGATGGTGGGCGGTGCAATTTGCGGATACTGAGAAACAGGCAGATTAGGAATCGCCAATAGCCCTGCCAGTAGGATGAACAACGCGATGACCCAGGCAAAGACCGGGCGATCGATAAAGAACTTTGCCATGGTGAAGCGTCCTTATTTCTTTTCTGGTGCTGCAGTGGCAGGCGAGCCTGATCCATTCGGTGCTGCAGCTCCAGCAGGTTGCCAAGGATTTGCTTTGACAGTCGCGCCTGGTTTGGCTTTTTGCAATCCCTCGACAATGATTTGATCACCCGCATTCAATCCGGAAGTAATGATCCAGCGCGTGCCATAGGCACCACCGGTTTTTACTGGCTTCGGAGTCACTTTGCCTTCAGCATCGACGCTCATCACAATCGATCCATCAGCGGTACGCATCACCGCTTGTTGAGGCACGGTGATAGTACCGGCACGGACGCCTTGCTCTAGCTGCACACGAACATACATACCTGGCAGTAGTGAGCGTTCAGGGTTAGGAAATTGTGCACGCAAAATTACCGAGCTCGATGAAGGATCAACCGTGGTTTCTGAAAACAGAAACTGACCTGTATGCGCATAAGGTTTGCCATCTTCAGTCAACAAGGTCAGTTTGACTTTGGTGCCGCGTTGGCCTGATTGCGCAATTTTTTCACGCAACTGAGAAAGTTCAACACTTGATTGAGTCAGCGTCACATAAATCGGATCGAGCTGCTGTATCACTGCGAGGGCTGTAGTGTCGTTCGCCGTAACGAGTGCGCCTTCAGTCACCAGCGTGCGCCCGATTCGTCCGGCGATCGGTGCGGTGATCGTAGAGTAAGAAAGATTCAAGCGCGCATTGTCCAATACCGCTTTGGCCGCAGCGACATCCGCGGCGGCGAGTTTTTGTGAGCTCTGCGCATCATCAAATTCTTGCTTGCTGATGGCATTACTCTCAACCAGACCGCGATAGCGATTTAAGCGCGTTGTCGCTTGACCCAAATTCGCATCAGCGCGAGCCAGTGCGGCTTCAGCGCTGCTGTAGGCAGCTTGAAATGGTGCGGGATCAATCTGATATAGCACCGCACCTGCACGAACTTCACTACCCTCGCCAAACAAACGTTTTTGCACAATGCCACCCACACGGGCGCGAACTTCTGCATTGCGAACCGCTTCAATTCGACCTGGTAATTCAGTGGTGTTAGCGACGTCTTCCGGTGCCACCGTCATTACGCCGACATTGGCTGGTGGTGGAGCGCCTCCACCAGCGGGTGCGGCTGCTTTTTTGTCGCCGCAAGCACTCAGCAGCAAAAGTAAAAGGGCGGAGGGAATAAATGCGCGCGACGTTAGATTCATGTTGTCAAGCCAATCAAAAAATGCCATCTGCCAAACGCTGATGATCATTAAAGAATTACAAAATGAAAACTCAGAGATATCGTCAGGACTCCATGCCACAAAGTCCCTCTCATGAGCGAGTGACGGTCACGCAAATAAGATCTGCATGACCGTTCTTTTTATCAGTGCTCAGTATAGCGATTTCTGCGAAGGCTAAGCCGCGTTTTCAGGGCTAACAAGGCAAAATAACCTAGTGTGAAACACAAGCTTTTGAATTGTTTAAGTGCTTGTTTTGTTAAGGTCAATCAACGCATATCAAGCAAGGCATTCAATTCGGCTAAATCCACTTCGCCGAGGGTGCCAGCGGCCGCTTTTAGGCGCAATCCGTTGATCAGTGTGTCGTAACGCGCCTTGGCCAGATCGCGACGAGTTGAGTACAACTGCTGCTGCGCATTCAGCACATCAATATTGATGCGTACGCCGACGTCGTAGCCTAGTTTGTTTGATTCCAGTGCCGAATTACTCGAGACTTCAGCCGCTTCGAGTGCGCGTATTTGCGATAGTCCACTTTGCACGCCGAGATAAGCCGCACGAGCATTTTGCATTGCGGTGCGTTTTGCTGTGTCCAGATCAGCTCTTGCTTGATTTTCAAGGGCTATCGCTTCACGTACTCGGCTGGTGGTTAAGAATCCAGCAAACAGCGGGATCGTTAATTGAAGTCCAAGTGCAGAGGTGTTGGTGGTGGTGGGGCTGGTAAGAGTGAGATCTTTACGTTGGCTTTGAATGGCAACTGCATCGAGTGTGGGCAAATGACCAGAGCGATTACGACGGATTTCAAGCTTGGCGATTTCAGCTACCAAGGATTGAGCCACCACACCGAAATTACCAGCCTCAGCACTTTGCACCCACTTATCCATACTGGATGGCTCGGGGCTGCTGAGTTTTACACCGGCACGCAGACTTTTGAGTTCGGGTGGCAATTGACCTGTCACTACGGCGAATGCGTTCCGTTTAACTTCTAAATCATTTTGAGCAGCGATTTCTTGCGCGATCGCCAAATCAAATCGCGCCTGCGCTTCATGGGTATCAGTGATGGTTGCTGTACCTACTTCGAAATTTCGTTTGGCTGATTCAAGTTGCTCGGTAATAGCTGCTTTTTGTGCGCGAATAAATGAAATCACATCTTGAGATGCCAGCACATCAAAATACGCTTGTGCTACGCGTAGGGCCAAATCGTTTCTAGCTTGTTCGTATTGAATTTCACCTGCGGTCACTTGCAATTTACTTTGTTCGTAGACGTCGAAATTATTTCGATTGTAGATAGGCTGACGAAGCTGTAGCTGATAAATTTCCTGGGTGTAGTCCACAGTGCGGTCAATCCCAGTCGTCATGACATGAGCACTAATACGATTCATATTTGCAGTGGCGGATACGTTGGGTAGCAATCCGGCAAATCCTTGCGTCGATTTTTCTTGGGCCGCATCGCGTGCTCCACGCGCACTAGCAAGCTGGCTATCGTAGGCCTGCGCTGCGTTGAAAGCTTCGAGCAGTGTCATCGCTTGAGCGTCGATAGCCAAACATATACCGGCGATTAATGAAGCTAATTGAGTTCGTTGCATTTTCTTTTCCCGTGAATTTTGGTCTGGCTTTAATACGTAGGCATGTTGGAATCGACTTGCACAGCCCAACCGTGTACGCCGCCTGTCAGGTTAGTGACATCATTAAAACCTGCGCGCTCTAAAAATGCAGCCACTTGCATACTACGAGCGCCATGATGACAAATACAAATGATGGCTAGCTCTGGATCTAATTCTTCTTGTCTCGCAGGTATGCTAGACATAGGCATCAACACTGAGCCAGGAATATGACAAGTTTCGAATTCCCACGGCTCACGCACATCAAGTAGCAGCGGAGCTTTGCGTTCAGAATCAGCTAGCCAGTGAGCCAGTTCGGGAGCCGATAAATGATTCATAGCGACTAGCCGCAATCAAAAGTGAAACGCGGAAGGCGTTTCAGCATTATGCAAAGGCGTAATGCAGGTTTCAAATAGCGTGCGCTTATCCCAGGCATCATCTTTAGTGCGGGTCACCAGACATGCCGACATCACTGGTGCTTCACCAATTACTGCAAGCAAACGTCCACCGACTCGCAGCTGCTCGCGAAAAACTTGCGGTAACACGGGCAACGCACCAGAAATGACGATCACATCCCAAGGTGCAGAGCGATGACCCGCACCCGCCCAACCATGTGCGCCATCTCCGAGCTCAACGTTAACGTTAGCGATACCGTAGTTCGCTAAATTTTTCTCTGCCAATTGTTTAAGTTCAGGAAGAATTTCAATCGTAGTCACATGTCGCGCATGATGAGCAAGCAAGGCCGCCATATAACCCGATCCTGCGCCGATTTCGAGTACGGATTCATCATCACTGATAGCGGCTTCTTGCAATAAGCGCGCTTCCATTTTTGGCGACAGCATATTTTCGCCGCCGGGGAGTGGAATTTCAGTATCAAAAAAAGCCAACGATTGATAGGCCGCTGGAACGAAGGCTTCACGACGTACCGCCACCAGCGTTTGTAAAACCTGTTGATTGAGTACATCCCAGGTACGGATTTGCTGCTCTATCATGTTCACGCGTGCTTGTTCTAAGTTCATGGCTGTCAGGCTAGATTTCATCAATGGGGTTAGCGAAGAAGGTGTGACATTTTATCAAACGGAGTGATTATTTTTTGCTATTAAATCAAGCTTAGAAAAACTGAGCATTTAGCTATCTTCCTGCGCTGGCAAGAAGCGCGCACGTGCCCACACAGCAAAATCATCGAGCCAGGTGTAGATCACTGGAACCACCACTAAGGTCAAAATCGACGAGGTGATAATTCCACCAATCACCGCCTGACCCATAGGTGCGCGCTGCTCAGAACCTTCGGCTAAACCTAGCGCGAGCGGCACCATGCCAAACACCATCGCTAAGGTGGTCATTAAAATCGGGCGCAGACGCACATGAGCTGCTTCCAGTAGCGCGGCATTACGTTCCATACCTTCTTTGCGCGCTTGATTGGCAAAATCAACCAGCAAGATTGCGTTCTTGGTTACTAAGCCCATCAGCATCACAAAGCCAATGATAGAAAATAAATTCAAGGTCGACCGGAAAAACATCAGTGAAAGGAAGACACCAATCAACGTCAATGGTAACGCCGACATAATGGCGATCGGTTGCAGGAAGCTGGCGAATTGCGATGCCAGAATCATGTAAATAAAAATGATCGCTAATAAGAGTGCCGACAAAGCGTAACCAAACGATTCCTGCATATTTTTAGTTGCGCCGCCCACTTGAAAGCGATAACCCGGTTGCCAGTTCATTCCTTCTAAAACTTTTTTCACCTCAGCACTGACTTGACCCGCTGAACGTCCCACTACATTGGCAGAGAGTTCCACTTCGCGATTCAGGTCGCGACGATTAATCTGGTTAGCGCCCGAAGCTGGGGTAATGCTGGCTACTTGGCGCAAGGGCACCATCATCGGTGTGCCGTCACTATTCATTTGTGTGCTGGCTAACATGAGACGAGAAAGATCAGCGATGTTAGTACGCTCGGAAGGAGCTAATCGAACAGTGACATCATAAGTTTCATCATCGGGCGCACGCCAACCAACCACCGGATCACCGGCGAGTAATGGACGCAACGCATTACCAATCTGTGCAACACCAATACCTAAATCAGCCGCCGCTTCACGGTGCGGTTCTATCCAGATGCTGGGCTTATTCGGTTTTAAATTCGAATCGAGATCCACCACGCCTTGCATCGCAGCCATTTTAGATTTCACTTCATCCGAAATTTTTGCTAATTGCTTGAGATCCGGTCCGAGAATAGATAAGCGTAATTGTTTGTTATCGCCGCCCACCCCATCGAGTGCTCCTACGTGAGTCACCGTGATACCGGGAATTTTCATCAACTGTTCACGCAAAGGCTGATTCAATTGTTTGGTGGTGCGTTGACGCTCGCTGCGCGGCACCAGTCGTGCATATACCGTCGCATAATTTTTGCCTTGCAAGGTGCCGGTATTAATCGTCGTGTAGAGATCGCGCACTTCAGGCAAAGCACGTAATGCCGTTTCGACTTGGCGCGCTTTACTTTCCGTGAATTCCAGCGATGATCCCACTGGCGTATAAAAGATCACACCCGTTTCTGAATAATCCGCTTGTGGCACGAATTCACTGCCAATGAGTCCCGAGGCAGGTATCGCTAAGCCTGCAAAAAAAGTCACTATCGCCAAAACGAGTGTGGCAACTCGATGCTTGAGCGACCACGTCAAAGCGACTTGATACTTACGAGAGAACCATTGCACTAATTTATCGAACTGCGCGAGTACGCGACCGATAGTGTGTGCGTACCATCCTTGTCGTGGACCATGTTGTCCATGCACTTCAGGGTCGTGCCAGATAGAAGAGAGCATCGGATCCAGCGTGAATGAAACAAACATCGATATCAGCACAGCTGCAGCGACCGTAATGCCAAACTGATGGAAGAAGCGACCGATGATGCCGCCCATGAAGCCTACCGGTATAAACACCGCAACAATAGAAAACGTGGTGGCGAGTACCGCCAAACCAATTTCATGCGTGCCTTCTAAGGCAGCTTCGCGTGGTTGCTTGAAACGCCCATTCACCTTCATGCCTGCATGGCGCACAATATTTTCGCGTACCACAATCGCATCATCAATTAATAAGCCTACGCATAATGACAGCGCCATCAGTGTGATCATGTTGATGGTGAAGCCAAACATATCCATGAATAAAAACGTACCGATCAATGAGACCGGCAGTGTTAAGCCAGTAATGACAGTCGATCGCCATGAATTTAAAAATAAAAATACGATCAGGATGGTGAGCAAAGCGCCTTCAATCAATGTACGGCGTACATTTTCAACACCAACACGTATCTGCCGTGAACCATCTTTGATGACTTCGACCTTCACGCCCGGGTGCAGAGCATCTAACGTGGGCTGCAACTCTTTTATTACTTTTTTTAAGCCATCCGCTACTTCGATCGTGTTTTGTCCTTGCGCTTTAATGATGTCGAGCGCTAAGGTGCGCTGACCATTAAACATGGCCAAACTCTCTTGCTCTTGTTGGCTATCGACCACTCGGGCAATTTGTCCGAGTAAGACCGCATTCCCACCACGTTTAACAACAACAATGCGTTCGAAGTCTTCTGGGCGTTTCAGGCGACCTTGTACTTGCACCATTTGTTCATTTGCAATCGCGCGTACCGCACCTGCAGGCAGTTCTTGATTTTCATTGCGAACCGCATTCAGCACCTGATCCATGCTGATATTCAACGCTTGCATCTCTGCAGGTTTGACGTAAATTTGAATTTCACGTTTAACGCCACCAACGAGTGAGATCGATCCCACGCCGCGTACATTTTCCAGACGCTTTTTAACTAGTTGATCCGCGATCGTGGTCAGCTCGCGCATGGTGTAGCGACTTTTCTGCGCATCATTCATGACTGCGACTGAAAAAATAGGTCGGTCGGCCGGATCAAAGCGCGTTACGCGAGGCTCTTTCACTTCTTTGCGAAACGCTGATTTAATCAACGCTACTTTTTCGCGTACATCTTGCGCGGCTTGAGCCGGATCAACGGTCAACACAAATTCAATGATGACAATCGACTGACCTTCGTAGGAACGCGAAGTCAGGCTGTTGATACCGTTAATGGTATTCACCGCTTCTTCGACTTTGCGAGTGATGTCGCTCTCTACCGTTTCAGGTGCGGCACCGGGATAATCCGTCTGTACCACCACAATAGGAAAAGTCACATCAGGAAACTGATCGACTCGCAAGCGTTGATAGGAAAACAGGCCTAGCACCACAAACGCCACCATCATCATGGTGGCGAGTACGGGGTTACCAATACTGATGCGAGTGAACCACATGGATCAGAACCTTTTATTTACTAGGAGCGTTAATGCGCACGTGGGTACCGGGCTGCAGGCTACCCATATCGGTGCCAACGACTTGAGTACCAAAATCGATGCCTGATAAGACTTCAGTCATATAGTCATCGCTAGTGCGGCCGCTCATGCCGATAGTCACCGGTTTGCGAGCTAAGACACCGCCTTCAACCACATAGACGTACGTTCCGTTGCCATCTTTGCGGATCGCATTCTGCGGCAGCGCCAATACGCCAGTCTTAGTTTTTAATATGAGTTGCGCCTCAGCGAACATGCCGGAGCGTAGTTGGTTTTGTGGATTAGCGATCTGCACATACACCAATACTGAGCGCGAACCTGATTGCGTCGCCGGATTAATTCGCACGACTTTGCCTTCTATCGTTTGCGGTAAACCTTCGATACGTAGCGTGACTCGTTGGCCGATAGCGACGTTAGTAATGTCATTGGTGGGAACAGCAGCTTCCAATTCCATTTTTTGCAGATTAACGATATCGAGCAATTTATTGTCAGCTGATACTTTTTCACCTGCTTGCACATAGCGCATCGCAACTACGCCAGCAATGGGTGATCGAATTACTGTGTCGTTGACTAATTTTTGCACTACATCGAGCGCACCTTTGGCGGCCTCTACATTGGCTTCTGCGGTGGCGTACTGACTGGCCGAGTTATCAAACGCATTTTTAGAGATGAAACCTTTTTCAACCAAGGCCCGATTGTTATCGCGATTTTTAGTGGCTATATCAAGTTGAGCACGCGCAGCGTTTAGCGTGCCGCGTGCCTGATCAACGCGCGCCTGAAATTCAGTGACATCCATTCTGGCTACGATTTGTCCGGCACGGACTGCATCGCCTTCACGAACAGGAATTTCGCGTACTTCCGCTGCAACACGCGCTTTCACGCTGGATATATCAACTGCACGCAGTGCTCCCGAGAGCGATAGCGTTTGTTGAATGTCCAGAGGTTTGGCAGTAAAAATTTCTGAAGGTAAGAACTCTAAAGTAGGCGCTGCCAATGCTATGGGAGCGGCAACAGGCGCAGGTTTGACGGCAGATTTTTGTTTCAGCGTCCAAGTTACGCCACCCGCGATGATGATCACCAAGATCACTATAAGAATAATTCGACGTCGCATACTTTTAGACATTTTTAATTAAGCGATTGAGTGACAGGAGTTGAGTCAGCTGTTGATTGCAGGCCGTTCAATAACAAATCAAGAAAACAATCCAGATACTCCGGTGCGGAAATGGGCTCGAGGCGGCAGGAATGAAAGGAATGTTTCCACATCATCAGCATCACCACCGGGGCCACAATCACCAGATTGGCGTTGACGGTATCGATAGGCCGGAATTCGCCGCGCGCGATACCGCGTTCCAGCATGCCAATGATTAATGCATTACTGCGTTGAATAACTTCTTCGTGATAAAAGCGCGCCACATCAGGAAAATTACCTGACTCCGCCATCATTAATTTTGAAATGCCTGAGAGCTTGGTTTCACCCACATGCTTCCACCAACGCAAAATAAATCCGCGTAAAAGATCGCGACTTTTTCCTGTGTAGTGGCTTACGTAATCTTCCGCCTCAGCCAGTGCGGATACTAAATTGGCGCGTACTACCTCTTTGAATAATTCTTCTTTGTTTTCGAAATAGAGATACAGCGTGCCTTTTGATACGCCAGCGCGCGCCGCCACGTCATCGAGTCGGGTTGCGGCATACCCACGTTCTACGAACAAGTCCAGCGCTGCAGCAAGTACTTCCTGCGGTCGCGCGTCTTTGCGCCGTTCCCAGCGAGGTTTGGATTTGATTTCAGCGTGAGGCATGGTGGGGCAATGAATTACTAACCGTTCGGTCAGCAATATAGGTTCCGGGTCCCGGATTAGTCAAGCAAAGCCTCGCGATTAACGAATTAGTAATAAATCGCGGCATAAATAAAACGAGAAATTTCTCGAGAAGTGGGCCGATGCTAAGCCGCTGATTCACTTGATTTTGTTTCGCACAGTTGTGCTGGCGCGTCATAAATCGCTGAATAAATCGGTTTCACTCGAATCTGATCGTCGAATTACGGAACCGACCAAATTAATGGGTTACGGACTTTTGTCAGTTAGCTATTTAAACCAAGAACCTATCCGTCCATTACGAGGTCAATCATGAGTCGCCCCACAATTAGCAGAGAAAATTCCAGTACTAACCTAGCACTTAATCAACAAGATACGAATCCCCAGCCTGAGAAGGATACTAAGGCCACCGAACAAGCCGCTAAATCGCAGCCCCCGCAACTTAATCAAAAAACAGAAGCAAAACAGCCGCAGCCTTCTGGCGATACGGGGTTTTCTAAAGACGATTGGGAAAAACACGGGCAAGGCGCGGACGAGCAACCCGCCCAGAAGCAGCCCAAAGAAAAATCCCCACAGGATGATCAACAAAAATCATCAAGCAAACAAGCGGATACGGCGCCTAAGGGTAAAGCCGGTTCCAGCACCGGCAGAGTGAAGGTTCCATCACTAAATTTGGTCGGTTCCGGAACTGCAACCCTGAAAGGTCGCCCGCCGGTGAGTCCGGACTCCTTGAGCGCTCTCGGCTCGCACAGGACAACGTCACCGCACACTAGCGATGCGAAACAGTCGAATTCTAGTAGTGGCACAACGAAGTCCAATACCAATACACCTGGCCAAGCTGCCTCGTCTGCGCCACCGTCTACACCACCTGCACGCTCGTTGCCACCTATCCCACAGACGCCTAGCTCGCAGACGCCGCCGGTTTCAACTAGCAACGTACCTGCGAGTGCGCGCGGTGCTACACCGGTTGTGAGTAATGAAAAGGGTGTGCCTGCGACTAAATTGAGTGCCACTTCCCAAAAGATTCTTGATGCCGCGATAGTTCATGGAATTATCGACCCAGCCGCATTGGGGTATTTAATGGTTGAAGTGCAGACTGCAAGTTTTACATTGCCAGCGACTAAATTTAGTCAAGGTGTGCCATTCCTCAGAGGGGGATTGAAAGTACTGAACTTCACAGCGAGTAATGGTGAGACCATTGAATCCATCAATCTCATAGAAAAATTTCTTCAACCATTGGCTGAAGAAGTATTTAACACGCCAGAATGTAATGAGTTGAGAAAAACAGTGCAGAAAAATTATCTTTCTGTTGCTCCATCGATGGAGTCAGCATCTAAGGGAATGAGACCTAAGGAAATGCAAGAATCCGAAAAAATAAAAAATATAATGGATCCTGTGATCCATCCAGTAGCGTTGTGGATTTGTGGAGAAGATGAAAATTTAGCCACTTCTCAACTTCCGCAAGTCTGGAAATCGATGATGTTGGGAATCGATTTGGCAGTGGTTCATTGGTTAAAAAATAGTAATTGTAATGACATGAAAGAAATTAAGAGTCTCCGTTCAGAAGCGATGATAGCTTTTATATCAACACGGGGATATATGATGATCTGGGGAAATTCTATAAAAAAATATGGAGAGGAACATAATTTTGATTCAGCAAAATTAAATACCTATATGAATTCGTATTTTTCCCATAGGGTAGAAAATTTCATCACCGACATCATGCTGAGTCGAGATGATGTTAAGGATGATAAATTTGATAGCAAGATGAGAGGTTATCTCAGCGTATTAAGCGGAAGAAAAGAGTTCATCAGCAAAGTACCGAAAGAAAATGCTGTAGGACGCCGTCAGCTGGTGAAATCAAAAACTTTGCAATCTACAAAAGCGCTACCTACAAATAGTAGTAATACGATCAATGATGAATCCGCTACTTTGTCTCCTCGTATGCTCGAAAAAGTGGAAATTGAGAAAACTCGCGAAATTAAACAAAAACAAAGTATGTTTCAGCGACAAAAATTTGTCAGAGATTTTAGTAAGTTAGCGAATTTAGCGAAAATTTCACCTGAATTTTTTAAAGCATTTCAATCGCATGTGGTTAAGGAGATGTCAGATAGAGCATATGAGAAATTCGAGCAAGACCCAATACAGCTTTGTTCGAGATATCTGGGTAAATTTTATGTGGGTGTCTTTAATAAAGAAAGACAAGCTGCAGAAAAATCTATACGTTCTGCTCTTGCGGCTATTAAGTCG
>JBEDHZ010000022.1:19702-20082 GCA_041173845.1 Pseudomonadota bacterium
AAGTTAAGAGCTATGTAAAGCCTGATCCAAAAATTTCCAAAGAAAGAAGGGAACAATTTTTGGGTAATTTTTATTTCTATACAGGCATCCATGAGCTTTCACGAGATTTTCTTAAATCATTTGGGTCCTATATTTATGAATTGAGTCGGACTGAGTATGTGAAATTCGAAGAAAATCCGACTCCTGTGTGTCTAGCCTATGTGGATAAATTTTATTCAAGTCGTGTTACGACAACAACACAAGCAGATCGTGATACGGCCGCTAAACATAAAGAAGAATTTGTTAGAGTAGTTAAAATCAAAGGTTTTGCTTTTGAAACGGCTGATGATATTGATGTTGATCTAAAAAAAACTGCGCGCAATAACTTGCTTAAAGGTATG
>JBEDHZ010000023.1:0-14422 GCA_041173845.1 Pseudomonadota bacterium
AAGCGCTTTTGCATCAGGCGCGCGAAGACGGTCACAAAGATTTACTGCTGCATGCACAAACGCATGCCTTATCTTTTTATGAAAAGCAGGGATTCATTGCTGAGGGCGAGGAATTTTTAGAGGCTGATATACCGCATCGGCTAATGCGCCTAACGCTGGATTAACATCACTCAAAACTGTTTTAGCGAATCACTCGCTCGTGCAACTCTGCGCTGCCAGCGCCATGCACTTTCAAAAGCGTGGAGGCACGAGTTCCGTAGTCGGGCGACTCAATGCAAATAGGTGATAACAGGCGCTCCCACTCCAAACTTACGCCCGTGTCTGGCAGTCGGTTGTCGGCGGCATGAGTCGTATCAGAAAGCATGTCGAAGTAGGCGTCATCAGGCGCGCTTTGACAGAGCAGACTAGAAAACTGTGCCTTAGCCCTGACTACCTTGGGCCATGGGGTATCTAAACTTCCATTCGATAAACCGTAAATGCCAGGCTGTAGCTGCAATGCTTTGGAACTATTCTCATTCGAGAACCAAAACACCTGCTCTCCATCGCCGATCAGTAGATTAAAGCCGTTGTAGTGATCCGCTGATTGCTGGACCTTGGCTAAATAATCCTCGGCGCTTTGTTCCGAATCCAAATAACTAGCAACCAATTCGCCACGCGAACGCAAGTCAGCACGGCGTGGCTGTCCATTGCGAATATTGGTCAGCGCAGCAAAACGACCTTGCCGATTAATACCCAACCACGTACCACCTTCTTGTAAATCACGTCCGGCATATACGTCTGGACAGTCTTCCCACCAGTCGGCAGCTTTGGCGGGACGATTAAAAAACTCATCCCGATTCGCGGCCATGATGAGTGGGCACGTAGGTAGTAACTTCCATGCGAAAACGATCAGGCACATGTAGGCATATCCACAAAAATTTCGTTGTGACGCTCACCATCAATCAAACGCAATAAGCCAGCGTTGGTCACGGCGTGACCCAATACATCTGCAAATTTATCTGGCACAGAAAAATAAATTTCCATCCAGGTTTGGTAATCCACATTTTTTTCAACCCGGCGCTTAAATGAAAAACTCAGCCCATGCAGATTACGCAGGTTTTTTTGCATAGTCATGACCAGCGCTTGTAGCTCTGCGCTGTGGTGATTTTGCACGCGATAATAGACATACAAATCCATTTCAGGATGCGGCTTCTAGCGAATAAGGTAATGTTTCAAATTCTATGCGCGGACCTTCTAAACTATGAAGATGAATGTTCGAGCCTAAAAGTTCCAGCTTCATTTCAACTAAGCAGGCCAAACGTCCATCGGGGCCAATTTCGGCGTTAACCACCATCCCGCAGGGCTGCCCCGGATCAGCATCAGAAAATACCTCCGTACCCGGCAACGCCATAGTGGCATTTGCGGTGGCCAATTGCATGCGTCTTTTTAGCTTACCGAGATACTGGCTGCGGGCGACGATTTCTTGCCCTGGGTAACAACCTTTGCGGAAATTAACCCCGCCGATCAATTCGAAATTCACCATCTGAGGAACAAACTTTTCGCGAGTGGCCTCAAGAATTTGTGGAAGACCTGCTTGAATTTGCGTCCAATGCCACGCGGCAGGGGAGGCGATAGCGACTTGGCTTGCCACCTTAGCCCATAGCTCTGTCGCGTGTTCTTGACTGCCTATCCAGAGATAGCGCTCAAGCCCAAGAGCATCTGGCATACGAATCAGCTGGCCATCAAGTGATGCTGATAATTCGAAGACTTTTGCAGGAAGCCCAGCCAGATCGGGGGCATGCTGCTTAGTGACACCCAAACCAATAGTGACTATTGAAGAGCTGACATCCTCCAGCTGCACTTTGGCGCGCAGCACAAACATTTGCAGCCGTTTTTGAAATGAGGCCAGCAGACTGTGCGGTAACAGCATCAGGATGCTCTCACCAGATTTCCAGAGCAGCACCGTCGCCAACAAGCGACCATTCGCAGCGCAATAGCCGGAGAGCTGAGCATGGTGCTCATCCAGACTGGCGAGATCGTTAGTTAGCTGATTTTGAAGAAAATTTATCGCATCTTGGCCAGATACAGACAAGATCCCATGGTCAGTCAAGGGGCTGATAAATCCATGCTCTAAGAGATTGGGAGGCATTACAACAGCTGATTCCGAGCCCGTGGCGGCAGCAGCCGGCACACCTTGCTTACTCAGAAAATCCAGCCATGTTGATGAGGGTTCAGCCATGAATTCGGTGTAATTCCCTGTGGGAAGCTATCATTACGGGACGGATTATAGAGGCGCGCGGAAAATCGCGTTGAAAAGGCCCGTAAAAGCCTGCGCAGTCTTAAATACTAGCGCAGCCAAGCAAGGCGAGGGAGTCGACATTGGGAATAATAAAAAAACTCGTAGCACTGATCGTCCTGTTAGCGCTCCTTAGCAGCGCCTTTCTGGTGTATTGGGTACGTGACCCATTAATTGCACCTAATGGTCAGTCCATAGAATTCAATATCGCGCCCGGCAGTGGCTTGCGCTCGGCCATGAAACAAGTACAAGCCCAAGACATACCTGCAAACCACTGGTTGATGGAATTTTTGGCGCGAGGCATGGGGAAGGGCGCAGCTATTAAGCCGGGAAGCTACCGGATTGAGCCTGGCACCAATCCGATAGGCTTGCTTGACCAGCTGGTACGCGGCAACACCATCAAAGAATCGCTCACGATTATTGAAGGTTGGACTTTCCTTCAAATGCGCGCCGAGCTATCTAAACAAAAGTGGCTAAAGCAGGAAAGCGCGAATTTAACTATCGAGCAATTACTGGAAAAAGTCGCGCCGGGCTTTCCTCATCCCGAAGGAATTTTTTATCCCAGTACTTATGTCTTTGAGCGCGGCACCAGTGATCTGACAATCTACCAACAAGCACACCAACAGCTGATGAAAAAGCTCAAGCAATCCTGGGCTAATCGCGCTGCTGATTTGCCTTACGATAATCCCTACGAGGCGCTGATCATGGCATCGATCGTAGAAAAAGAAACCGGCAAAGCCGCTGAGCGAGCCAAGATCGCCTCCGTATTTGTGAACCGTATGCGGCGCGGGATGTTGCTGCAAACTGATCCTACCGTCATTTACGGCATGGGTGATCGTTTCGATGGCAACATCCGTAAACAAGATTTGCAGACTGACACACCCTACAATACGTATACACGCAGCGGATTACCACCAACACCGATCGCGTTACCTGGCAAAGATGCGATTGATGCAGCATTGAATCCGGCGCCGGGTAAAGATTTATATTTTGTGGCCAGAGGTGATGGTAGTAGCCAGTTTTCAGATAATCTTGAAGACCACAACAATGCCGTCAACAAATATCAGCGCAGGTAATCTTATTCATAACCGAGGGCATAGCTAGCAGGCATTCATGGTTAAAGGCAAGTTCATTACATTTGAAGGTATCGATGGTGCGGGTAAATCCACTCACGTTGAAACGATCTCTGCATACCTGCGCGCAAAAGGAAAAACCGTTGTTACTACGCGCGAGCCGGGTGGTACTCCATTAGGCGAGCGCCTACGCGAACTTTTATTGCATGAACCCATGCATCTTGAAACCGAAGCGCTATTGATGTTTGCTTCCCGCCGCGAGCATATCGATAAATTGATTGCGCCGGCATTGGAGCGAGGCGACTGGGTTATTTCGGATCGATTTACCGATGCCTCCTTTGCCTATCAAGGAGGCGGACGAGAATTATCGACGCACAAACTCGACATACTCGAGCAATGGGTTCATGCTGACTTTCAACCGCATTTAACTCTGCTGTTCGACGTGCCACTGGACGTCGCCAGAGCGCGTCTAGATAACACCCGAACACTCGATAAATTTGAACGCGAAAAACACGATTTTTTTGAAAAAGTACGCAATGCTTATCTGCAGCGTGCCGCACAATTTCCTCACCGTATACGCGTAGTGGACTCCACCCAGCCGCTAGCCAAAGTTACTCAGCAACTAGAACAATTGATTGATCAGTTGGATGAGTGATTTTCTTTATCCTTGGCAGGCAAACGATTGGCAGCGCTGGCAGCAAATGCGCGAACGCATGCCGCACGCGCTATTGATTCAT
Source organism: Pseudomonadota bacterium (assembly GCA_041173845.1). GTDB lineage: Bacteria > Pseudomonadota > Gammaproteobacteria > Burkholderiales > Burkholderiaceae_D > Pernthalerella. The sequence goes on from JBEDHZ010000023.1 coordinate 4,086, forward strand.
GGTCCGAATGGAATAGGTAAAGTCGATTTTGCAGAACATGCCGCACGCTCTTTGCTGTGTGAAACACCGTCGGTCGATGGCCACGCATGCGGCACGTGTGCTTCCTGCGGCTGGTTCGAGCAATACAGCCACCCCGACTATCGTCGTGTACGTCCCGAAGCGTTAGATGCGGAAGATGAAGACGATGCTCCCAACGATAGCGAAGACACCACCGCAAAAAAATCTGCTAGCAGCAAAACACCCTCGCGCGATATCCGCATTGAACAAATTCGTTCACTTGCTAGCTTCATGAATGTATCAACGCATAGAGCCGGTCGACGAGTTATCTTGCTTTATCCCGCCGAAGCCTTAAATGCACCTTCAGCGAATGCGTTATTAAAAACCTTGGAAGAGCCGCCACCCGACACCGTTTTTTTACTGGTTTCGGATCGTATCGACCGCTTGCTACCCACCATACGTTCACGCTGCAGACTATTTGCGATGGCTATGCCCGATGGTGCAGCAGCACTTGATTGGCTCAAAACCCAAGGCTTAGACGACGCACAACGCTGGCTGGCAGAGCAGGGGGGTGCACCTTTGGCAGCGGTAGAGGCTTCACAAGGTGAATTCGCTGAAGCTCAAAATGACTGGCTATCCCAACTAGCTAAACCCGATCTCGCTTCGGCCTTAAGCGTGGCAGATCGGCTACAAAAAATCGCTCTCTCACAACTGCTGGCATGGCAACAGCGCTGGCTCTATGATCTTCTGGCGATTAAGCTCGCTGCGCGTGTACGCTACTACCCAGAGCATCGCAGCAGCCTCGCCGCGCTGGCCGCACGAGTAACGGTCGACCGACTTCAAAAAGCTGTGCGCGATGCCGCCTCGCGCCGCGCCGTTTCAGAGCACCCTTTGTCGGCAAAGCTTTTCATTGAAGACATGCTGCTAGAGTACGCCGAGCTGTTTCGGTAAAACGCACCATCGACGATGAGTCGAAGCTAGCGTTCAGCGTAAGCTAGTTTTTTGAATGGACCGAATCGCCGTGCAAGAATTTTCAAGCTCTTCAGATTCTTCTTTACTCCGCCCCTCCGTTGTTTCACTCTCAATACGCGATCGCGCTGCGCTGTACGCCGCGTATATGCCATTTCTGCGTAACGGCGGAATTTTTGTACCGGGTAACCGCGCCTGCAAGTTAGGCGATGAAGTGTTTTTACTTCTCAGCTTGATGCAGGATGAGCAACGCTATCCGATTGCGGGCAAGGTGGCATGGATCACGCCTATGGGAGCAGGTAATCGCCATACGCAAGGATTTGGCATTCATTTACCTGACGACGATTCCGGGCGTCGGCTGCGTCAGCGCATAGAAGAGTTGTTGGGCACGGCGCTGGGCTCGACGCGCTCTACCCATACGATGTGAGCTGGCAGCGTACAATACGGCCGGTTCGCATTTGATCGGCTGTTTTTATGTTTGTTGACTCTCACTGCCACATTAATTTCCCTGAGTTGGCCGAAAGGCTTCCTGAAATTTTAGCCACGATGCAGGCTAATCTGGTCAGCGACGCCTTGTGCGTTTCGGTGACCTTGCCCGAATTTCCTCAGGTGTTGGGGCTCGCCGAAGCCTATCCCAATATTTATGCATCGGTTGGCGTACATCCAGATTACGATGACACGCCTGAACCCAGCACCGAACAATTAGTCGAGCTCGCTCAGAATCCCCGCATCGTGGCGATTGGTGAAACAGGTTTGGATTATTTTCGTATGAAAGGTGATCTCGAGTGGCAGCGTGAACGTTTTCGTGTTCATATCCGTGCCTCTCGTGCTTGCGGTAAGCCGCTGATTATTCATACTCGCAATGCATCTGAAGATACGCTACGTATCTTGCAAGAAGAAAAAGCGGGTACCGATCAAGGTGGAGTGGCCGGTGTCATGCACTGTTTTACAGAATCTCTGGAAGTCGCCAACGCGGCAATAGCGATGGGATTTTATATTTCATTCTCGGGCATCGTAACCTTCAAAAATGCCAAAGATCTACAAGCCGTTGCGCGTGCTGTACCTTTGGAAAGAATGCTCATCGAAACGGATTCGCCTTATCTAGCGCCAGTGCCTATGCGCGGCAAGACGAATGAGCCGGGCTTTGTGCGGCATGTGGCTGAATATCTGGCCGACTTGAAGGAAGTGCCGCTCGCCACGCTGGCAGCAACTACTACAAGAAATTTCAAAACGCTGTTTCAAATCCCGCACTAATTTTTCGGGGGCTTGGTAAATTTTATGAAAGATCATCCACACGATCCTTCCAGGCGCCAATTATTTGCCGCGGCATTACTACCGGGTTTAGAAAAACTTTTGGAACCCATCGCGCGCAAATCGAATTCCTACGAAGAGTGGTTTGCTGCGATAGAAATCGATGATGCTTTACGTTGTCAACTGCTGCTACAACGTGGTTTTGATCCCAATACTATCGAGCCCGAGCGGCTTGATACGGCATTAATACTGTCGGTTCGACACCGAGCTTGGAAAGTATTTGCTTTGCTGCTTAAACATCCTGATGTACAACTGGATGCTCGTTCTCGGAATGGCGATACTGCGCTAATGATTGCTGCTTTTAATGGCGACACCAAAGCAGCACTGGAACTTATCGACAAAGGCGCAGAAATTAACCGCCCCGGTTGGACAGCCCTACATTACGCCAGCGCAGTTGGCAATTTGGTGGTGATTAGAAAATTAATCGAGAACTCAGCCTATATTGATGCTGAATCACCTAACAAGACCACGCCATTGATGATGGCAGCTCGTGCAGGTCATCTATCCTCAGTACAATTGTTGATTGACGAAGGCGCTGACGTTACTGCAAAAAATGAGCTTGGCTTGAATGCGATTGATTTTGCCAAATCACAAAATCACATAGCGATCATTACTCTACTTGAACGCCATGTGAAGCAAGCAGAAACTAAATCAGATACTAAAGCCGATACTAAAGCTGACACTACAGAATCATCTGCAACATCTACCACAACAACTCAGCCAGAAAACACATCAAATCCGCCTGAAGAATTTTATAAAGATCCTGCTCAGCCCGCAGTTGAAAGCGAAAGTGAAACTCAAAAGTAATTTTCGCGAAAGATCTTGAATCAAAGTAGCGTTCATTATCAAACCATCGTCAGTTTCTGTTGATCTGCACTCCTTCTTGTTGAAACTACAAAGACATTCACCAGTCTGAATTCAGCCGGGATGTCCCGTCTTTGTTGTCGCGACAAATAATTCAAGGAGGACTTATGCGCAAATCTTTCACCAGCGGTTTATTTTTGCTGATGATTTCAGCTACTTGGGCCCATGCTGAGACATCGACTTCTCAAGGTATTAGAGAAAGCAATGATCCTCAGCGAGCTCAAGAAATAGAAAATAATGCCCGCCAGATATCGGGGCAAAGCACCAGCGAATCTGGTGCAACGGGCGCCGCTACTGAGTCAGAAAAGGCTGTCAGTAAAAAGAAAAAGCCCCGATCAAAATCCCATAAAAAAATGAATAAACACTCTAGCTCAGGGGCTTCTAAGGCAGGAAATACTGACACCGGAACAGAAAAAAATAGCTCTGGAAACAGCTCGGGCGCCACCAATTCAGGCACTAACTCAGACTCTGGCTCCGCAACGAATCCCAGCAATAGCCCGGAAAATAACTACGAGAGTGTCAAACCCAGGGAATAATCGGTCGGTATGAGGTGGGCGCTGTAGTTCTGCTACAGTGCCCACATGAAGAAAATTACTCTAGACCGCATGCTGCAATCGCAGGGCTTTGGAACGCGCAAATATTGCCGGCAGCTCATAGCCGAAGGAGAGCTCAGCATCGATGGCGAGGTTGTCACCGACTATCGTCAAGAAGTCGAACTCAGTGATTTGCAATTTCGACTATTCGACGAAGAGTGGCTGTACCGCGAGCATGTTTATATCGCCCTAAATAAGCCCTCCGGCATTGAATGTTCGCGCAAACCTAGCAATCATCCTGGTGTGATGACTTTGCTTCCTGAGCAATTTAGCTGGCGTGACGTGCAAGCGATCGGCCGCCTCGATCACGATACGACAGGTTTGTTATTACTCTCCGATGATGGCGCATTCAATCACGCCATGTCCTCCCCAAAACGGCATGTGCCCAAGCTATATCTCGCTACCACCGCTGAACCTGTTACTCAGGAATTAATCGATTCCTTACTCAAAGGCGTGCAATTGCATGATGAGCAGCACCCCTTAGCAGCCGTGTCATGCGTGGCGCGTGGCGCGCATCAAATAGAAATCGTAGTTGAGCAGGGCAAGTACCACCAAGTTAAACGCATGCTTGCTGCAGCCGGCAATCATTGCCAAGCCTTAGAGAGAATTGCGATTGGTCGTTTAACATTAGAAGCTCTCGAACTCAGTGAGGGTGAGTGGTGCTATCTGCAAGCAAGCGATTTAGAATTATTTTAACTACCTGAGATTTTTTCATATGACTACACAACCATCTCACTTGCGCACCGTCGCACGCATCATTCCTGCGATCAGTACTTCTGATGGCGCCGGCGTCAGGCTGCGGCGCAGTCTGGGCAGCGGTGAGGGTACACGTCTGGATCCTTTTTTGATGCTCGATGAATTTTCTTCCGATAATCCCGGTGATTACATCGCTGGTTTTCCATCGCATCCTCATCGAGGTTTCGAAACAGTGACCTACATACTCGATGGCCATATGCGGCATGAAGATCACTTGGGTAATCAAGGTGATTTGAAAAGCGGTGGTGTGCAATGGATGACGGCAGGGCGGGGGATTATTCACTCAGAAATGCCACAACAAGAAGAAGGGCGCATGCGAGGTTTTCAACTCTGGATTAATCTTCCAGCAAAAGAAAAAATGAAACCTGCGGGTTATCGTGATATTCCGCCCGAAGAAATTCCCGCCAAAGCACTGGCTAACGGCGGCACCATCAAAGTGATTGCCGGTGATGTTGAATTAGAAGGCGAAGTCAGCCACGGTCCGATTGCTGGCTTAACGACCGAGCCACTGTATATCGATGTGCAGTTACCAGCGGGTGCGAGCGTCACACTACCCATTCAGCGTGGCCATCATTCCATGGCCTATCTGTTTGAAGGCAATCTTCATATCGCAGGCCATGCGGCCACACTCACAACGCATACAGGCATGATCTTCACGGATGGCGATCATGCCGAATTTACCGCCGGTGGATTAGGTGCAAGATTTCTATTACTTGCGGGGCGTCCGTTGAATGAGCCCATTGTCCAGTACGGCCCCTTTGTGATGAATACCGTTGCTGAAATTGAGCAGGCTATCTTGGATTATCAAACCGGTCGGCTCACTTCGGCGTGATCATTACTGCGATGACTACACGCTAATAGAGTGGCATCGATAATACCTCGGGCTGCGGCATCAAAATCATACGGTTTGACGAGTAATTGTGAATGCTGTCCGAAGGCTTCGCGGCGTCTTTCGTTTTGCAATAGTCTAATCGCACAATCGGCCCACGAATCGGCATCAAGTTCGCGAATAAAACCGTTTTTTCCATCGATCACCAACTCACCAGCAGCACCTGCATACGGCGTAATTAATACCGGCAAACCCGCTGCGCAGGCTTCATTGGCAACCACTCCCCACACATCGGCTTTGGTAGGAAACAAAAATAGTTTCGCTGATTGATAAAGACGAGGCAATTCTTCTTGCCTGGCAAAGCCTGTGAAATGCACGTCAATCAAATGACTTAATTGTTTCACTTGTTCATACAACGCATTTTCCATGCTTCCTGAACCCACCATCAGAATGCTCACACGTCGATCTAAACGCTGTGCGCAGCGTGCAGCGACTTCAAGCGCAAAATCAGGACATTTAGGCGGCTCTAAGCGTCCACAGAAAATGAAATCCCATTTTTTTTCTGTCACTGATTGATTTTCAAAAAATCGACCATTATCAATGCATAAGCATGATTGATAACAACGATCGGCTTCAACGCCATAATCCTGATACAAAGCCATACCACCTTGACTGGCCGCGATAAATGCCGGGCCACGCGCATAGGCAAAACGACGTAACCAACGATGAACTTTACTCAGGCCTTGTTCAGATTGCAGCGTGCCATCGGTCATTGGCACGTAGGCACGTCGACGCAGCATGGTCCACAACATGGCATATAAGTGAGTCGGATTAAATCCATTGCCGATCACAACGTCTGGATCAAATTTCGTTAGCGCAAAAAGTACGTCGGGATTGTTATGGATGTATCTGCCATTTACCGTGTATACATTTTCTTGTAAAAATTCATGATCGAATTCCATCGCTGGCAAATTCCAAAAGCGATTCGGTTCGTGCATGCAAAAGAAAATAACCTTGAGTTCAATATCGTTGAAAGCTGCAACGCGATTAAAAATGGGAATTCTATACGGCGGCGGTTCATTAACAACAAGTGCGAGTTTCGGCATAGGGGAAGCGTAAATGATAAAAATTAGTGCTCAATTTTTTGTAAGCTGACTTTTTCAGATCGTTTAAAGGGAAGGGCATGCGTAGGAATACGCGCCAGAGATTCAATCGCTTCGTGATAGATACTCATCAAGAGGCGATAATTGATATCAGGGGTATAACGGGATAAATAAGCGTGCCTGGCTGCACGGCCCATGATTTTCATTTCATCGGGATGATTTTTAGCGAAGGCAATTGCTCGTGCTAGTGCATATGAATTTCCCGGCTCGACAAGTAAGCCTGTTTTGCCTTGAACTACAATTTCTCGTAAGCCTCCATGAGCACTAGCTATGACAGGCGTTCCTGCAGCAAACGCTTCAACAGCTACCAAACCGAAGCTTTCTACACCCGTGCTAGGAATCACTAGATAAGCCGCTTGCCGCAAACAGGTTTGCAGTTCATCGGCAACACGAAAACCTTTGTAATTAAATCTGCTGGTGGCTTCAACGTAGGTTTGCAAATCTCCCTTGCCATAGACATCAATTTGACTATCGGGTAACTGCGATAACGCTTCAGCTAACACCTTGAGACCTTTTTCCTCCGACAGTCTGCCGATAAAAATTCCGCCGCTGCGATTCACCCATTCGGGTTCATTGGCAGAATCCACAAAATTAGGCTTAATCCGCAGTAAGTCAAAAGGTAAACCACCAGCGATAAATTTATCGCGGCAAAGTTGATTCAAGACGATGTAGCGCGTTACTTTGGTATGCCAGGTTCGTAGTAATCGATGCAGCATAATCATGCTGCTTGCTACTGCTGATTGTGATAGCGAATTTCGGTAGCATCGATGAACAGTAGCTCGCCAAGGTAAATTTCCAACGCAGTCTTCGCACTGAACGCCATTACGCAATAGCGTCGCTTGTGGACATATCAATCGAAAATTATGCAACGTTTGAATGACAGGAACATTCAATCGCCTGGCAACTGAATACAACGAAGGAGATATAAGTGGAAATGTATTATGCGAATGGATCAGCTCAGGCCGAAATTTTTCGGATAAGGTAGTCACGTCGGAGACTGCCTTGTGGGACCATAAAGTCTGTAGCGCTGCCTGATGATTTTTCATACGCGTGAGCTCTTCGTTATCACGCAAATAGACCAGAACTTCATGACCGTTACGTCGTAATAAATCGACCTCAGCATCAACCACTGTATCTTCGCCGCCGCGATAACGATAACGATTGTGCGCGACAAGGATTTTCATACGCATGAGCTTATCGGCTTGTTATGACGACCTTTTGGAGATGGCGCAATCAATCGAAGCGCGCGATGTCTGCTAAGCTAAGCTTTAAGACAAATATCTATTCAAATCACCCTCTAAAACTTCTATGAATCCGCTCAATCTTTCAGGAAAACGCGTCTTGCTGACGCAAGCCAACGATTTCATGGGCCCGGCCTTACATGAGGTCTTTAAAGAACTCGGAGCCACCGTGATAGCAGATACCGGTCCACTAGATGACCCGAACCGTCCCTCAGCGCTCATTAGCGAAGCGGGCCATGTCGACGTGCTACTGGCTAATCTCGGTATTCCAGCGTCATCTACGCTAGCCACCGATGCGACTGATGAGGAATGGCGCGCAGCATTTGGTCATATGGTGGATCCGCTGCATCGGTTGGTTAAAGCCGTCTTGCCGCAAATGACTGCACGCGGAAATGGAAAAATTATTTTGATGGGCAGCGCATCCGCTTTACGAGGAATAAAGCGATCGTCGACTTACAGCGCAGCACGCGGCGCTCAGTTGGCATACATACAGTCTGTGGGTGTTGAGGTCGCCAACAAGCGAGTTCAGGTTAATGCCATCGCACAAAACTACGTGGATAACCCAACGTATTTTTCAGCCGAGGTTCAGGCTAATCCTGTATTTCAAGACAAGCTGAAACGCGATGTTCCATTAGGTCGTTTAGTCGCTGCACGCGAAGATGCCATGTTTGCGGCGTATCTGGCCAGCTCCAGTGCCGACTGTTTTGTGGGTCAGGTTTTCCCGGTGTGCGGCGGCTGGGTGACGCGCTAATAGGTTCTAAGCTGATTCAGTCCGCCCGTATAAAATGCGCATAATTTGTATTATGTAAAATGAAGTTTACTTGAAAAAGCCTAATGTTTCTTAGGCTTTCTCTCACTTCGTATCTGACCGTCAAACCATTACATGTCTTTAACTAGGCAGGATGATTACCAATAAAACCATGCAAATCGAATCGCACGAAACAGACTAGCAATTATTTAATAGCCAAGGTCTTACTAACACCGCCGGTCTTTTTGGGCAGATTCAGCATCAAGACGCCATTTTCATAATGCGCTTGGGCCGCCTGATCATTGATCTCTTGAGGCAGACTAAAACACCTGTATTGATGTCCCCAATAACGCTCACGCCTGACAACCTTTCCTTCCTGCTTTTCCTCTTTTTCAGCAGCACTTTCACTCTGGATGGTAATTTGATTTCCTTCAATAGCGACTTGAATATCTTCTTTTTTCATACCCGGCATATCAGCTTTAACTATATAAGCCTTGTCTGTTTCTTCAACATCCATTCGAATAGTTGGTTCATTATCACTACCTCTGAGCGCTGGAATTAATGAAAAGTCGCGCATCACTTCCTCAACATTACGAAATGGATCAAATCGAAATGGATCAAATCTCGTAACACCACTAAAAGGTCCGCTAAGCATTTGACGTGACATTATTAAATCTCCTATTTGTTTACTAGGGTTGGTAAATTCGAAATCATTAGGCTAAATTTTTCGCGATCTGTATTTCCGAGATCGTTCAAACACAAAACCTACTTCCGCATACGTTCTTCCTTAATCGGCTGTTCTACCACCAGCCCAGCCAACATAGAAAGCTCAGCCGCTAATAGATCGAGCAAATCGTCAGTCGTCACCATACCGACTAAACCACCGGCACGGTTCACCACCGGCAGCCGACGGATACGTTTGCCGCGCATAACGCCCAAAGCCTCGGTTAAGCCCGCATCTTCTAAGACCGTCGTTACTGGCGACGACATCAAATCCGATGCGTTGAAAAGTCTAGCTTCAACATCCAAAGCAATGGTCTCTACCAGAATGTCTCGGTCAGTCAGAATGCCCAAAGGTACCTGTTGACATTCTTGTTGATTAGCTACGACCACCACATCACCAACATGATGTTTTCGCATTAAGGCGGCGACTTCAGAGATTGAGGCATCGGGCTCGCAGCAAACCACATTGGTATTGCAATAATCTCGGATAGTCATTCTTTTCCTCTTGTCGAGCTCAATTCTGATTGATAATGAAGCCATAAAGTCACAACATGAATCATTCCTCATTACGAAAAGGACTTGCTTATGTCGCACTCATCTGATGAATCATCCCCTGCATTCAGTCTCGATCGAGTCTCAAAGCTCGTATCTGATCTTGAGCAAGAGTTGGCTCTGGCACCCTCAGATTCACCTAAATATGCAGCACTTAAAGTAGAAATCGACTCATTGAAGCAAACACTTGCAAAGCCCGATCAGCCTGCTGTCGGTTTGCATCAACATTTAAAAGGGACCCACAGTCGGCTGGAAGATTGGATCGCCACCGTGGAAGGCGAAGCACTGAAAGACACGCCCTATCTGACCGAATTGGCGCGTATTGTTGGGCTGGTTTAAGGAAGTACATTCCGTGGCTTATCAGAACTCTCAGTAAGTGCCAATCTGGCTGGCAACTTATCAGTAGGCAGGGGGTCGAATTCTAGTCACAACGATCCCCTCTCCTAGCCACATGCCGAATTTTTTTGTCTTTGTACGATCGTTTCATGCACTGCCGAGACGCATCGTTCTTTCAGCTACGTTACTGATAGCCGCACTGTCACTATCGGTTTACCAAGTACCGCAACAACCCAATTATTCTCAGGTCATCTA
>JBEDHZ010000024.1:0-14383 GCA_041173845.1 Pseudomonadota bacterium
GGCTTGCCTGTATTTTGGATGATCATGCCACGACGCAGACCGTCTGAAGAACCGAGCGCAATGGTGCGGACTATGCCGTCGCCGAGCTGCTGCTGTACTTCGAGGGTGAGCGCAGAACCTTCCATTTTCAGCGCATCGTAAATCTTGGGCATGGCGTTACGCGGGAATTCAACGTCGACCACAGCACCGATACACTGAACGATTTTGCCATCAGCCATTTTCGTTCCTTTAAATAAAAATAGAAATTCGTTTTAGTGTCTTAAACCGCAGCCGCACCGGCAACGATCTCAGAGAGTTCTTTAGTAATTGCTGCCTGACGCGTCTTGTTGTAGATCAGCTTAAGCTCGCCAATAACGCTACCCGCGTTATCAGTCGCTGCTTTCATCGCAACCATGCGCGCTGCCTGCTCTGACGCCATGTTTTCAACTACGGCTTGATACACCAGCGCTTCTGCATAACGCAGCAACAATTCATCAATCACTGACTTGGCATCAGGCTCGTACAAGTAATCCCATGAATAGCTATTCACGGGTTCCATCTTGTCGGCTGTCAGCGGCAGCAACTGCTCAAACACGGGCTCTTGCTTCATGGTGTTAATGAAGCGCGTGTAGCAGATATAAACCGCATCGAGTTGCTCATCATCGTATGAGTCGAGCAAAACTTTGACCGGTCCAATCAGATGCTCAAGGTGTGGCGTATCGCCCATGTTGACGTAATGCGCAACCACTTTTGCGCCGATACGGTTCATGAAACTAAAGCCCTTGTTACCCATCGTGACGAGCTCGATTTTGTTACCTGCTGCTTCGAACTCTTTCATACGATTCGTCACTTGACGCAGGACGTTGGTGTTTAAACCACCGCACAAACCTTTGTCCGTTGTGATGACGATGATGCCAATCTTTTTGCTCTTCTCGTGCTTCACCAAAAACGGATGCGTGTACTCCGGATTCGCCTGCGCTAAGTGCGCAGACACTGTACGGATTTTTTCGCTGTAGGGACGGGCCGAACGCATCCGCTCCTGCGCTTTGCGCATTTTGGATGCGGCGACCATCTCCATCGCCTTGGTGATTTTTTTGGTGTTCTCGACGCTCTTGATCTTGCCGCGTATCTCTTTACCTGCAGCCATTGCTATGCTCCCGGTTTGAGATCAGAACGATTTCTTGAAGTTTTCGATCGCCGATGTCAACTCGGCCTCGTCTTCCTTCGAGAGTTGTTTCGTATCTTCGATACGCTTGAGTAATTCAGCATTGCTGGTCTGCAGGAATTTATGCAGATCATGTTCAAAGCCGAGCACTTCGCGAACTTCGATATCGTCGAGGTAGCCCTTGTTAACGGCAAACAAACTCACAGCCATCAACGAAACTGTCAGTGGTGCGTACTGAGCTTGCTTGAGCAATTCAGTTACACGTGCACCGCGATCGAGCTGCTTACGAGTTGCTTCGTCCAGATCAGAAGCGAACTGCGCAAACGCTGCCAATTCACGATACTGCGCCAAGTCGGTACGAATACCGCCAGACAAACCTTTAATGACTTTAGTTTGCGCAGCACCACCCACACGCGACACCGAAATACCGGCGTTAATCGCAGGACGAATACCGGCGTTAAACAGTGAGGTCTCCAAGAAGATCTGACCGTCAGTAATCGAAATCACGTTGGTCGGAACGAAAGCCGAAACGTCACCCGCTTGGGTTTCGATAATTGGCAACGCGGTCAATGAACCAGTTTTGCCTTTGACTGCGCCTTTGGTGAACGCTTCAACATAATCCGGATTGACACGTGCTGCACGCTCGAGCAAACGCGAGTGGAGATAGAACACGTCGCCAGGGAACGCTTCACGGCCTGGTGGACGACGCAACAGCAAGGACACTTGACGGTACGCCACCGCTTGTTTCGACAAATCGTCATAAATGATCAAAGCATCTTCGCCGCGATCACGGAAATATTCGCCCATCGCGCAACCCGAATAGGCTGACACGAATTGCATCGCAGCCGACTCGGAAGCCGACGCTGCAACGATGATGGTGTAGTCGAGTGCGCCATGCTCATCGAGTGCACGCACAACGTTTTTGATCGATGACGCTTTTTGGCCGATCGCAACGTAGATACACGTTACGCCCTGACCTTTTTGATTAATGATGGTGTCGATCGCAACGGCTGTTTTACCTGTTTGACGATCGCCAATGATCAACTCACGCTGACCACGGCCGATAGGCACCATGGAGTCAATCGCTTTCAGACCGGTTTGCAGTGGCTGCGAAACGGACTGACGAGCAATAACGCCCGGCGCAATCTTTTCGATCGGCGCTTGCAGTTTTGCATTGACTGGGCCTTTGCCATCGATAGGCTGACCAAGTGCATTAACAACGCGACCGCGCAGTTCTGGGCCGATAGGCACTTCCAGAATACGACCGGTACATTTAACGGTGTCGCCTTCAGAGATGTGTTCGTACGCACCCAGAATAACGGCGCCGACTGAATCACGCTCTAAGTTCAGCGCCAAGCCAAAGGTGTTGCCGGGGAATTCAAGCATCTCGCCCTGCATCGCGTCGGACAGACCGTGGATGCGGCAGATACCGTCAGTGACGGAGATCACAGTACCTTGATTACGAAGCTCGGCACCCGCGCCGAGGCCCTGTATCCGGCTCTTGATCAGCTCGCTGATTTCAGACGGGTTGAGTTGCATGTTAGCTCCTGATTGGTTGAGTCAGAGCTGTTGCCCCGACTCGCAATGTCAAAATTTTTTGTCGCCGCGTATCACGCCACCAAGGCGGTATGCATGCGCTCAAGCTGAGCGCTTACAGAAAAATCCAATACTTCATCGCCGACGGTTACGCGCACACCACCGATCAACGCCTGATTGACGGTAACGGTAGCGTTCAGCTTGCGGCCGAATTTCTTTTCGAGAGCAGAAACCAGATCGCTGATTTGTCCGCCATCCATAGGGAAGGCACTGACTATCTTTGCGTCGGCTGTGCTTTCATAGGCATTTTTCAGCTCGCGAAATTGATGCTCGATTTCTGTCAGCAAAGACAAACGGCCGTTATCGACTAATTCGCCCACTAAGTTTTTAGTTTGCTCATCAACCGCTACTTTCAGCGCAGATAAAAACGTCGCTGCGACATCGGCGTGTGCAATGCGTGGGTCATGCGCCATGGCCTGAAACTCCGGAACGGCAGCAACTTGCGCCATCTCAGAAAGTGTTTCAGCCCAAGCGTTCAGCTTGGCCGGCACCGCGACACGAAATACAGCCTCGGCGTAAGGGCGAGCGATCGTTGCGAGTTCAGCCATGATTACAGCTCTGCTTTCAGTTGATTCAACAGATCAGCATGAGCGGCAGCATTCACTTCGCGCTTAAGAATCTGCTCAGCACCTTTAACTGCGAGGCCTGCGACATCATCACGCAATAGATCGCGCAAGCGAATCGCTTCTGAAGCTGCTTCATGACGCGCTGCTTCAACGATGCCTGCTGCTTCTACTAACGCATGCTTTTTAGCTTCTTCGATGATTTCAGCGGCACGACGCTCAGCATCAACCACACGCTTTTGTGTTTCTTCGTGTGCTTGGGCGAGTTCGACCTGCACGCGCTTTTCGGCGACTGCCAGCTCGTGCTTGCCACGTTCGGCAGCAGCGAGGCCTTCCGATATACGTTTCGCACGATCGTCGAGTGTCTTCATCAATGGCGGCCACACGAATTTCATCGTGAACATCGCGAGGATGAAGAAGACGACGAACTGCGCAAACAGAGTTGCGTTCAAGTTCACGGTTATTTCCTTCTCAAATAAACAGGCTCCGGGGCAAAACCCCGGCAGGATGAGAATTCAGGAATTAACCTGCGAACGGATTAGCGAACGCGAACATCATCGCGATACCAACACCGATCAGGAACGCAGCATCAATCAGACCAGCCAACAAAAACATTTTGGTTTGCAGTGCGTTCATCAGTTCTGGCTGACGCGCTGAGGCTTCGATGAATTTACCACCCATGATGCCAATACCGATACATGCACCGATAGCGCCGAGGCCGATGATCAAACCACAAGCGAGTGCTACGAAAGCGACGTTAGTCATGAAAACTCCTTAGATAATCAAAAGTCAAAAACAAAACCCGAATACAGCAAAAACGATTAATGGCCTTCGTGTGCCTGACCGATGTACACCAGCGTCAGCATCATGAAAATAAAGGCCTGCAACAAAACGATAAGAATATGGAAGATGGCCCACACGGAACCGGCGATGACCTGCATACCAAAACCCCACCACGTTGCGGTCGAACCTAAAAGTGCGATCAACAAGAAGACCAACTCACCGGCATACATGTTTCCGAACAGTCGCATACCTAGTGATACAGTTTTAGCGACGAATTCGATGATGTTCAAACCGAGGTTAGGAATCCACAGAGCTGGGTGTGCACCAAACGGCGCGCAGAAAAGTTCGTGAATGAATCCGCCCAGACCTTTGATCTTGACGTTGTAATAGAGCATGAGCGCCAACACACCGACGGACATTCCTAACGTGCCATTTAAGTCGGCGGTAGGAACGATGCGGAAGTGTGGCTCCATGTCGAACAGGCGGAAAATTCCCGAGAACAAATCGACTGGCAAGAAGTCCAGCGAGTTCATCAGGAACACCCATACGAACACGGTGAGTGCGAGTGGCGCGATGAATGTGCGATCGCCATGAATGATGTTCTTGGCTTGGTCGTTCACCATTTCAACGACCATTTCAATGAACGCCTGGAAGCGGCCCGGCACACCCGAGGTGGCGCGGTGCGCTGCAACGATCATGAAGGTCAAACCAACGACGCCCATCAACACCGACCAGAAAACTGTGTCGAGATTGATGATGCTGAAGTCAATTATTTTTTCCTGGTGCTGCGTGGAGAGATGACCCAGGTGGTGAACGATGTACTCGGAAGCGGTTGGCGCATGCGCCGCTCCTTCTACTGCCGTTTCTGCTGCCATGTCAGTGCCTAAACAATAAGATGATGTAACTTTTTAGAGCGACGATGAAAGCAGCGATAAGCGCCAGCCAATTCAGGTCACGGTATCCGACAACGACCGCTGCAAGTAGCGCGATCGTAAATGCAATCTTGGTGAACTCGCCGAAGAAAAAAGTCATCGGACTTATAGTTCCAGGCTTCTTGGTTCCTATATATAAGCGCAAAGCAAACACGCCGTTAGGGACCACACAACACAAGCCGCCCAGCAACGCAGAGATAAATCCGTGGACTCCTGCCACCAAGCCTGCGACTACGGCAGCAAAAAAAGTCGTCGCCAGCTGGATTAAAACCAAGCGCAGCATGATGACTTTTTGGTCTGGCCGGAGGACTCTGATGTGCCTTCGTTAATCACATTCGCGAAGGACAGGGAGCGGGACTTGCTCTGCAAAACCCAGCGATTATAAGGGAAGTTGATGCAGAGCGTCAAATTCTTGCCCGTCCGAAATATGGCCCAAATGCTTGGTTTTTTAGCATTTTTGGCATTCACTTGCCGCGCAGCCGCGCGATGATGCCATCCAGCTGGTCTAGCCCGGCAAACGCAATCACCATCTCGCCCTTGTTACGTGCGCCAACCTTAATGCTGACGGTGGTTGCCAGCGCATCGGACAGCTCTTCTTCCAAGCGCTCGAGATCGCGCGATTTTTCTTTGTTTTTGCCGCCTTTTGATGCCTCTTGTCCCGTCGTGGTTCGAACCACCAGCTTTTCGGCTTCGCGCACGGACAAGCGCCGCCCGACGATTTGATTAGCCAAGGTAATCTGGGTCGCGGAATCCACCGCCAGCAAAGCTCGCGCATGGCCCATATCTATATCACCCGCCATCAGCATGCCTTGAACGGGCTTGGCGAGATTTAGCAGTCTTAGCAAGTTTGAAACGGCACTTCGTGAGCGTCCCACCGAACCAGCCGCTTGTTCGTGGGTGAAACTAAACTCGTTGATCAAACGCTGTATGCCCTGAGCTTCTTCGAGAGGATTCAGGTCTTCGCGCTGCATGTTTTCAATCAACGCCATCGCTGCTGCTGCTTTGTCGTCGACTTCTTTGATCAAAACGGGAACGTCGGTCAGGCCAACTAATTGCGCCGCACGAAACCTCCGCTCGCCGGCGATGATTTCATGCGTTACTCCGGCCTTACCATCCGAAATTGGACGCACTAAGATCGCTTGCAACAATCCCTGCTCGCGTATCGAATCAGCCAATTCATTTAATGGGCCCTCATCCATGCGCGTTCGCGGTTGATACTTACCGGCCTGAAGTGATTTGACTGGCAGCGTTGCCGTTGCGTTGGTCACTCGAGTGGCCTCGGTGCCGAAGTCGGTGTTGGTGTCGCCTAAAAGAGCTTCGAGTCCCCGTCCCAGGCCTTTGGGTTTTTTGGTGATCATGCGCTTAACATCTTTCTTGAATAAATTCGGTGTTGTGCTCGTTACGTTTTTTCGCAGCGAAGTTTTTACTGTTTTTCTAATCGGGCTACCAGCTCTTTACCGAACGCGACATAGGCTTGTGCGCCCTTTGCGCCGGCATCAAAAATCACGCCGGGTACGCCGTAGGATGGTGCTTCTGCCAGTCGTACATTTCTAGGAATGATGGTTTTAAATACTTTGTCGCCAAAATGTTTTTCGAGTTGGGTGGATACCTGCTGCGACAACATCATGCGCGGATCAAACATCACGCGTAAAAGTCCAATGACTTGCAGATCGGGGTTCATTTTTGCGTGAACGATTTTGATCGTGTTCACCAAGTCGGACAAACCCTCGAGTGCGTAGTATTCGCACTGCATAGGAATGATCACTCCGTGGGCTGCACACAAACCATTTAAGGTCAGCATAGAAAGCGCTGGCGGGCAATCAATCAAGATGAAGTCATACTCATCTCTCACGCTGCTCAATGCGATTTTCAGACGTTGTTCGCGCTGATCGAGTTCGACCATTTCCACTTCGGCGCCTGCTAATTCACGATTCGATGGCAAGACATCAAAATGACCGGTCTCAGAGTGAGTGCGCGCGTCTTTTAAATTGCCCATGCCGAGTAGCACTTCATACACCGAACTTTTTAACTCGCCCTTGTTAATTCCCGCACCCATGGTTGCATTTCCCTGCGGATCAAGATCTACCAGCAAAACACGTTTTTTGAGATTGGCTAAGCCGGCCGCGAGATTAACCGCCGTCGTGGTTTTACCAACGCCACCTTTCTGGTTTGCTATGCAGAAGATCTTTGCCATGTGCTTGTCTCGTCAGATGAACTAGTTTTGTATTGAAGATTATTAGTCTTCAGTTTGCGCTTGCTAAATGCACTTAATGAACAGGTACTAAGTATTCGTGGTTCTTGCTATATGCACCAAATGCCGCTCGGCTACCAATCCGGGCACCTGTATGCGTTCCAGTTTTGTGATTTCCCATCCTGCTGGCAAACCACTTAATTCATTCGCTTGCGCTTGCCCTTTAAGCGCGATCATTTTTCCGCCATCACTTAACAAATGGCCTGACCATTCGACAAAATCTTTTAGCTCGGCGAATGCGCGTGAGGTAATCACGTCGAATTTTTTTTCATCGTTAAATTGCTCTACCCGACCTGTGTGCACCACCATATTGGTCAAAGCCAACTCGGCTTTCGCTTGCGTTAGAAACGCCGTTTTTTTATGCACGGTATCGATCATGTGCACCTGCATTTGTGGTTGAACATGCTGCGCCCAAATCGCCAACACCACACCAGGCAAACCACCACCTGAGCCCACATCCAATACACGCGAGGCATTGTCAAACGCCGGCAATGCGGTCAAACAATCCAACAAATGCTGCGTCAACATCTGCGCCGGATCACGCACGGCGGTGAGGTTGTAAACCGAATTCCACTTTGCAAGCAGGCTCAGGTAATCGAGCAAATTTGTAATCTGCGGCTCGGGCAGCTCCAACGCTAACTCATGCGCCCCCTGAACTAACTGCTCGCGCAGCAAGAGACGATCGGTCGACATTCAAGCTGCGTCCGTGCTGTCGTTGGTGGCCACAAATTGTTTGAATCCGCCCTTTTTTAAATGCACCAGCAATAAGGAAATTGCCGCCGGGGTCACTCCCGCAATGCGTGACGCCTGACCCAAGGTTTCGGGCCGATGGCGCGTCAACTTCTGGCGCACTTCCATCGACAAGGCGCGCACGCTCATATAGTCGAGGTCGTCTGGCAAGGCTAGGTTTTCGTAATGCTCGTGACGCTCAACTTCCTTCGCCTGTCGATCAATGTAGCCGGCGTACTTGACCTGAATCTCAACCTGGTCGGCGACAGCCACATCTAGCTCAGGCTGATCAAAGCGACGACCGTCTAGACTGGTTAAGGTCATCAGCTGTTTATAACTAACGTTGGGGCGGCGAAGCAGATCAGTGAGTGCATACTCTCGCTCGATTGGTTTACCTAACACGCGCTCAGCTTCGGCTTCGGAGACCATGCGCGGATTAACCCAAGTGGATTTGAGTCTTTCCAGCTCGCGGGCGATAGCTTCGCGCCGACGCTCGAATTGTTCCCATTGAGCATCGGGCACACAGCCGAGCTTGCGACCGATTTCTGTGAGGCGGAGATCGGCATTGTCTTCGCGCAAACTCAGCCGGAACTCTGCACGACTGGTAAACATGCGATAGGGCTCTTGCACACCTTGCGTCACTAAATCATCGACCAATACACCGAGATAAGCTTCATCGCGACGGGGAACCCATGGCGCTTTTTCTTGCGTTTGCAAAGCTGCATTTAAGCCAGCCAACATGCCTTGTGCGGCAGCTTCTTCATAGCCGGTCGTACCGTTGATCTGGCCGGCAAAGTACAAGCCTTTAATCGCACGAGTTTCAAGTGAGGCTTTCAGACCGCGCGGATCGAAGTAGTCATATTCAATCGCATAACCGGGCCGCAAAATATGGGCGTTTTCTAGTCCGCGCATTGAGCGCACCAGCGCTAATTGCGCATCAAACGGCAGGCTGGTTGAGATGCCGTTGGGATAAAACTCATGCGTGGTTAGACCCTCGGGCTCGAGGAAAATCTGGTGAGAATCTTTGTCGGCAAAACGGTGAATTTTGTCTTCTATCGACGGGCAATAACGCGGCCCCACGCCCTCGATTACCCCGGTAAACATGGGGCTTCTATCCAAAGCATTCCGAATAATGTCGTGTGTTTGTTGGTTTGTATGGGTAATCCAGCAGGGCAACTGGCGCGGATGCATGTCTGCGCGGCCCATGACTGAAAACACCGGAACCGGATCACTATCGCCTGGCTGCTCGGCCATTACGGATATATCCATACTGCGGCCGTCGATACGAGGCGGGGTTCCGGTTTTTAATCGGCCTTGTGGCAGCTTGAGCTCTTTCAACCGAGCCGATAAGCTAATCGATGGCGGATCCCCTGCTCTTCCGGCGGAATAATTGTTCAGGCCGACATGGATTTTGCCGTCCAGAAAAGTCCCGGCCGTTAGCACCACTGCGCGCGCATGAAAACGTATGCCGACCTGGGTCACGGCACCGACAACTCTGTCGCCAGAAATGATTAAATCATCGACCGCCTGCTGGAAAAGCCAGAGATTTGGCTGATTTTCAAGGCGCGAACGTATGGCCTGCTTGTATAAAAGGCGATCTGCCTGAGCTCGAGTCGCCCTAACCGCCGGACCCTTAGAGGAGTTCAGTATACGAAACTGTATGCCAGCCTCATCGGTGGCGATGGCCATTGCGCCGCCCATGGCATCTAACTCGCGCACCAAATGGCCCTTCCCTATGCCGCCAATCGAGGGATTGCACGACATTTGACCGAGGGTTTCTATGTTGTGAGTCAGCAAAAGCGTCTTTTGGCCCATGCGAGCAGCCGCAAGCGCAGCTTCGGTGCCAGCATGGCCACCACCAACAACAATGACGTCAAATTCTGAAGGGAAATCCATGAAAATTGGCTGCGCAAGAAGCGTGAGAGGCACGAATTATAAAGGGTTTGATGGCCTGCCGGACTGTTTCACGTGAAACCTTCGCATAAATCTATCGGCCCACTGATCCTGTTTCACGTGAAACACTAGCCATCAAAACGCGTTGATCCCTGTCTTGATGATTAATAGGCCGACCACCACCAGGAAGAGTTTACGTACAAAACCGGTTCCGCCCCACATGGCCAATCGTGTACCAACAAGTGCCCCACCTATATTGCAGACGGCCATAATCAAACCTAACTGCCAGATCACATAGCCCGCGGCACCGAACCACGCCAAAGCCGCCAGATTACAAGCAACATTAACAACCTTCGCTACTGCTGATGCTTGAAGAAAGTCCAGATAAAACACCCGAACAAACAAAAAGATTAAGAAGCTTCCTGTGCCCGGACCAAAAAACCCATCGTAGAAACCAATAGTGCTACCAATTAATAATGCCAGCGCCCTCTTCCTTCTCTCAGGCATTTCGGGCGGAGAGTCAGCCGACATACCAAAATCTTTGCGCTTGAATACATAGGCCGCAACCGCCAACAAAATGAATGGCAAAGCTTTGCGCAATAGGTCGGGAGGGAATGCTGAGACTGCTCGTGCACCTAGAAAAGCAAACACCAGTGCGGCAAGCGCAGCGGGAATGGCGATACCCCAATCAAGGCGTATCCGTATGGCATAACTGCGAGCAGCGAATGTCGTTCCCCAGACGGAAGCGAATTTATTCGTACCAAACAAGGTCGCCGGCATACTCTGAGGAAAGACGCTGAATAGTGCAGGCACTTGTATGAGCCCACCACCACCGACAACGGCATCGATCAAGCCGGCAAGAACAGCGGCCAATCCCAACAGCAAGTAATCAGTCAAGAGTATGTCCAAAACCAGCGCAAGCCCCGATGTGAGTCGCTCACATGTTAGTGAGCACTACCAATAAACGCTATGCTTATATGGGAAATTACCGCTGGCCACGTATCAGTGAGGCAGCGCGTTCCGCGATCATGATAATGGGTGAGTTGGGGTTGCCGGACGTGATCTGCGGCATAACCGAGCCATCAACCACGCGCAATCCATCAATGCCCTTAACGCGCAACTCGGAATCGACCACCGCCATAGGGTCAGTCGACCGGCCCATCTTGCACGTACCGACAGGATGAAAAATCGTCGTACCTATATTGCCGGCCGCAAAAGCAAGCTCTTCGTCCGTCTGAAAGCTTGTGCCAGGCAAAAACTCCTCGGGACGGTATTTCTGTAATGCCGGTGCTGATACGATGCGACGCGTTAAAGCCAATGAGTCAGCGGCAACCTTACGGTCTTCACTCGTACTTAGATAGTTAGGAGCAATTTTTGGCGCGTCGGTCGAGTTTGCCGAAGCAATCCGAACATGGCCACGCGAGCTCGGCCGTAAATTACAAACGCTCGCCGTAAATGCGGGAAATGGATGCAGTGGTTCGCCAAACTTATTCAGCGATAAGGGCTGCACGTGATATTGAATGTTGGCTGACTTTTGCGAAGGATCGGAACGTGTGAACAAGCCGAGTTGCGACGGCGCCATCGACATTGGGCCGCTGCGATTCAACGCGTATTCCAAACCTATTTGCAACTTGCCCAGCCAACTATTCGCCATGGTGTTTAGCGTTTTTACGCCACTCACTTTGAAAGCCATGCGAAGCTGCAAATGATCTTGTAAATTTTCACCGACACCGGGTAATTCAGCAACGACAGGTATCTGATGTTCTTGCATCAGCTTAGTCGGACCTATGCCTGATAACTGCAATAGTTGAGGCGAACCAATCGCTCCGGCACACAGCAAGGTCTCACGGGTTGAATGCGCAACCCACGACTGCCCTCCACCGGTAAATTCAATTCCACGACATACTTTGCCCTGCGCTGTGGTCTCTATCAATAATTTCTGAACATGACATCCCGTCATGATCTCTAAATTTCCGTGACGATTTTTTACGGATTTGAGAAATGCTTTCGATGTATTCCAGCGTATGCCATTGCGTTGATTAACTTCAAAATAGCCGCAGCCTTCGTTATCACCGCGATTGAAATCATCCGTTTTAGGAATACCTGTTTGTTCGGCTGCATTTCTAAATGCATCGAGAATTTCCCAGCTCAGTCGTTGCTTTTCAACGCGCCATTCGCCACCAGCACCATGAAAACTATTCGCGCCAGCATGATGATCTTCTGTCTGGCGAAAGATAGGCAACACTTGTTGCCAACGCCAGCTATCGTCACCTGTTTCATCGGCCCAGGTTTCATAGTCACCCTCTTGGCCACGCATGTAAATCATGCCATTGATCGAGGAGCAACCACCCAAAACTTTTCCGCGCGGGTAAATCAAACTACGATCGTTGAGTCCGACTTCTTTCTCTGTACGAAAACGCCAGTCTGTTCGTGGATTGTCTATGCAATACAAATATCCGACAGGTATATGTATCCACACATAGTCATCTTTGCCGCCTGCTTCTATTAAAAGCACAGACACATTACGATCTTGCGTCAAGCGATTGGCAAGCACACACCCTGCCGTACCTGCGCCGATGATGATGTAGTCGTAAGTGCCTGCGGTTTGTTTTGTTGAAGCCAGCATGCTTGTCTCCAACGTCATTTATTTGGCGACAGGCATGGTGAACTCCGCGCCTTTAGAAATGGACTCTGGCCAACGCTGCATGATGGATTTATAGCGCGTGTAAAAACGAACGCCCTCTTCACCATAAATATGTGTATCGCCAAACAATGATCGTTTCCAGCCACCAAACGAATGCCAGGCCATAGGCACAGGAATGGGTACATTCACACCAACCATGCCCACTTCTATGCGGCGAGAAAACTCGCGCGCCGTATTGCCATCCGATGTAAACAGCGAGACGCCATTACCAAATTCATGAGCATTAATTAACTCGATAGCCGCAGCCATGTCAGGTACACGAACCACGCACAGCACAGGACCAAAAATTTCTTCTTTATAGATCGTCATATCGGGCGTGGTGTGATCAAACAAAGATCCACCCAAGAAGAAACCTTTTTCATGCCCCGCGACAGTCAAACCACGACCATCGACTAACAAACGAGCACCCGCCTTCACGCCTTGATCTATATACGACTCAATTTTTTCTTTGTGCGCCGCTGTTACGACTGGACCCATTTCGGCATCAGCTTCCATGCCGTTTTTAATTTTCAACGCACGTACTCGCGGAATAAGTGCTTCAACTAATTTGTCCGCCACGCTACCCACAGCAACAGCAACTGATATTGCCATGCAGCGCTCACCTGCCGAGCCATAAGCTGCACCTATCAAGGCATCCACTGCTTGATCGAGATCTGCATCAGGCATAACCACTAGATGATTTTTCGCCCCGCCTAACGCTTGCACGCGCAAAGGGTACGGACCTGGACGACGATTACCTTCTGAATAAATGTACTCAGCAATCGGAGTGGAGCCGACAAATGAAAGAGCTTTGATGTCGGGATGCTGTATCAGTGCATCAACCGCAACTTTGTCACCTTGAACAACGTTAAAAACACCATCCGGCAGACCGGCTTGTTTAAACAAATCAGCCAGCATCAATGATGCCGATGGATCGCGTTCCGACGGTTTTAAAATAAAACTGTTACCGCAAGCGATAGCCATAGGCGCCATCCACAAGGGCACCATCACTGGAAAATTGAAAGGGGTAACACCTGCTGTAACACCTAAGGGCTGACGTAGCTGCCAGTTATCTATACCACCGCCAATGTTGTCGGTGAACTGTGTTTTAAGTAGCTGAGGAATCCCGCAAGCAAACTCAACAATTTCCAAGCCTCGCACAACTTCACCTTTGGCATCACTGAACACTTTTCCATGTTCTCTGGTGATGGTTGCTGCTAAATCATCATGATGCTTTTCGATCAGCTCTTTAAATTTGAATAAAATGCGAGCGCGTTTTAAGGGGGCTGTATCAGCCCATGACGGCGCAGCTAACTTAGCTGAAGCAACCGCTGCATTCACTTCCTCAACACTTGCTAAGCCAACTTCCGCGATCGCTGCACCGGTGGCTGGATTAAACACCGGCTGACTACGGCCGCTAACGACAGCCGCTGTTTTTCCATGAACAAAATGTCCTAACGCAGGAAGTTTGCCAGTCATGTTTTTTCCTTTTTTATTTGTTGTGACGTTGACGAGAAAAAATTAGAAATAAGATCTGCTAGTTTTTTCACGACAACGTTTAAGCAGGTACGTAAGAATACCTGCTATTTAGCTACTCTAGTTATGGCAACTGTGCATAAGCCTCTGGATAAAGCACTGGAATAAGCTGGATAACATGCAAATTTCTACCCTAGCTATTTTTTATACAAAATCCGTCCTCGCAAAAATGCTTACCTATTCAGGACTTATCTTCTTTTCAATCCCTTGAACTTAAACATCCTTTTCTAGTTATCCACAGAAAAGTACCTGCTTTATCTATTACTACTATCT
>JBEDHZ010000025.1:0-14244 GCA_041173845.1 Pseudomonadota bacterium
CCACAGGTGACATCGCATTGCGCGCGATGAAATCAGCAACAGATAACGCCGAAGAATTGATCAAGAACTTGTCACGCATCATGAACCGTGCGCGTCAAGATTCGATTACGACAGAAATTATGGAAATCGTCAGTGGCGCTGAGGCGCTCGGTTCTGACGATGTAGTTCGTGAAATGGCAAGTAGTTAGTTACGAAGTTTTAAGCGAAATTAAAAGGGAGAAAAAATGAGCACAGCAACAAACACAGACCGCAAAGATGGGCGAGTAGTCGCCATTGCTGGTCCGGTTATCGACGTTGAGTTTCCGCGCGGGTCGTTGCCAGAACTGAACCAAGCGCTCGAGTTCACAGTCACAGTTGACGGTAAGCCAAACGTAATTTTGGCTGAAGTTGCACAGCAACTTGGACAAAGTCGCGTGCGCGCGGTTTGTATGAAGCCAACAGACGGTCTGCGTCGTGGCATGATCATCCAAAATACAGGCAAGCCCATCATGGTGCCAGTCGGTACCGGCACACTGGGTCGCATTATGG
Source organism: Pseudomonadota bacterium (assembly GCA_041173845.1). GTDB lineage: Bacteria > Pseudomonadota > Gammaproteobacteria > Burkholderiales > Burkholderiaceae_D > Pernthalerella. The sequence continues at coordinate 529 of JBEDHZ010000025.1, forward strand.
ACGTGTTGGGTAATCCGATTGATGAAGTGGGTCCTGTCAAATCAGACAAACTCGCATCGATTCACCGTGCAGCTCCGGCGTACGATGAACTCTCGCCTTCGCAAGAATTGCTCGAAACCGGCATCAAAGTTATTGACTTGGTCTGTCCATTTGCTAAGGGCGGTAAAGTTGGTCTGTTCGGTGGTGCGGGTGTAGGCAAGACCGTGAACATGATGGAACTGATTAACAACATCGCGAAAGCACACTCGGGCTTGTCCGTGTTTGCTGGTGTAGGTGAGCGTACTCGTGAGGGTAACGACTTCTACCACGAGATGATTGAAGCCGGCGTTGTGAACACCGATGACTTCACCAAATCAAAAGTAGCGATGGTGTACGGTCAGATGAATGAACCACCAGGTAACCGTTTGCGTGTTGCGTTGACTGGTTTGACGATCGCTGAATCTTTCCGTGATGAAGGTCGTGACGTTCTGTTCTTCGTCGATAACATTTATCGTTACACATTGGCCGGTACCGAAGTATCTGCGCTGCTGGGTCGTATGCCTTCAGCGGTGGGTTATCAGCCTACACTGGCCGAAGAAATGGGCCGTCTGCAAGAGCGTATTACGTCAACAAAAACGGGTTCGATTACATCAATTCAGGCCGTGTACGTTCCAGCCGATGACTTGACCGACCCATCACCAGCAACTACGTTTGCTCACTTGGATTCCACCGTCGTTTTGTCGCGTGACATCGCTGCTTTGGGTATTTATCCAGCGGTTGATCCACTCGATTCAACCTCACGTCAGCTCGATCCAAACGTCGTTGGCCCTGACCACTACGACACAGCACGTGCCGTACAAGGTACGCTGCAACGCTACAAAGAATTGCGCGACATTATCGCGATTCTGGGTATGGACGAATTGGCACCAGAAGATAAGTTGTTGGTGGCTCGCGCTCGTAAGATGCAGCGTTTTCTGTCGCAGCCTTTCCACGTCGCTGAAGTGTTTACCGGTTCGCCAGGCAAATACGTTTCACTGAAAGATACGATCAAAGGCTTCAAGATGATCGCTTCCGGTGAACTCGATCATTTGCCAGAGCAAGCGTTCTACATGGTTGGCACGATTGATGAAGCCATCGAAAAAGCTAAGAAGATTCAATAAGCGATGAAGCACAGCGGCATGGTGACATGCCGCTTACTTTGTATTTCTCGCTTAATCAAAAAGGGTTTTTATGTCCAACACCATTCAGGTTGATGTGGTTTCAGCAGAAGAGCAGATTTATTCTGGTCCGGCTGAATTCGTCACACTGCCCGGTGAAGTCGGTGAATTGGGAATTTATCCAAGACATACACCACTCATCACTCGTATCAAGCCCGGCGCAGTTCGTATCAAAGTGCCTGGCGCGGCAGAAGAAGAATTTGTGTTTGTCGCTGGCGGCATACTCGAAGTACAACCACATGGTGTAACCGTTATGGCTGACACCGCAATTCGTGGCAAAGACCTCGACGAAGCCAAGGCGAACCAAGTCAAAAAAATGGCAGAAGAAGCGATGGTTAATCGTGAATCTGATGTCGATTACGCAGTCGCTCAAACTGAACTCACGATTGCACTTGCACAGCTGGCAGCGATTCAACGTTTGCGTCACAAGAAATAAAAAAGTAATCATTAAAAAAGGCAGCCTAGGCTGCCTTTTTTATTGGTTGAATGACGCTACGTAATCAATGAATTAAGAAGCAGACCATTTCATTGAACGTTGTATCGCCTCATTCCAAACGCCTAAATGATGAGCACGTTTGTCGGCTGACATATTTGGCTCGAAGCGTCGTTCAACATGCCACTGCTCTGCAATCTCATCTTGTGTGGCCCAAAACCCTACACCCAGTCCCGCAAGGTAACCGGCACCTAATGCAGTAGTTTCCGTTACCTCAGGCCGCACCACAGGCACATTCAAAATATCTGCTTGAAACTGCATCAACAAATTATTACTTGCAGCACCCCCATCAACGCGTAGTTCTTTAATGCCCGTGCCTGCATCTTTTTCCATGGCTTGTAAAACATCGGCCGTTTGAAAAGCGATACCTTCGAGCGCTGCACGTGCTATGTGGCCCGCTTGTGTGCCTCGTGTAATGCCCAGAAGCGTGCCACGTGCATACGCATCCCAGTGCGGCGCACCCAAGCCAGAGAAGGCAGGTACAAAAGTTAAGCCATCACTATCAGGAACCGTTTTAGCTAAGGTTTCGACATCGCTCGATTTTTTAATAATGCCCAGTCCATCGCGCAGCCATTGCACCGTCGCGCCACCCATAAAGACGCCACCTTCAAACATGTAATCCGTTTTGTGTGGTGTTGAATGACCGGTAGTCCAACCTACTGTCGTGAGCAAACGATTATGTGAATCAACGGCCGCACCCGTATTCATTAAAATAAAACAGCCCGTGCCATACGTGCTTTTCACCATGCCCGGTTTAAAGCAGGCTTGACCATACGTAGCCGCTTGTTGATCACCGGCGATGCCAGCAATCGGTAAGGGCGCTCCAAAAAATTTCGCGTCCGTCGTCGCAGCGATGCCGCTACTCGGAACAACCTTAGGCAAAATCGCGCGAGGAATTTTTAGTATCGCGAGTAACTCATCATCCCAATCTAACGTATGTATATTAAACATCAGCGTACGTGATGCATTACTCGTGTCGGTCAGATGCGCACCGGATAATTTATAAATCAACCAAGAGTCAACCGTACCAAAAGCCAGTTCACCCTTTTCAGCGCGAGCACGAGCATTAGGTACATTGTCGAGCAGCCAGCGTAATTTAGTACCTGAAAAGTAGGCATCAATCACTAAGCCCGTTTTCTTTTGAAATAATTCACTCTTGCCTTCTTCGCGAAGCGTGTCGCATAAACTTGCAGCACGACGGTCTTGCCAAACAATCGCATGTGCCACCGGTTCGCCGGTTTTTCTATCCCACAGTACTGAGGTTTCACGTTGATTCGTAATGCCAATGGCAGCAATATCTTTGGCAGTAAGGTGATGTTCGCGCAAGACCTGTTGAGTCACTGCTAATTGCGATGTCCAAATTTCATTGGCATCATGCTCAACCCATCCCGGGTTAGGAAAAAATTGTGTGAACTCTTGTTGAGCCATGCCGTGAATTCGGCCGCTGCGATTAAACAAGATGGCACGTGAGCTCGTTGTGCCCTGATCGATTGCGAGTATGTACTGGTCAGCCATGCGAACCTCGAGGATGAAAAAAAGCGCGGAGAGCCGCGCTTTTCAGTGAAGCGTGAAGTTTATTAAAACTCACGCAACCAATCTGTTTGAACGAATCCCAGCCTTGTGAGCCGAGATTCGTTCGTGCGCAAAATTATTTTACGCGACCTTCTTTCCAAGCTTGGAGAAGTTTGTCATAGGCGATTGTTTCACCCTTTGGCTTCTCGTTAGCCAGTTTCTTCCATGGAGCAGACGTATCCGACAGATACTTGTTTGGATCGCCTTTTTCGTTCAGCTTAGGTGCGCAATTCTGCATACCTGCGCGCTGCAGACGCTCCATCACTTTGTCCATCTCATCAGCCAGATTGTCCATAGCTGCTTGTGGAGTCTTCTCGCCGGTAACAGCGGTTGCAACGTTTTTCCACCAGAGCTGAGCCAGCTTAGGATAGTCAGGAACGTTGGTACCCGTTGGAGTCCACGCAACACGTGCTGGGCTACGATAGAACTCGATCAGACCGCCGTATTTAGCAGCGTTCTTCGTGAAGTACTCATGACGAATGTCGGAGTCACGAACGAACGTCAGACCTTCGATCGATTTCTTCAGCGAAGTCGATTTCGCGTTGACGAACTGAGCGTACAACCAAGCAGCTGATTTGCGCTCATCAGGAGTCGACTTGAAGAAAGTCCAGGAACCGACGTCCTGATAACCATTCTGCATACCGTCTTTCCAGTAAGGACCGTGTGGGCCAGGTGCCATACGCCATTTTGGTGAGCCGTCCGCATTGTTAACAGCCGGTGCTTTGCTCATGCCTGCTGTAAATGCGGTGTACCAGAAGATCTGCTGAGCGATCTGACCTTGGCCAGGTACAGGACCCGCTTCGGAGAACGTCATGCCCATCGCTTCTTTAGGCGAGTACAACTTCATCCAGTCGATGTACTTCGTCAGAGCGTAAACAGCGGCAGGCGAGTTAGTCGCACCACCACGAGCTACCGATGCACCCACTGGGGTGCACTTGTCAGCGGCAACGCGAATACCCCACTCGTCAACGGGCAGGCCGTTAGGAATACCTTTGTCGGCAGTACCTGCCATCGACAACCAGGCATCAGTAAAGCGCCAGCCCAGTGATGGATCTTTCTTGCCGTAGTCCATGTGACCAAAGACTTTTTTGCCATCGAGTTCTTTCACGTCGTTCGTGAAGAAGTTAGCGATGTCTTCATAGGCAGACCAGTTTTGTGGAACGCCCAACTCATAGCCATATTTTGCTTTGAACTTGTCTTGCAAGTCTTTGCGAGCGAACCAGTCAGCACGGAACCAGTACAGGTTAGCGAACTGTTGGTCAGGCAATTGATAGAGTTTTTTGTCAGGACCGGTAACGAAGCTAATACCGATGAAATCCTTCAAGTCCAAACCAGGGTTGGTAAATTCTTTACCAGCACCAGCCATAAAATCGGACAAAGGAATCACAGCGCCATAACGGAAGTGGGTACCGATCAAATCGGAATCCGAAATCCAGCCGTCATAGATGCTCTTACCGGATTGCATCGATGTTTGCAGCTTCTCGACCACGTCACCTTCTTGGATCAAGTCGTGTTTGACTTTGATGCCGGTGATTTCTTCGAAAGCCTTAGCCATAACCTTGGACTCGTAAACGTGTGTGTCGATAGTCTCGGACACAACGTTAATTTCTTTTACGCCCTTGGCTTTGAGCTTTTCAGCGGCATCGATAAACCATTTCATTTCATCGAGTTGCTGTTTGCGGCTTAGCGTCGATGGTTGGAACTCTTTGTCCACCCATTTCTCTGCGGCTTTCATGTCAGCCCAGGACGCGCCTGAGGCTAGCATTGCTGCGATCGCAATAGCACTAAGTTTAAGTTTCATCTTGTCTCCTCTTCGCACCTTCCCGGGAAGAACAACCGACACCGGCGGGAAGAAACCCGGTGCCAGCATGAGTCGAGGCTGACTCACAACTATTCGCTTGCTAACCCCAACGCATCATCACTAACAACACTACAAAACCAACGATTGCCGCTACCCATTGCGTTAAATCGGTGAGTCCGGCCCACGCCAGATTCACATACGCAGCAGACAACAAGCCGATAAATAATCGGTCACCACGAGTAGTGGAGATAGGTAAAAATCCTTTGCGCTCAATGCTCGGTGAGCGCACCTGCCAGATCGTCATACCAATCAACATCAACACCACGCTAATAAAAAACACAGCAACTTCTAAGGTCCAAGCCATCCATGAAAAGGCGTTACCCATATCACACCCTCCCCATAGCAAAACCTTTGGCAATGTAATGCCGTACAAACCAAATCACTAAAGCACCCGGCACGATCGTTAGCGTGCCAGCCGCAGCGAGTACACCCCAATCCATACCTGCGGCTGAAACCGTGCGTGTCATCGTTGCAGCGATCGGCTTAGCATTCACGGACGTCAGCGTACGAGCCAGCAAAAGTTCGACCCAGCTAAACATGAAGCAGAAGAATGCCGTCACACCGATGCCTGATTTAATCAGAGGCAAAAAGATTTTCGCGAAAAAAGCAGGGAAGCTGTAACCGTCGATATAGGCAGTCTCGTCGATCTCTTTCGGTATACCCGACATGAAGCCTTCTAAAATCCATACCGCCAGTGGCACATTGAAAAGCAAGTGCGCTAATGCCACTGCAATATGCGTGTCCATCATGCCGAAGGTGGAATACAGCTGGAAGAAAGGCAGCAAGAAAACAGCTGGTGGCGTCATGCGGTTGGTAAGCAACCAAAAGAATAAATGCTTGTCACCTAAAAACGAATAGCGCGAGAACGCATAAGCAGCAGGCAGCGCAAGTAGCACTGACATCACCATGTTCATCGCTACATAAATAATCGAATTAATGTAGCCGCTATACCAGGACTCATCCGTAAAGATGGTGCGGTAATTATCAAACGTTAGATGCGTTGGCCATAGAGTCATCACGCCGACGATTTCTTCATTCGTCTTGAGTGACATGTTCAGCATCCAATAGATCGGCAATAGCGATAGCGCTAAAAAAGCGACCAGGAAAAAGCGCGAGAAATTTTGTCGGATCATGTTTTGTCTCCCGTGCCCACGCGCTGCATCCAGTTGTAGAGCACAAACGAAAACAGCAAGATGATCAGGAAGTAAATCAGCGAGAACGCCGCTGCCGGGCCCAGATCAAATTGACCCACGGCTTTTTGTGTCAGGTATTGCGACAGGAAAGTCGTCGCATTGCCGGGGCCACCGCCAGTGAGTACAAATGGCTCGGTATAAATCATGAAGCTGTCCATGAAGCGCAGCAGCACTGCAATCATCAGCACATTGCGCATTTTAGGCAGTTGAATAAAACGAAAAACTGCAAAGCGTGAAGCACCATCAATTTTTGCCGCTTGATAGTAAGCATCTGGAATTGCACGCAAACCGGCGTAGCACAGCAACACCACTAACGGCGTCCAATGCCAGACATCCATCAGCAGCACCGTTAGCCAGGCATCCCAAGAATCGCCGGTGTAGTTGTAGGAGATGCCAGCATCGTTAATCAGCTTGCCCATTAAACCGATATCGCCACGACCAAATATTTGCCAGATCGTACCGACCACGTTCCATGGAATCAGCAAAGGCAAAGCAACAAGTACGAGCGATAACGAAGCGCGCCAACCTTGTGCCGGCATCGTCAGAGCTACGCCTATACCCAAAGGAATTTCGATAGCAAGCACCGCTAAAGAAAACCAGAGCTGCCGCACTAATGCGCCATGCAAATCTTGGTCGCGCATGACTTCTCTAAACCATTCCATGCCGACGAACACGGCTTGATCAGGCCCGAGGATGTCTTGTACCGAGTAATTCACCACCGTCATTAATGGCACGATCGCAGAGAAAGCGACCGATAGAATCACCGGCAACACGAACCACCACGCTTTGTTGTTGTAGGTTTTCATGCGACGCGTCTCTCATTGACGTAATACAAAATGCGCTCGTCTGGCAGACGCACGCCCACAGCATCACCGGCTGCGACGGAATGCAGCGTGCGCTGTTTACACGCAACTCGATAATCACCGAGCTGGCAATCTACTAACCAATGCGTACCCATGTTGCGAGCGCTGATTACACGCGCTGGCAAACTATCTGCTGTTCCTTGCGCCACGCACTCAACAAATTCCGGGCGTATGCCTAACTTCAAACTACCTTCGCCCATACGCAAACCACGGCGTGGCGGTAAAAATTCGGAGACGCCTGCAATACGAACCCCATCAGCGCTATAACCGCAGGGCAGCAAATTCATTCCGGGATTGCCGATGAAGTAACCCACAAAAGTATGCGCAGGCGCTTCAAACAATTCTTGTGCAGTACCGATTTGAACCACTTCACCTTCCGTCATCACAACCACTTTGTCGGCAAAGGTGAGCGCTTCAATTTGGTCGTGCGTGACATAGATCAGCGAGAGTTTGAGCTCGTGATGAATTTCTTTGAGCTTGCGACGTAATAGCCATTTCAGATGGGGATCAATCACCGTTAGCGGCTCATCAAACAACACCGCTGCTACATCGGGCCGCACCAGGCCACGGCCTAATGAAATTTTTTGTTTGGCGTCTGCAGTAAGGCCGCTGGCGCGATTTTTTAAATCCGACGTCAGCTCAAGAATCTCAGCAATGTGCGCCACACGCTTATTAATATCGGCGGTTTTCCAGCCGCGATTTTTTAACGGGAAAGCGAGGTTCTCACCCACCGTCATCGTGTCGTAAATCACCGGGAACTGAAACACCTGCGCAATGTTGCGCGCTTCAGTCGGTAAGTTAGTTACGTCGTTACCATCAAACAGCACCTTGCCTTGTGATGGCCGCACCAGTCCGGAAATAATATTCAGCAGCGTCGTCTTGCCACAACCTGAAGGGCCGAGTAAGGCGTATGCGCCACCATCGTTCCACGTCATCTCCATTGGACGTAGTGCGTAGTCCGAAGGCTCTGAAGGATTTGCTTTGTAGCTGTGTGCCAGTCCGGCTAATTCTATGCGCGCCATCTCACACTCCTGTCGAGTCCGGAGCGCAGAGCAGGGCGCCATCGGTACTAAAAATAAACAAATCTTCAGGAAGGAAATACACCGTCGTTGCCGCACCTATATCGAGCGTATGCACGCCGGTGAGTTGCGCAACCAATGACAGCTCACCGCGATGCAAGTGCACGTAAGTTTCAGAGCCGCTGATTTCAGACAGATCAACCGTTGCGCCGACAGCGAAATCATTTCCTTGCGAACTGAGTCGCAAACTGTGCGCACGCACACCCAGCACTACATCAGAGTGACCCGCTGCTTTGCTGCGTTGACGTTCCGATAGAGGCATAGATAAACCATTCCCCAAATCGGCCACACCCGTCGCTATATGCGCATTGATTAAATTAATCGGTGGGTCACTAAACGTGCGCGCAGCTTGTAATGATGAAGGCGCATTAAATACCGACAGCGTAGAACCATGCTGCAGCACGCGGCCTTCATGCATCAATAGCGTTTGTCCACCTAATTGCAAAGCTTCGAGTGGCTCGGTAGTGGCATACACCACCGTTGTACCGCCCGAGGCAAACAGATCAGTTAATTCACGACGAAGTTCTTCGCGGAGTTTGTAATCCAGATTGACTAGCGGCTCATCAAGCAATAACAAGCCAGCATCTTTAATCAGCGCACGTGCCAGCGCAGTACGTTGCTGTTGGCCGCCAGACAGTGCAGCGGGTGAGCGATCGAGATAGTTTGAAATATGCAGACGCTCAGCCATCTCATGGACTTTTTTACGAATGTCATCTTCCGATAACTTGCCGGCAATTCGTAATGGCGAAGCGATGTTTTCAAAAACGCTGAGAGAAGGGTAATTGATGAACTGCTGATAAACCATCGCCAGATGCCGTTCACGCACAGGCACGCCAGTCACATCGACACCGTCGGCAATGATTTTGCCTTCGGTAGGGCGATCGAGTCCCGCCATCAAACGCATAAGCGTGGTCTTGCCGGCCAAGGTCGGGCCGAGCAGTACGTTGATGGCTCCCGCCATCAACGAGACCGAAGTCGGATACAGATGCGTATGAGCGCCAACGCGGGCGCTTACGCCTTGTAATTCGAGACGCACTTTATCTCCTCCGAATGTGTCGCGCCGACCTTAACCTGCTGCGACCATCAGTTTGTTATCGTTTTTATACCGCTTTGTTGAAAACCACTCATCAACTTTTTGTGCCGTCCCCTCTGGCACATGAAGCCCCAACTTAGTGCGACGCCACAGTATATCGGTGCTGGACGACGCCCATTCAAAATTCATCAGATAGTCCAGCTCGGCTGGATATAAACCTTCTGCCAGTGGCTCGCCCATATCCTGCAACGAATGACGATTGTTTAACAGCACATGAATACGCGTGCCATACGTGCGCGCATAACGCGTGATCAATTTGGGTGCGAGCCAGGAAAATTTCTTTTGCAGTTCGTGCACATACGCATCGAACTCAAGTACCGAACGATTTTGTGGTTCGCTACCAAACAAGTCACCACCGGGCAGACAAGCATCAGCTGTCCATGCAGCGCGGTGATTGCCTAACTTAGGTGCAATCATGTCGACCGCTTCTTCAGCTAGTTTGCGGAAGGTCGTAATCTTGCCTCCGAACACACTCAGCATCGGCGTACTGTCACCTTCAATCACTAAGTTGTAGTCGCGTGTAATTTCTGATGCATTCGATGAATCATCTTCTAACAAAGGACGAACGCCCGAATACGCCCACACGACATCGGCAGGCTTTAAGGGTTTTAAGAAATAGCGTTCAGTTAGTTTGCACAGATACTCAATTTCATCTTGATCGATTGCGACCTTATTCGTATCGCCGTGATATTCAATGTCGGTTGTACCTATCAACGTGAAATCTTGTTCATAGTCGATAGCAAACACGATGCGACCATCCGGATTTTGAAAAATATACGCGAACGGATGATCAAATAATTTTTTAACGACGATATGACTGCCTTTGATCAAGCGCAGCGATTTTCCACTCGGCCGATGCAATGCATCCTGCAAGAATGACGCCGCCCATGGGCCGGCAGCATTCACTAGTCCGCGCGCATTTACTGCGATTTGTTCGCCATCATTCGTGCGCAGCACAGCAGACCATTTATCGCCATCGCGCTTTGCTGATTCGCACGCAGTGTGCGTCAAAATCTTTGCGCCTTTTTCGGCAGCATCCAACGCATTCAATATAACTAGTCGCGCGTCATCGACCCAACCATCGGAATAAATAAAACCTTTAGTGAATTCAGATTTGAGTGGCTTTCCTGCAGCGTGCGTACGCAAATCAAGGCTGCCTGAGCCTGGCAAAATTTCGCGTTGTGCGAGGTGGTCATACACCAGCATGCCCGCACGTATCATCCATGCAGGACGTTGACCTTTATCGTGCGGCATAACAAAGCGCATTGGCCACATGATGTGCGGCGCCGAGCGTAATAAGACTTCGCGTTCAATCAGCGCTTTTCTTACCAAGCCAAATTCGTAATGTTCGAGATAACGCAGACCGCCGTGAATTAATTTTGTTGAGGCCGACGATGTGTGTGACGCCAGATCATCCTTCTCACACAACGCCACTGATAAGCCGCGTCCCGCTGCATCACGAGCGATGCCCGCGCCATTGACGCCACCGCCGACAATCAGCAAATCGCAATCAAAGGTGGAGGAAGAGGCGCTCATTAGCTAACGTAAGCAGATTATGGGTTCGATGTGTGGTCAGCGAATGATTAGACGGGTTAGCCTACTACTGACAAGAAAACCGACGTCGAGTTTGTCGACGACGGTCTTTTTGTGTTCAGAAAGAGCGGGTAGCTTTTCCTGTTGTAATTGCCAAGCGTACTTGGACTGCACATAATGCGAGTCAAAGATAGACGTTAAACGAACAAAAAGCAACATGCATAGCAGCATTTCGGTTCGTTTGTTTTCATTATTTACTTTTTAACGCGGCCCAGCCTTGGGCGGGAGTTTTGGTATGACCCTCAACCCGCGACAACGGCGTTTGCTGGAAGTGGTCCAGAGCCAAGTCACTATTTCTGTAGAAGACCTGGCCAATCAGCTAGACGTTACGCCGCAGACGGTTCGGCGCGACGTCAAGTTAATGGAAGAGTCGCGCTTGCTAGCGCGTTATCACGGTGGGGTGGGGTTACCTTCGTCCGTTGAAAACATCGATTACACCCAACGCCAGATACTCAATATAGAAGGCAAGCGCCGCATCGCCGCTGCCGTAGCTGAGCGCGTGCGCCCAGGCTCTTCGCTACTGATCAATATAGGAACCACCACCGAGGAAGTCGCGCGAGCGCTGATGCACCATCAGGGTTTGCACGTAGTAACCAATAACCTCAACGTGGCGGCCATATTGGCCAGTCAGCCCAGCTGCGAAGTTATTGTGGCTGGCGGCGTGGTGCGCGGACGCGATCGCGCCATTGTGGGGGAGGCCACGGTCGATTTCATCCGGCAATTCAAGGTAGACATCGGCATTATTGGCGTTTCAAGCATCGAGCCCGACGGCACGCTGCGCGATTTTGATCCGCGCGAAGTCAAGGTTGCGCAGGCCATCGTTGAGCAGTCGCGCGAGGTGTGGCTAGTCGCGGATCAGGCCAAATTTGACCGTCAGGCCTTGGTCCGCATCACCCATCTTTCTCAAATTGATAAGTTGTTTTGTGATGCCCCGCCGCCGCTCGGGTTGGCCAACATACTAGCCGAAGCGCAGGTAGAGGTCGTGGTTGCCCCCTAATTTAGAGAGTGACAAAAAATGTTTACAGACTTGGGTGTCTGAAACGCGTTAAAAATTTCGGTTGATCCGGCCCTTTGGGCGATAATAAGGCCATCCGAAAATCGCACCAAGGAACAGGATGTCCAACGTCTACGCCCCATTAAAGAACGATACTTTTTTGCGCGCTTTGCTGCGTCAACCCACGGACTACACACCGCTCTGGCTAATGCGCCAAGCCGGGCGTTACCTGCCTGAGTACCGTGCGACCCGCGCCAAAGCGGGTTCTTTCATGGGGTTGGCCACCAATCCGGATTACGCCACCGAGGTCACCATACAACCGCTGGATCGCTACCCATTGGATGCGGCGATTCTGTTTTCTGACATCCTGACCGTACCCGATGCCATGGGTCTGGGGCTTTCATTTGCTGAAGGCGAAGGCCCACGCTTTGCGCATCCGCTGCGTGATGAAAAAGCCGTGATGGCACTGCGTGAACCCGATCTCGCCAGTCTGCAATATGTGTTTGATGCAGTAACCCAGATCCGCAAAACCCTGAATGGTCGTGTGCCGCTGATTGGTTTTTCCGGCAGCCCCTGGACACTCGCCTGCTATATGGTTGAAGGCGGTGGTTCCGATGATTTCCGTCTGGTGAAGGGCATGCTATACGACCGTCCCGATTTGATGCATCACATCCTGACCGTGAATGCGAAAGCCGTCGCCGCTTACCTGAATGCCCAGATAGACGCCGGCGCGCAAGCTGTGATGATCTTTGATACGTGGGGTGGTGCATTAGCGGATGGCGTGTATCAGGCGTTTTCTTTGCATTACATGCGCGAAGTTATTAAGGGCTTAAAGCGCGAGCATGACGGACAAAAAATCCCGTGCATCGTATTCACCAAGGGTGGTGGTTTGTGGCTAGACGAAATAGCCGACAGCGGTGCCGACGCCGTGGGTTTGGATTGGACAGTTAATCTCGCTAAGGCACGCCTGCAAGTCGGCCATAAAGTTGCGCTTCAAGGTAACCTCGATCCAAACGTGCTGTTTGCCAAGCCAGACCAAATTCACGCCGAAGTGGAAAAAGTCTTAACGTCGTTCGGTAAACCCGGCCCCGGAACGGGCCATGTGTTTAACCTGGGGCATGGGATTTCTCAATTCACCCCGCCGGAATCGGTAACAGCCTTAGTTGAGGCCGTTCACGGCATCAGCCGCCGTATGCGTTCCTAACCGGCTTTGTCTAAAAGGCATGTCCGGTGAGCGGCGACTTCGACCAAATTGGTGCAGTTATGCACATTATGGTCGAGCGAGTGTAAATCAAGCACTTGCGAAAAATAGGCAGACCCTACCGCAGAAAAGTGCGCTAAGTCCTTGATTTGTTGATGTGCCCATACTTTTTGGCAATATCCGATCACCGATCCCACATTACAGAAATAGCGCGGGTTTGTTAGAAAACGAGTTTGTTCACAAAGATATCCACAAGCTAGTGGATAACTTCTGATAGGGCTGATCGCTCTAATGGCTTAAGCAAACGGGATTCTGGGGGCAGAGCAAGGGCTATCTTGGTGCGTCGGACCGTTCGGCAATCGGTTGACAAGCTGAGATTACGTAAGCCGCACTTATTCACAAACTATGGCCTTGTCAAGGTGCTAGAAAATAAATTCAAATTATTTTTTTCGATCCAGGGCGGAATTCATAAGTCATTGATTTTATTGAGTACGGATCGCTGCTTCCCCTCTGAGCAAAGTGTTTGATGCCGCATGAATTCTGGCATTTGGACTGTCAAGCCCCGGTTGTACACAAAG
>JBEDHZ010000026.1:0-14205 GCA_041173845.1 Pseudomonadota bacterium
GTACTTGCCAGACAGTCGCATCCGGTAAATTTTCAATCGCTTGATAGTCATCTGCAAAAACCACGACAGAGAATTCATCCCCGAGCAATTGAACAAACCAATTCTGCTCACCGCTGGCAAGGCGGATAGGTGCATCACTAGCGGGTGCTCCAGGGCACATGGCGCCGTCAAACGACTCCGAATCTGCTGTATTTAATGACGAAGCTTGATAAGTCGATGGCAATGACAAACGTCCACTATTCACCAGACGGCGTGCGAAGGGCTGCTCTTTTGCTAGCGATAAAACGGCGTCTCGAAAAATTTTACTGGCGTGATTTTTTGGCGTAATAAAATCCGTCGAACGGGTCGAATTTAAAATATTTTCATCCGCTGCCAATTCACGCTCTTCGCCATAGGTATCGAGTAATTTATCCGAGGCAGCGCCACGTAACACCAGTGCAAGCTTCCAGCAAAGATTATCGGCATCTTGCACACCGCTATTAGCGCCACGCGCACCAAACGGTGATACACCATGCGCTGCATCGCCTGCAAAAAGAACTCGGCCATGGCGAAATTTTTCCATACGCATGCATGCAAAGGTATACACACTCACCCACTCAAGATCAAAATCGACGTTCTCACCTAACAAAGCACGCACTCGAGGAATCACGTTTTCAGGTTTTTTTTCTTGTTCAGGATCGGCATCCCAGCCTAGCTGGAAATCAATTCGCCAAACATCATCAGCTTCGCGATGCAGTAATACGGATTGATTCGGATGAAATGGCGGATCGAACCAAAACCATCGCTCGGCCGGAAACGGTGCTTTCATCTTAACGTCGGCAATCAAAAACCGATCACGAAATACTCGCCCCTTACTTTCCAACCCCAAATACGATCGAACCGGACTACGCGCACCATCGGCAGCGATCACATAGTCAGCGGTCAAAACATAGTCGCCGTCGGGAGTCTCAATAGCGACTACTGCATGATCAGGATTCTGAGATACGTTAATAACGCGATTCTTCCAGCGTATCTCTAACAAATCTAATCGTTGAGCCGCTTCATAGAGATAGCCTTCTAAATAATACTGTTGAAGGTTCACAAAGGCTGGGCGACGATGTCCTGGCTCCGGCAGCAGATTAAAACTGTAGACCGGCTCATCACGATAAAAAACTTTACCTACATTCCACGACACGCCTTTATCGACGACTGCATCACCACATCCCAAGCGATCAAAAATTTCCAAGGTACGTTTTGCGTAACATAGCGCTCGCGATCCTGTTGATAAACAATCATCATCATCCAGCACCACAACACGTATTCCGCGACGAGCCAAATCAATCGCTGCTGCTAAACCCACTGGCCCAGCTCCTACCACCACCACTGGCAAATGCATCGGTGGCTTGTGCTCAAAGTCCGAAGGCCGCTGGTAAGGAAATTTCAGACGTTGATAGTCGGGTTGCATACGTAATCTCAACTAACGACTAGTGTTGTAGCGCGTGCCACATCTCTTTGTCACGCTCGGCTGTCCAGATTCGCGGATGCTTAATACCCTTGGCTTCATCGACAGCCCGCGTTACATCAAACGGAAGGCAATGCTCGTAAATAAATACATGACCAAATTTTGCATCCATGTAGGAGCGCACATGCGCCATCGCCGCTTTCAGATCATGTCCCGCAGCGACTGCCTCTTTTGCACTGGACAGCAGCGTGGTCACAAAATCACGTGTGTAATCCAGACCCGCATTCACCTGCTCTGGATTGAGTAATGCCGGACCACGTCCCGGTACTAATTTTTGTGCGCCCATGGATCGCAACACTTCCAGCGTCGCGGGCCACTCTTCTAATTGTGCATCGCCGGTATAAGCAGCGGCTTCGTATTCGACCAGATCACCAGAAAACAATACTTTTTGCGAGGGAATCCAAACTATCGTGTCACCCTTGGTATGTCCCATGCCGACATGCATAATTTTGACTTCGAGCTTGCCCATAAATAGCGTCATTTCACGCTCGAACACCAAAGTCGGCCACGTCAAACCAGGCACTGACTCGACTCCAGCAAACAAACGAGGGAATCGATCGATTTCCGATTTCATATCTTGTTCGCCACGCTCAACAATTAATTCATAGGTGCCACGCGATGCAATGACCTGCTGCGCTCCTTCATTGAAATAAGCAGACGCACCCAAGACGCGAACCGCATGGTAATGCGTCAAGGTTACGTACTTGATAGGTAAATCAGTGATCTCACGAATATGTGCAATCAGCGACTGCGCCATGATCGGAGTCGCAGTAGTATCAATCACCATCACTGAATCATCACCAATGATCACACCTGAATTCGGATCGCCTTCGGCGGTATAGGCATACGCGTTGTCCGACAACTTAATAAAACTGGTTTTCTTTTCCTGCAAATCGGCTTGCGATGCAAAAGGCTTGGCACTCATGACTATCTCCGTAACGAGAGCGCTCAACAGATTTTGCGATAAAAAATCTGCGTCACGAACTGGATGATTGAATGGCAGCGCCTGGTGCAAATGCATCTTCACAAATGCGTCTTTGCACTAGGCAGCGAGTCAAACCGAGGGTAAGATAGAATTCGTTTTAGGTCAATTCGTTTGTTATTAACGAATTATTCCGAACTATGTTATTAAAATATAACCAGCATGACTGAGCAACCCAAAAACGCTGCTGAAAAAAGTCGTCGCGGGATACAGTCGATCGAGATCGGCGGCCGCTTGTTGACGACGCTAGTCGAAGAAGGCAGCCCCATGAGTCTCGGCGACCTAGCAAAAAAAGCTGGGATGCCATCCGCTAAGGCCCACCCTTACCTAGTGAGTTTTAGCAGCTTTGGTTTGATAGAACAGGATCTACTTACCGGTCGCTACGAGCTGGGGCCCTTCGCGCTACAACTCGGTTTAATCAGTCTTCAATTATTAGACCCTGTACGAATTGCTATCCCGATGATTACCCAACTGGCCGCCGACATCGACCAGACAATTGGCCTGTCGGTACTCGGCAATCAAGGGCCCACCATCATCTATATTGCAGAATCCAGTTACCCCATTCACGTCAACATGCGCACAGGTACGGTAATGTCGATTCAATCAACCGCCACGGGCCGAGTATTCGCCGCCTTCCTGCCGCCGCGTCAGGTTGAACGTATGCTTTCGCAAGAAAAACGCAATGGCATCGCAGCTGCATTCGGTGCGCAAGGCTTAAAAGCCGATACGCTTGAGATCTTGTTAAAAGATGTACGCAAACGAGGCATGGCGCGCGTGCAAGGCGAGCCTATCCCGGGAATCAATGCTATCTGCGCACCGGTGTTTGAGCATACCGGCGCAATACGGCTAGGTATTACGGCGATAGGACCCGCCGGGAGTTTCGATGCCAACTGGAGCGGAATGATTGCAAAAAAAATAAACGCTTGTGCAAAAGCGATTTCGCTACGACTGGGTTTTCAAGAGCCTTAAGCAGCTAATGTAGTTACGACATGATGCAGCGGGCAGCAAATCCTCATTTCCGGTACGATCTGCTGTAGTGATAGACGCGTGAGGTACACATGAAATCAATGCTAGCAAGTCTGCTCATGGTTATGCTTACTCAGCCCGCCTTAGGCGCCGAGTGGAAACTAATTTCTGAAACTGAAGACAAAGAAAAAACAGTCAGCTGGTATGTTGATATGACTAGCATCGTGCGTGAGGAAGAGTATTTGCGAGCCTTTCTCAGAACGACATGGTCAGTGCCACAATTCGGCCCCGACAACACCCCCTATCAGTCGTCGACGTATCTGAATTATTTCGACTGTGGCTCAGGCAGAATTGCCTACACTGGCAATGCCTACTATCGCGCCATGGAACCCGCTGGAAAACCGTTGCACCAAGAGACGGAAAGTCCTGTCGAAAAATTAAAATTTCAGCGAGTAAAGCCCGGCTCAGCGGGTGAGGCTCGTATGAAATTTGTGTGTAAATTTCACTCGAAAAATTTCTTAACTCAACGATCGACCAGTTTGCCTGCTGGCTAGCGTGATCGCATTTTCACCAGCATGCGGCCAAGTAATTATTAGCTACAGAAAAATAAGCACAAAAAAAACCGCAGCTTGGGCTGCGGTTTTTTTAGGTCGCTCTACACATTAAACACGGCGTTTGTATTCACCGGTACGTGTATCGATTTCAATCTTATCGCCCTGCCCCACAAATAAAGGCACAGACACTTCAAAACCTGTCGCGATTTTCGCTGGCTTCAAAACCTTGCCTGAGGTATCGCCTTTAACAGCGGGCTCGGTGTAGGTGACTTCGCGCACGACTGTGGTTGGCAACTCAACCGAAATCGCCTTTTCATTGTAGAAAACCACCTCGCACACCATCCCATCTTCGAGGTAATGAATGGCATCGCCCATGTTTTCCGATTCAACTTCATATTGGTTGTAATCGGCATCCATGAAGACATACAACGGGTCAGCAAAGTAGGAATACGTTGCTTCTTTTCGATCTAGGTTAACGACGTCAAATTTTTCATCTGACTTATAAACAGATTCCAAACCCGCCTCGGTCAGCAGGTTTTTCATTTTCATCTTGACCACAGATGCATTGCGGCCAGATTTAGAGAATTCGGTTCTGATCACGACCATAGGCTGACCGGCGACCATAACGACATTACCAACACGGATTTCTTGAGCGGTTTTCATAGTGATTATCTGAAGTAACTGAAGTGACCGACCCACGAAACTGACGAAAAGTCTTGAAAGGGATCAGCCAGTGAAAAACCGCAAGATTTTACCTGATTTTGTCCACGAACCGAATAAGTTGAGTCGATAACTCGTCCACGGATGCCACCTGCGCCGACCAATGCCTGTAATGAGGCACCAGCATTGGCAGTGCTTTGCAGAAGGATGGCCAATCTAAAACAGATCCGGCCTCACCATTCCAGGCCTGCCAAAAGGCCTTCACGGCGTGAGCATTCTCCTCACTCAGGTCGTGACAATGAATATCCAGGAAAGCCGCTAGCTTAATCAGATGCGACTCCTCCGCTTGTCGATACAACTGCCAAACAAACGGCAGTTGAGACCAGTGCGCGCGTGTCAGACTGTCTTCCCCCCGCACAAAATTGACATCACAACTCCACAGCAGGCGGTCATAGTCATCGGGAAGTAAGAAAGGGATAATGTTTATCGTTAGATGACCTGTCGTCACTTGTTTGCCAACAGATAAATCATTCCCCATGAAGTGAGTTAATGCTTTTGTAGCCACACCTTCGGGTACTAAACACAGGGTGGGTGGCCCCAAACGCATTTCATTAAATAATTTATCAACCGGTGCATGTTCATAACAAAACAATGAAACCAGCAAACACTCCGGCGAAACATCACAACCTAAATTTTTCAAAAATTCCGCACGTGAATCAGCGTCAAAAGAAGCGCGTGCTTGCATCAAATTATCTTCTCTAATCAAGCCACCCGATTCGGATACAAAACCCGGGAAAAAGAAATACTGTGTCAGCGGTAAACGAGGATGCGGTGACGGTAACCCATGACTTTGCACAGCCCACGATTCTGCCGACAAATACTCTAGATTGATCCATGCAGGATTGGGGTTTGCTTTAGCCATGCGATCAAGCATTGCATTCGAGAGTCGACAAGCAAAGGCTTCAATCACTAGTTCAGCCGGTTGATAATTTAACTCCGTTTGATCATTCCAAGCGATGACCTGAAACCCATCCAAAACTTGCTCAGTTAAATGTTCATTCACCGAGGGTTGCAATCGCTGAAGACAGGATAAATTATTAATCCATAGTCGAACCGACAAACCACGCGCAGTCAGTGCGCGCGCCAACCGCCAGCTAACGCCCGCATCACCGAAGTTATCAATCACCTCGCAAAAAATATCAACGGTTTGTATTGAATTCATAGCGTGGAATTCATAGGATGCACTTCGAACAAACGCAAAACAAAGGTGTCTTGTCAGATCAGCCATTCGCTGACACAGTGCTACCGATTATCAGCGACAAACATTATTTTTCATACCATGGCAAACTGTAGCGACAGTACGCTAGTAATCCCCACGAATCTCCACAATAGTTCAACAACGAGGCTTTGATGAAACGATATTTTTTATTACAGGCTCTAATTAGCCTGTTGATTGCTGGCCCCGCCATCGCAAAAGATGCCGATGTGTGCGGCGAATATACCAGTGTCGATATCGGCGAGACCCGCGTCGAGATGGGTAGCAAAGCGACGTTCATCCATTTTCGTTCGGCAACCCAGATGTTTGCCACGGAAGGCTCACGTTTTCACCAACTGAGCGGCCAATGTACAGGCGGTGCAATGGTGTACTCGGATGGCGGCGTTGAGGCTGAAGGATTGTGCGCCGTCGAAGATACCGATGGGGATGTTCTGACATATGCATTTACCCAAGGTCGCATTGCACGCGAAGGCAAATTCATGCGCAGAGGTGGCACAGGTAAATTCGCTAATGCTCACGAAACCGGTTGGTACAAACCGATAAGTCTGAATGGTGAAGTCACTACGGGAAATTGGGGCGGCAAAGGCGCGTGTAAGTAAAATCCCAACTTTAAATAATTTCAGTCATCACATCGATGACTGAATTTCCTCACTTTTTTAGGCTTCTGCTGCAGCCTGCCGCAACGCCTGTTCAAAAACTTCCGCCGGCTGCCCGCCTTGCACAAGGTATCGCTCGTTGATAATCACTGCGGGTACTGACTGTATGCCTCGTGATAAATACAGCTGCTGACTTTGTCTTACATCGTTACGAAATTCATCACTACTCAAAATATCTGCAGCTCGCGTGCGATCCAAACCTGCGCGCTCTACTGCATCGAGAAGTACTGCATGACTCGAGGGATTTTCACCTAAAGTGAAATACGCCTCCAGCATGGAGCGTTTTAATTTGTGTTGCGCTTGACTGCCGTAGTCAACATCGGCCCAATGAAGTAAACGATGCGCATCGAAGGTATTGTAAATTCGCTTGCGACCAGCCTGATTAAAATGAAAACCGACCTCAGCTCCACGTTGCGCGATGCGTTGCTGATTGACTGCCACCTGCTCAGGCGATATCCGGTATTTGTTCATCAGGTGCTCAACAATATCTTCGCCTTCGGATCCCATATGGGGATTCAACTCAAAGGGCTGAAAATGGATTTCTACGTTAGCCTGATCTTTCACACTAGCTATGGCTTGTTCAAGCGAAGCTAGGCCCACCGCACACCAGGGGCAGGCAATATCAGACACAAAATCAATGCGAATAGAGTTCATTTATTAACAGTCAAGCAAGAGAGAATTCAGAAGATGCTAGCACGAGTTACTGTGCGTGAGCTTAGCTAGCCGGTATGATGCGGTTAATCCGAATTTCGATAACCTGCTAAAAGTCATTTCACCATGAAATCGTCACTGATCTACGCCATCCTACTGACATTCATATCCTGCTCTGCTATCGCAGCAGATCAGGCCACACCTATGGCTGACATTGAACCCCAGCCTGTCTTAGTGCCGAAAGCGGCAATCGCTGCGCCAAACCCTACTGAAGAAACCACGGTTCAGTCGGGGTCGTCACTCGATGACTTTTCCTTTGCGAGCAAAAACGCCAACAGTCCGCTCACGGGTGACGAGCAGAACAATAGCCAAATCACAGGGTCTCAACGACAACTACTCCATCTGCAGGAATTCTGATCACTGCTTTGCCCTGAAGGTCAGTTACTCGGCTTGAGCTTCGCTGCTAAACTACATACAAAAATAACATGCAAAGTTTTCAAAAATGAAATCATCTTCCAGCCGAAAAGGGATGAGCATTGCCAGCTCGGTACTGGGTTCGGGTACTCGTCTGCAGGGCACACTTCAGGTCGAAGAAAGTATTCGCATTGATGGCCGATTAGAAGGCAACATAGAACAATCGAATGGCAAAGATCATTGGGTCATCATTGGTCCAACCAGCGAGATTATTGGCGACATACACGCGCAAAATGTGCGTGTCGCTGGCAAGATCATCGGTAACATTATCGCTAGCGGTAACGTGGAATTAGCGAACGGCGCTGAAGTAAGAGGCAATATCAAACACCACACTATTTCTGTTGAACCAGGCGCGAGCGTACATGGCCAATTAATCGCTAATGATCATGATGAAGTACCTGTAACCAAACCTGTTCCTCCCGCAATTACCGATTCAAGCAGCTAAGTACTGCGCGCGTCAGGCACCAGACTCACGAACTCATCTGCATGCCACTTCACATACAAACCACTATCTTCATGATCTGCATGGCCTATTTGGTCTTGCACGGCGCGATATGGTTTGCACTATCTGAGCAACGTAATACTCAAGTACGCCTTTGGTGTATCTCTGGGTTGATTAGCGGTCTAGCGGTCGTGTTGCTTTCCTTGCGTGAGCAGGTAGGTGACTTCATGTTCATCTACGTTGCACAGCTCCTGATGTTAATCGGTAACGCTGGGCGTCTGATTGGATTGCGCATGTATCTGCCAGAGCGATTAGGTCCCTCCATCATTGCGCATACCATGGCTGCCATCTGTTATTTTTTGTGGTTCACCAGCGCCTATGAAGCGGGCACATCCAATGCAGCACTCTCGACGATGTTCTTTGGTTTTTATACCCTCGTCTGCTTCGATTATTTTCTTACTGGTTACCTCGTTTACCAACGGCTTCAAACATTAGGGCCACAGCTACTAATGATGGGTGGCCTGGTACTGTGCAGCTCTCTCGGCTTTAAAACCGTGATGATGATGGCAGATTTGGGGGCTAAGGACATTTATGACCCAGGTATCGATCAGTACGTGATGATCGCGGGACAATTCATCGCTATCACTCTTATCAACATCGGATTTTTGCGCATCTTTCTCGATTTGCGTGAACAAAAAAACGTCAAAATTGAACGCAACTTAGCGGCCGCCGAGGCTGAAGCCTCGATGCTTGAACGGCACCGCATCGAACTACAAAACTTGCTGACCGAACGTGAAGAAATCATCCGGCAACTGACTCTATCCAATAAAACTGCCGGTATGGGGGCGCTGGTGGCCAGCCTTGCACATGAACTCAATCAACCTCTATGCGCTATTCGATTGAATGCTCAACTGGTCGAACGAAAACTCAACATGCCGGAATTAGATGTTAATGGTGCACGTAAATTTTTAGATTCTGTGATTATGGATAATCGGCGTGCGGCCGATATCATTACCAAATTACGTGGCATGTTTGAAAATTCCGATCGTGATCAAGGACAAGTCAATCTTGACGACATTATTAAAGATACGCTTGCGCTGGTTGCACCTCGCGCTAAGGAAGAAAACGTGACTCTGCACGCACAACTTGCTACCGGTTTTTCTATCCAAGGTGATGCCACCCAACTGCAACAGGTGATACTGAATTTACTTAACAACGCTTTCGACGCACTTGATGCGCTCAATACCTCAAATACGATTAACTCTCTTGATAGACTCAACGCTGAAGAAAATTTACCTAAAATTATCAGCATACGCAGCGAACTCAATGATGATCGGCTGCTGATATACGTCGAAGATAACGGCATAGGCATACCCGACGAGCTGCAGTCCTCAGTTTTTGAGCTATTCAAAACGAATAAAGCGCAAGGTATGGGAGTCGGTTTATGGCTGTCAAAGACTGTCATCAATGCGCATCGTGGTGATATCCGTTTCACCAGCACGCCGGGAGAAGGCACGCTGTTCGAAGTAAGCTTGCCAACCCACTAAGGCAGAGTAAGCCGAATTTGGCACCCGTGCTAATCTATAATTAATTCTGCTTCCGCATCCGTAATGACTTACCTGAGAACGCGATGACTAAAACAAACCGCTTCATTATCCGCTCGGTCCTTGCCTGTGTGCTGGGTTTAGCCCTGCTATCCTCTACAGAAGCAGCTACCTACCGATGCACCATCAAAAGAATGCGTGGCAATGATTTTGTTTGCCGCGAATATCCCAATCTGTGTAATTTTGTCTTTATCGTCGACGAAGCAAGCAAAAAAATATCCCGTAAAGATGAAGAAGAAAAGAAACTAGTCAAAGTTGCGACCGACAAATGGGATGAAAAGCTGATTATTGCGCACGAAGATCAGAACCGAGTCGACAATCGTTTTATCGAACAGTACTACTACAAGATTGAGCTTGGCTCGGGTAATTTTTTGATGGCCAACGAGTACATGACCAACACCGGACGCTATCTGACCCAAGAAGATATCGACATGGCAGATAAGCGAAGTTTTTCTTATTACAAGCCCAAACTTTTTTCTGAGAAGGGTAGCTGCAATTTAAAAGCAAAAGACTGAGTTAGTAAGTGGCTATGCTCGCATAGCAAAACAACTCAGAATAACTCTCCAGCTGTTTCATTGTCTTAATACGGAACGGCGATCACCGCCGATAAGTTTATGTCGACTCAAGCAGTTCGCCGCTATCGCTATTATGACCTCTTGCTGGTGGCCTTTGTCACCGTACTAATTTGTTCCAATCTTATTGGTGCCGGCAAAGCTGCCGTCATCACCCTACCCGTATTAGGCGAAGTGACTTACGGTGCAGGCATACTTTTTTTTCCTATTTCTTATCTGTTCGGCGACATACTGACTGAAGTCTATGGCTACGCACATGATCGACGTGCAGTGTGGGCAGGATTTGCTGCATTAGCATTTGCTGCAATCATGTCGTTGGTTGTTGTGTCGCTGACGCCTGCAAGTGGCGACTACATGAACAACTACCAACAAGGTCTGGAAACGGTCTTCGGTAATACCTGGCGTATCGTGATCGCATCTATCACCGCATTCTGGGCTGGCAGTTTAGCCAATGGTTATGTCATGGCGAAAATGAAAATTTGGAGTGGCGGTAAACATCTTTGGCTACGAATGATAGGCTCAACAGCCGTCGGTGAAGCGTTGGATTCTTCGCTGTTTTATATGATGGCTTTTTATGCGATTTGGCCCACAGAGCAAGTTATTTCAGTTGCAATAGCACAGTACTTCTTGAAAACTGGTTGGGAAGTGATCATGACTCCCCTGACCTATCGCGTTGTGAACTGGTTAAAGCACCAGGAAGAAGAAGATTACATGGATATCGGTACTGATTTCACACCATTCCGAGTGCGCGTGTAGTTCAATCACATTCAGTCAAATAAAAACGCCCTTGCTTCCGCTAAGAAGCAAGGGCGTTGCCTTTATTACTATCGTCTATTTAATCAGATTAGATTAGGCTAGATCAGGCAATTTTTTCTACTGCAGTTGCCAGATGCTGCACTGTGCGGTCGATGTTCAAGAGTTTTTCCAGACCAAACAAACCAATTCGGAATGTACGGAAGTCAGCGCGCTCACCCACTTGTAACGGTACACCCGCAGCTGTTTGCAAACCCAGAGCCATAAATTTTTTGCCGTTCTGAATCTCAGGGTCAGTGGTGTAGCTCACCACCACGCAAGGCGCCTGAAATCCAGGGGCTGCCACACTGGAAAAACCTTTTGATTCAAGTAATTTGCGAACCTTAGTGCCTAGCTCTTCTTGATTTTTTTTCAAGTTCGCAAAGCCAGCTGCCTGTGTTTCTTTCATCGTGTCACGCAAAATACGTAGCGAATCTGTAGGCATGGTGGTGTGGTAAATGTGCGAGCCTTTTTCGTAAGTCTCGGTGATCTGCAACCATTTTTTCAAATCACATGAATAGCTGGTACTCGTTGTGGCATCAATTTTTTGTCGGGCGCGCTCGCTCATAGCGATCAATGCGCAACATGGTGAACTACTCCAACCTTTTTGCGGCGCGCTGACGATCACATCAACTTTCGAGGCCACCATATCCACCCACATAGCACCGGATGCGATGCAGTCGAGTACAAACAAGCCATCGACCGACTCTACTGCTTCGCCGATTGCGCGCAAATAATCCGGCGGCAAAATCATACCTGCCGACGTTTCAACGTGAGGTGCGAATACCACTGCTGGTTTTTCTTTGCGTATCCACGCCGTGACTTCCTCAATCGGTGGAGGTGCATATGCGCCCTCGAAACCTTCTGCGGGCTGACGACCCTGAATCACATGCAGTTGATCTGAAATGTGACCCATCTCAAAAATTTGCGTCCATCGATAGCTAAACCAGCCATTACGAATCACCAAGCATTTATTGCCATTGGCGAATTGGCGAGCTACGGCTTCCATGCCATAGGTACCGCTACCTGGCACCACTAACGCTGACTTAGCGTTGTAGACTTCTTTGAGAATTCTGGATATGTCCGTGATAACACCCATAAAGGCTTTTGACATATGGTTTAACGAGCGATCGGTGTACACCACCGAAAATTCGAGCAGTCCGTCCGGATCGACGTTGGGAAGTAAACCTGGCATGGCACATCCTGAAAAATAAATAAGGCCTCATTGGCCCAAATCATGGAGCAAAAATACGACGAAATACTCCGCACAAGTTGCAAGTTTAACAGAGCTGACATTTGACGCGGGCTGATATGGCCCAGCAAGACATAGATTAAGTAATTGGCAATGCGTGCGCGTTATAAAATTCGCCGCAGCACATGACAGAACTAGCCTATGCTTCCGATCTGTTACCGAATTCATAAAATTTTTTCTTACGAACGGACCACCCCATGCGCGCAGCAATCTATACAACCAAGGGACCCGCGGCGGATGTGCTGCGTGTGATTGAAAAATCCGATCCAGAACCAGCGGCTGGTGAAGTACGCGTCAAGCTTGCCTTTAGCGGAGTCAACCCCTCGGATGTGAAATCCCGCGCCGGTGCTTCTGCACGCGGTGGTGGTTATCCTGAAGTCATACCGCACAGCGATGGCGCTGGCACTATCGACAAAATTGGCCAGGGCGTTAACTCCGCATTACTTGGTCAACGCGTATGGGTATTCAATGGTCAGTGGGATAGGCCTTTTGGAACTGCAGCTGAATTTATTACTTTGCCCGTAGCGCAAACGGTGGCGTTACCTGACGAGCTGTCATTTGAAATTGGTGCCTCGATCGCCATTCCACTCATGACAGCGATGCACGCAGTACAGTCGTGCGGGTCATTAATGGGTAAAACCGTACTGATACCGGGTGCAGCTGGTAGCGTTGGGTATTATGCAACCCAACTCGCACGCATGGCAGGAGCGCGCGTCATTGCCATCGTCAGTAATGAACAAAAAGCTCAGCTCGCAAAAGACATAGGCGCACACGACGTCATCAATTACAAAACTGAGTCAGTTACAGACAGGGTACATGCTTTAACTAACAATCGCGGCGCTGATGCAATCATAGATGTTGATGCAGCTACGCATGCGCCATTGTATGGCAGTCTGTTGACGTTTGATGGTCAGGCCGTAGTGTACGGATCAAATCAGCCACAAGTGAGCATGCCGTTTGGACCAATGATTATGGGTTTCATTAGTATTTATTATTTCATCGTTTACAAACTCCCTCCTCATGCCATGCAAAAAGTACTCGCAGGTGTGAATGCGGCCTTAGCTACACCCGGCTTCAAACATCCTCCCACCAGCATTTATTCACTAGCTGATATCGTCAAAGCGCATCAACAAGTAGAACGTGGAGCCAATGCCAAAGTATTGATCCAGCTGTAACCATGGCCGCAGATCATTTCGGCAAAGTCGCAGCGAGCTACGCAGAGCACAGGCCCAGCTATCCTACCGGTTTGTTTAGTTGGCTATCCGAAGAATGCGCCTCACATGACATGGCGTGGGATTGTGGTGCGGGAAATGGCCAAGCTTCGATTGCATTGGCCAATCATTTCGACAAAGTCATCGCTACCGATTTAAGTGATTCTCAAATCGCCAACGCAAAAGCACACGTAAGAGTTGATTACCGAGTTGCTCCCGCAGAAGCCAGTGGACTGCCCTCTTCTTGCGCCGACATAGTCACAATTGCTCAAGCCTTACATTGGTTTGATCTAGAAAAATTTTATAGCGAAGTCAGACGTGTGCTTAAGCCCGATGGACTAATTGCCGCGTGGAGCTACGGCATGATCGTTGTCACTAATGATGCAACGAATGACTGCTTGCAGCATTTTTATCATCATGTGATTGGCCCGTATTGGCCGCCCGAACGTCATCACGTGGAAACTGGTTATCGCGATTTAGCTTTTCCATTCGAGCATATTAAAACACCGAACTTCACTATGAATGTTGAATGGACACTCCATCAATTGCTGGGCTATTTGCGCAGTTGGTCGGCTTCCGCGCGCTATCATTCGGCTACCGGTATTGATGCGG
>JBEDHZ010000027.1:0-14108 GCA_041173845.1 Pseudomonadota bacterium
GGTGCGGCAGCGCTGTTAATCCTGCTCGTCATGCTAAACTATCTCATTGTTTTTTCTACGAAAAGCGTTGACGACGAGCCATATTCTGTCAGCGCCTTTCCAGCCTAAGCTTCATTCCATGACCACCCTGACCATCCAGCAAAATCGCATCGCTCAATACTGGGCGCTGACCAAGCCGCGGGTTACGCAGCTGGCAGTTTTTTGCGCCGTGATTGGCATGTTTTTAGCCACGCCAGGGTTACCAGATTGGCGCTTGTTGATTGCGGCCACGGTGGGTATCTGGTTGTTGGCGGGTGCGGCCTTTGCAATTAATTGTCTGGTTGAGCGTGAAATTGATTCGCGCATGGCGCGTACCGCGCGTCGACCTATGGCGCGTGGAGAAATCACCGTGATACAGACGCTCGCATTTTCGGGCGTGATCGGTGGTGCCGGCATGTGGGTGCTCTACAACCTGGTTAACCCGCTCACGATGTGGCTGACGTTTGCTACCTTTGTTGGTTATGCAGTCATCTACACCATTATTCTCAAACCTGCGACACCACAGAATATTGTGATCGGTGGTTTGTCGGGTGCGATGCCACCTGCTTTAGGCTGGGCCGCCATTGCGAATGATGTGACGATGCAAGCATGGATACTCGTACTGATTATTTTTGTTTGGACCCCGCCGCATTTTTGGGCGCTGGCCCTGTATCGTCGCGATGATTACGCGAAATCAGGTTTGCCTATGCTTCCGATCACGCACGGCATGGAGTTCACGCGTTTTCATGTGTGGTTATACACAATCATTTTGGTAGCAACGTCGTTACTTCCCTATGCTGTACGCATGAGTGGACTCATGTATCTCATCAGCGCTTCTGTATTAGGTTTGATTTTTCTTTGGTACGCATGGCGTATCTGGCGTCACTATGATGATTTACTGGCGCGTAAAGCTTTTGCGTATTCCATCATCTATCTTTCTTTGCTATTCGCCGCTTTGCTGATCGATCATTACTTGCCTTACTGATCCAGCGAGCTACATTCTCTATGCGGCATTTTCTTCTATGGCTGTGTTGTGTGCTGGCTTTAACGGCCTGTGAAAAGCCGCAAACTCCCAAAGTACCTTTCGCCAATACCGATATCACTGGCTTGGATTACGCTAAAGGTTTCGCACTGACCGATCACAACGGGCAACCCCGCACGCTGGCTGATTTCAAAGGTAAAGTCGTCGTTGTTTTTTTTGGCTATACCCACTGTCCGGATGTGTGTCCTACTACCTTGTCTGAATTGGCTAGCATTAAAAAAGCGTTGGGTTCTGAAGCAGAACGTTTACAGGTGATCTTCATTACCTTAGATCCTCAGCGAGACACGCCAGAGTTAATGGCGGGCTTTGTGCCTGCGTTTGATTCTAGTTTTCTGGGGCTGTGGGGCGAGCAAGCCGTTATCGACAAAGTCGCAAAAGACTTCAAAATATTTGCGCAAAAAGTACCGAGCAAAGATGGCAAGAGCTACACCATCGATCACACCGCGGGTAGTTATGTGTTTGATGATCAGGGGCGCATACGTTTGTTTGTCAGGCATGGCCAGGGTGGTGATGGTTTGCAGAAGGATTTGCAGCGCTTATTAGCTGGGAACGCTGCCTGAGATTAGGCTATTCGGTGATGCTTCGCACTGATCGCTAAAATAAAAAGCGCCCGACTTGCGGGCGCTTTTTTTATGCCTTCAGACCTTATGCATACTCGGCTAACGAAGCTTTCATCTTCTTCATGGCAGCCGTTTCAATTTGACGAATGCGTTCAGCGGAGACGCCAAATTCATCAGCCAACTCGTGCAGCGTTGCGCCTGATCCATCATCGTTAGCCAACCACCGTGCTTCGACAATACGGCGTGAGCGATCATCTAGTTTGGCCAGCGCAGCTTCCAATCCTTCAGACTGTAAGTGATCAAATTGTTTGGCTTCAAGTACTTTGAGTGGTTCTGAATGCTCGGCCGACAAATACGATATCGGTGAGAAGTGATCGTCTTCATCATCCGTAGGCGCTTCCAGAGCCACATCGCGGCCCGCCATGCGCATTTCCATTTCGATGACTTCTTCACGCTTTACCTTTAGCGTTGCAGCCAAGTCATCGACCTGATCAGGCGTCATAGCATCCAAGCCCGGCTTGTGACTACGCAGATTAAAAAACAATTTGCGCTGCGCTTTGGTGGTGGCTAATTTGACCATGCGCCAGTTACGCAAAATATATTCGTGAATTTCTGCCTTGATCCAATGCATCGCATACGAGACCAGACGCACACCCTGCTCAGGGTCGTAACGTTTCACCGCTTTCATCAAGCCGACGTTACCTTCCTGGATAAGGTCGGCGTGCGGCAAGCCATAACCGAGATAGCCACGTGCAATCGATACGACGAGTCGCAGGTGAGACACGATCAGGGCTTGTGCGGCGGCTAGATCATTTTCGTTACGCAGACGACGAGCGAAGGACAGCTCTTCTTCTTGCGTGAGCAATGGCAGATGATTGACCGCAGAAATATAAGCTTCGATATTCCCGAGGTTGACGGGAAAACCTAAAGCCAGCGGCTGACTACCAGCCGGCACAAGTGCTGACGAAGCGGACAAAGCAGACATGGATTCTCCTTGATTAGAACGGTGGGCTTGGTATCTGAATAACTAACCTTACCCATATGACCCCAATTTTAGCACTCTCGAGGATAGAGTGCTAAGCGCGGCATCAAGAAGATTATGATAAAAAAATGGAAATAAAAATTGCGTTTTGCCTGGTAAACCCAAGACTTGGGGCTGCGACCTAGTCCGAGATTTAGTCAGACTCGCGCAGCGCCCGTCTGACGGACAGCATGGCACCGATCACCCCCAACATCATGCTGGCCACCAGCAGTAAGGCGCTGGTTGATAGGTTCAGTGGTTCGAGCTGAAATGCCGAGCCGTATAGGGCCGCTAGTTCGCGTATCGGGGTATTCAATAAGGACAGTATCCCAAACACCCCCGCAAGCGCGATGCTACCCGCAGCCAGGCCAAGCAAGCCACCAGCGTAATAGAAGGGTCGTGAGACAAAGGCATCGGTGGCGCCCAGTAGTCGCGAAACACTGATTTCTTCGGATTGATTGATGACTTGAAGTCGTATGGTGTTGAACACAACCGATAGAACGACACCAGCCAGAGTAGCGGCTAATAGCCACAACACCACGGCGCCCAGTTGAAATAAGGCGGCTAGTCGCTTGACCCACGCAGCGTCAAGTTGCACCGCTTCGACTCCAGCTACGCGCTTGAATGATTCAGCCAGCTTTTCAATGTTAGCGGCGCTCTTGGCATCCTGCGGTTTTGCGAGGCGCACCACGTAGGCATCAGGAAGTGGGTTATTGCCGAGGGTGGCGACGATATCGTTTAAGCCCGCGCGTTCTTTTAGCGTTGCTAACGCTTTTTCTCGCGATATAAATTCCAGTTTGATTTCTACGCCCGCCGATTTTGCGGAATTTGCCAATTGCGTAGAAAGAGCCACTGCTTGATCTTGCGGAAAATCAGTGGCCAGAAAAACTGTCATTTCAGGATCAACGGCGAGTTCGCGTGACACTGGGCGCAGATTTTCAAGCAAGGTCATGCCCGCTAGTGGCAATACCAGTGCCATAGCAATCACCAATACATTAAAAGAAAAACTGCCGAGAGTTTTACAAAGCCGTGACCATGCTGCGCTCAGGGCAAATTGATGTTCACGTAACCAGTTCATGCGCCTACCTCGCTGTCGGATGAGCGTATGCCAATTAATTTGCCCTGCGTAAGTTGAACAATGCGGTCCGCATCTTGTAACAAGCGCTCATCGTGAGTGGAAATAACGCAGGTGACACCAGCGCGATTAAATGCCTCAATCATGTCAAGCACCATGCGGCCGTTTTCACGATCAAGTGTCGCGGTTGGTTCATCGGCCAAAATAATGCGCGGTTTGTGAACGACTGCTCGAGCAATCGATACCCGCTGCTGTTCGCCGCCAGAGAGTGTTCTAGGTAAAGCTTGCGCTTTACCCAGCATGCCCACCCGTTCCAGCGCAACCATCGCTCTTTCTTTTGCTTCTGGTGTTGTGGCACCACTAATAATCAAAGGCAGCATCACATTTTCCAGCACGTTGCGATCATTCAGCAAGCGCTGTTGCTGCATGATGAGGCCTAGCTTGCGGCGTAAAAAAGGTAAGGTAGTGCGATTGAGTTTACGCATGTCTTGACCGCTGACTTGCAGCATGCCGCCGCTAGGCTTTTCCATACCTGCGATCAATTTCAGTAAGGTGGATTTACCCGCACCCGATGGGCCGGTTAGAAATACCAACTCCCCCTCGTTGATATCGAGAGAAATTTCCGACAAAGCCGTCACGTCCCCAGTGTATTTTTTTGAGACGTGTGAAAAAGAAATAATAGACATCAATGAATGATCAATTAAGTTTCTGAATTTAGCCTAATAATGCATCAACGAACTCGCTGGCCACAAAGGGCTGCAAATCATCAATCGCTTCACCCACGCCAATAAAATAAACCGGCACAGGGCGAACCCGTGCAATCGCTGCTAAGACGCCGCCCTTGGCTGTGCCATCGAGTTTGGTGACGACTAATCCGGTGAGGCCCAATGCATCATCAAAGGCTTTTACTTGTGCCAGTGCATTCTGACCAGTATTGCCATCGATGACCAATAAAATTTCATGCGGCGCAGATTCCATGCCTTTGGTAACCACGCGTTTGATTTTTTTTAGTTCATCCATCAGGTGGAGCTGCGTTGGCAATCGGCCTGCGGTATCGATCATCACTACATCCATGCCACGGGCACGGCCTGCTTGTACGGCATCAAATGCGACAGCAGCGGGATCCCCCGACTCTTGAGCAATGACAGCAACTTGATTGCGCTCACCCCAGGCAGTTAATTGTTCACGAGCTGCAGCGCGAAAGGTATCGCCTGCTGCCAGTAATACTTTTTGATCATGGGACTGCAAGTGTTTAGCCAGTTTGCCTATCGTGGTAGTTTTGCCCGCACCATTTACCCCTGCAATCATGACAACCAAAGGTTGATGCTCGCCAAGCGCTAAGGATTTTTCTAGTGGGGAAAGTAAGCTAATCATCAATTCACGCAAAACCGCTTTTACTTGGGGTACTTCCGTGATTGATTCTGTACGCACTCTTTTTTTCAGTGCTTCCAAAAGTTCTTGCGTTGCATCGACTCCTGCGTCGGCCATCAGCAATGCGGATTCGAGTTCTTCGTATAAATCATCATCGATACGTGTACCCGTAAACAGGGTCGAAATACCCGAGGATGTGCGTGATAAGCCAGATCGTAATTTGGAGATCCAGGTTTTCTTTTCGATGGTGGGCGATTCAGCAGGCGCAGGGTTTGCGCTGGCGGCCTGGGTAACCGTCGCTGGTGTTTCTGATGACTTCTTTTTGAAAAAACTAAACATCGGAAATGAGGGTGCGCTGCGAGGAAAAGGAGTAGCGGCTACAATCGGCGATTGCGCAAAATTTGATGCGTATTCTAGCAGAGCAGAGACTATGAAAATTTGTCGTGCCTATCGGATGTTAGCTAGTGTGTTGTTAATGCTATCGATTCCTTTACCGTTACTTGCTGCCACCGCTGCGCAAGAGTTCAGGTTGAGCAATGGTTTGCGTCTGATTGTTCAGGAAGACAGACGCGCGCCTACGGTCGTTAATATGGTTTGGTATCGGGTTGGTGCGATGGATGAGCAAAATGGCACCACCGGAGTTGCGCATGTGCTTGAGCACATGATGTTCAAGGGCACGAAAAAGCTCAAGCCAGGCGAGTTCAGCGCCAAAGTTGCAGCCCTCGGTGGTCGCGAAAATGCATTCACTAGCAAGGATTACACCGCCTACTACCAACAAGTAGAAAAATCTCGTTTAGAGCAAGTGATGGCCTTAGAAGCTGATCGCATGCAAAACCTAACGATGTCGAAAGAAGAGTTCGGTAAAGAAATTCGCGTGGTGATGGAAGAGCGTCGCTTGCGTACGGATGATCAACCCTTGTCGTTGCTGTTTGAAGCGTTAAATGCGACCGCGTATGTAGCCCATCCCTACAAAAATCCTGTGGTGGGCTGGATGAATGATTTGCAGAACATGACGGCGGCTGATGCTCTAGGTTGGTATCAGCGCTGGTATGCACCGAATAATGCAACGATGGTGATTGCCGGCGATGTCGATGCAAAGCACGTGCGTGAGTTAGCTGAAAAATATTTCGCCAAAATTCCTGCCAAGACCTTACCGAAATCAAAGCCGCAACAAGAGCCTGCGCAAACGGGTATTAAACGCATCGTGGTGAAAGCGCCTGCAGAAAATGCATTTTTAGTGATGGCTTACAAAATGCCTAAGCTGCTTGATGTTGAAAAAGACGATGATGTGCATGCGCTGGATGTGATGGCCGCCGTACTCGATGGCTATGACAATGCACGTTTACCCGCACGTTTAGTTAGAACTGATCGGATTGCTAATTCAGTTGATGCGGGCTTTGAGCCCGTCGCCCGTGGCCCGGTTATGTTCACCCTATCGGGTGTGCCAGCTCAGGGTGTGAGCGTGGAGCAGCTCGAGCAAGCATTGCGTACAGAGATTGCGCGTATTGCGACTGAGGGTGTGTCGGCGTCCGAACTCAAGCGCGTTAAAGCGCAGCTGATTGCTAGCCAAGTGTACAAACGCGATTCAGTATTTGGACAAGCGATGGAAATCGGCGCGATGGAAATGGCGGGGCTGTCATTTCGCCAGCTTGATCGCATCATTGAAAAAGTATCAGCAGTAACGCCGGAGCAAGTGCAAGCCGTGGCACAAAAATATTTTGGTGATGATCAATTAACAGTCGCCACCTTGCAGCCTTTGCCTTTATCTGCTCAGGCTGAGCGTAAGCCTGCTGCAACCGGCTTGCGGCACTGATTCATTGCTTATTTAATTTATTCCATACATAAGTCGACTGATAGCGGAGTTAAGTCATGCTGAAAAAATTATGGGCGTTTAGCTTTTTGCTAGTTGCTGGCAGCGTTCATGCCGGGCTCAACATACAGCACTGGACTTTGGACAATGGCGCACGAGTGTATTTTGTTGAGAATCATGCTATTCCCGTGTTTGATGTGAGTGTCGATTTTGATGCCGGTGCTCGTCGTGATCCAGCGACTAAGTCAGGTATTGCGGCACTAACTAACGGTATGCTTGCACGAGGTATTCGTGCAGCAAATCTGCCAGATGGCACGATGGAATCGGGTATGACCGAATCCGAGATTTCAGATGCCCTCGCTGACGTCGCAGCGCAACGCGGAGGCGGGCCGGGGACGGATCGTTCCGGTATGTCGATTCGTACCTTGTCGTCTAGTTCTGAGCGCGATCAATCCATACGCGTGCTAGCGCGTTTGCTTGCTCATCCTAGTATTCCGGACGAATTTTTTCTTCGCGATAAAGCGCGAACTATTTCATCGCTCAAAGAGGGTTTGACTAAGTCGGAGTCCATCGCCGACAAAGCATTCTGGCGCTTGGCCTATAACGGTCATCCGTATGGCAATGAGACTACGGTAGAGAGTGTTGAGGCTATTACGCGTGATGATTTGCTGCAGTTTCATCAAACGCATTATGTGGCGAATCGTGCCGTAATTGCGATGATTGGTGATGTTACGCGCGAGCAGGCGAATGCGATTGCGATTGAATTGACGCGTCGCTTGCCGCAAGGTGGACCGCTGCCCGAACTCCCGGCGGTATCGGCATCGACAGCTATCGAACAACGTTATCCTCATCCCGCATCGCAATCGCATCTATTGCTGGGTATGCCAGCGTTAGCACGTGGTGATAAAGATTTTTTTGCGCTCACCGTGGGTAATTACATTTTGGGTGGTGGTGGATTTGTGTCACGCATTTATCGAGAAGTGCGTGAGCAACGAGGGTTAGCCTATAGCTCCTACAGCTATTTCAATCCTATGACTCAGCCCGGCCCGTATATCGCAGGTTTACAGACGCGCAAAGATCAAACCGATGAAGCACTCAAAGTCGTTAGAGAAACCATCGCTACGTTTTTGCGTGATGGCCCAACCGAAGCGGAGTTGAAAGCGGCCAAAGACAATCTCATCGGTGGCTTCGCTCTGCGTATCGATAATAATCGCAAGATCTTAGATAACCTTTCCATGATTGGGTATCACCAGTTACCGCTGGATTATTTGGATACGTGGACGGCGCAAGTAAGTCGCGTAACTGTCGCGGATATTCGCAGTGCATTTGCTCGCAAATTATCGTTAGATCGTATGGTCACTGTCGTCGTTGGTGCGGAAGTTAAGTGAATCGGAAATCAACTTTGCCACGACAGGTTCGCATTATTGCGGGCGACTGGAAGCGCACTCCGCTACCAGTGATTGAGGCGAGTGGTTTGCGTCCGACGCCAGATCGTGTTCGTGAAACTGTATTTAACTGGCTAGAACATTTACAGCAACGTCACTGGGAAAATCGGCGCTGCCTCGATTTGTTTGCTGGCACCGGCGCTTTGGGTTTTGAGGCAGCCAGTCGTGGTGCGGCGAAAGTCGTGATGGTGGAATCGAATGCCCCTGCTTGTAGAGCTTTGCAGACAACCAAAGAAAAATTAGGTGCCGTTCAGGTTGATATCTACCAGGGTGATGCTGCCTCCCGAATTGCCTCGCTGAATGGCGAGTTTGATGTTGTGTTTCTTGACCCCCCTTACGACGATCGCTCACTGCCAGCTTTTTTACCGGCGTGTAAGCGATTACTAACTGCTGCCGGCTTGGTCTATATAGAATCAGACCAGCCCTTTGCGACTAATCCACTTCCTGACTGGCTGTCAGGCTGGCAGCTAGTGCGCTCTGACAAGGCGGGTTCCGTTCATTTCGCTTTGATCAACAAGGAATAAATAAAGGGAATGAGCGACTAGGGGCAAAAACCATGGTTCTTGTTCTGGCTTTTATACCCGTTGTAAAAGGGCCGTGAATTTGGGTGTGGCCGCGCTTAATTAGGGCATAATTCGCGTTCTTTTTAGTCCAGAGGCAAGCTCTGTTGCTGGGCGCAAGACGGAGAAATGAGATGGTCGCAGCGGTATACCCGGGAACCTTTGATCCACTAACTCGCGGTCATGAAGACTTGGTGCGACGCGCATCAGGTCTGTTTGATCGCTTAGTGGTGGGCGTGGCCGACAGTAAGGCTAAGCACCCGTTTTTTTCATTGGAAGAACGACTCGATATCGCCCGTGAAGTGTTGGGGCATTATCCGAATGTGGTGGTGGAAGGTTTTTCAGGCTTGCTGAAAGATTTTGTACGCCGTCATGACGCGCGCGTGATTGTGCGTGGTTTGCGTGCAGTGTCTGACTTCGAATATGAATTTCAGATGGCCGGCATGAATCGTTATCTGTTACCGGATGTAGAAACACTTTTCCTTACACCGTCGGATCAGTATCAGTTCATCTCTGGCACGATTGTGCGTGAGATTGCCTTATTAGGCGGCGATGTCTCGAAGTTTGTATTTCCCTCAGTAGAAAAATGGCTGCAGCAAAAATTAGCCGACCGGCCAGCGTAATTCGGAGTCCTATTTTATGGCGCTGATGATCACAGACGAATGCATCAACTGTGATGTTTGCGAACCGGAATGCCCGAATGATGCGATCTTTATGGGGCCGCTGATTTATCAGATTAACCCCGATAAATGCACCGAATGCGTCGGCCATTTCGATGAACCGCAATGCCAGCAAGTGTGTCCCGTTGCGTGCATTCCGGTAGACCCTCAAAAGCAAGAAACTCGCGCCCAGTTGCTTGCTAAATACGACGTTTTGCAGGCTGCAGCGCGAACGTAATCAAACGTTGAACAAGAAGTTCAACACATCGCCATCTTTGACCACGTATTCCTTGCCTTCGGCGCGCATCTTGCCGGCTTCTTTGGCGCCTTGTTCACCTTTATGGCTGATGAAATCATCAAATGCGATGGTCTGTGCGCGAATGAAGCCGCGCTCAAAGTCGGTATGAATCACGCCGGCTGCTTGAGGGGCTGTGTCGCCTTTGTGGATAGTCCAAGCGCGTACTTCTTTTACGCCGGCGGTGAAGTAGGTCTGCAAGCCGAGTAGATCAAAGGCGGCGCGGATGAGTCGATTTAAGCCCGGTTCATCCATGCCCATGTCGCTTAAAAATTCCAGCTTATCGCTGTCATCCATATCGGCGATTTCTGATTCTATCGATGCACAAATGGCGACGATAGGTGAATGCTGAGATTTTGCATATTCGCTCAGCTGATCCAGCAAAGGATTATTAGTAAATCCGGAGTCCGACACATTCGCCACGTACATCGCAGGCTTAGATGTAATCAAACAGAGTGGTTTTAACATCGCAATCTGTTCTTTATCTAAGTTCATCGCACGCACAGGCTTAGCGTCATTAAGTTGTACTAACACTCGCTCAAGTAAAGCGACCAGTGCAGCCGCATCTTTGTCACCCGAGCGCGCCTTTTTAGTTTCGCGTTGAATGGTTTTTTCTACGGTCGTTAGATCAGCTAGCGCGAGTTCAGTTTGAATCACGGCGATATCATCTAGTGGGCTGACTTTACCTGCAACGTGAATCACGTTGGGATCTTCAAAGCAGCGCACAACGTTCACTATCGCATCGGTTTCGCGTATGTGAGCGAGGAATTGATTGCCTAAGCCCTCACCTTTGGATGCGCCAGCTACCAAACCGGCGATGTCGACAAATTCAACCGCGGCAGGAAGTATGCGTTCTGGTTTGACGATGGTCGCCAGTTGCGCCAGCCTTGTGTCAGGGACTTCAACGATGCCCACATTGGGTTCAATGGTGCAGAAGGGATAATTTTCAGCAGGTATACCTGCTTTGGTAAGCGCATTAAAAAGCGTTGATTTACCAACGTTGGGCAGGCCGACGATGCCGCATTTGAGGCTCATGAGATTCCTTGAGTGCGCAAGATATAAAGAACCGAGATTATAGCGCCCGGCGTGCAAGTCACTCGAGATATGCGGCGGGGCTTAAGAGTGGGTGATGCGAATTTTCAGCGTGTAGAGTTTAGTGGCCCGCCGAAATATCATGATGAATGCTGTCATCGAGCGTGCCAATGGTTTTGACTTCGGGTGCGTTGGCACTTTTAGTTCGGAACCAAACATCGGCCATAGTCCCACTACTGCCATCGGCGTGGGTAAAACTGCTGACCAAGCCAATCTTGTTGCCATTTTCAGTAGCGCTCGATGATTTCGCTCCGAGCTTTAGTGAAGTGATGCCTGCGCTGTCTAAGGACACTAATTCACCCGCATCCGTATGACCATCGCTATTACGATCTATCCAGATTTTTAAGTCCTTCCAGCTCGTATCTTTCGTGTTGATCACGCCATCACGATTGCCGTCCAGCGCTGAGAGGGCAGCGAAACCATCCACAGCTAATTTTCCGTTCGGAAGTTTGGTGCTGTCGCCAAACAGCTCAGAGCCGTTATTGATGAGACCATCGCCATTAATATCGCGTGCGAGCAAACCATCATTAGCATTCACCCATCCGGTCTTTAATAATGAGCCGGAGGATTTCAAATCAAAGCGCACGCCGTTATCCACCGACACACTAAATTTCCCGTCGTTATTCAGATCAAGCACCAGCGGACTGAGGTAGAGGCCAGCGGCTTTGCTACCGAGAGCGAGTATCTGTGCATCAGTTAGCGCATCGGCCTGCTCCATTTTTAACTGAGAGACTTGTCCAGCACTTAAGCTGGCGATCTGAGTCACTGACATGTTCGCTATTGCCGTCACGCTGAGTGAGCGTATTAATCGTGTGCCGAGATTAGCGATTTGCGATGTAGTCAGTGCTGCAGCCTGAGTCGGTGTGAGCGCTGCAATCTGATCAGCAGACATGGAGCGAATATCGGTAGCATCAATCGCTTGTACTTGTGCTGTTCCAAGCGCTGCGACCTGCGCTGTAGCAAACGCACCGATTTGTGCTGCTGAAAATTTATTAATCGTCGATGCCTCTACGCTACTGATCGTATTCGGATCAAGTGACGCAACTTGTCCAAGGCTGAGCAAGCCTAATTTTCTAGCGTAAGCAAGGGCGTCGATTTGCTGATAATTCATCACACCCATTTGATCGCCGCTAAATACTTTGAGTTGATTTTTTGTCAGCAAGGAAACCGCATCAGCAGACCAGTTTTGCAAATCATCTTTAGGTATGGCAGCCAATTGTTTCGCTGTTAGCGACTGAACTTGCGATTGGTTCATCGCGCTAAGTTTGTCTGAGCCTAAACCTGCGATCTGACTTTCGCTTAAGCCTGGAATAGAGGTGGCGCGAATGCCCTTAATTTGACTCGTTGAAAAAGCGTCTAGCTGATCATTTGACATCCACGCTAGTTGCGGTGCGCTGAAGGATGATATTTGCGCAGGTAGCATTACCGCGATTTGTTCTTTGGTTAGCTGGGCTAACTGAACACCGGTCAGGTTGGCCAGTTGTTGCATGCCGAGACCGCTAACGCCGTTAGTCGATATGCTGGCGATATCCAACGGGTCCATGGATTGAACCTGAGCTTTATTCAACTTTGAGAGCTGGTCCCCGGTCATGCCGCCGACCTGTTCTGCACTCAGGCTGCCTATGCGTGCGGCAGATAAGCCTGCTATTGCTGCTGGTTTGATCGCCGCAATTTTGCTAGCGCTCAGACCGCCTAATTGATCGGCCGTCAATCCTGAAATTTGCGCTTGGTTCATAGCGCCGATTTGGTCAGCAGTTAAATTAGTAGCATCCAGGCCCATGGCTTGAATTTGAGCCGCACTGAGTTTAGGTATTTGCGAGGTCGTTAATCCACTTAATTGCGTAGCATCTAGCTGAGCAATCGCTGCAGTAGTCAGCCCCGACAGGCTGGTAGCGCGTATGCCACCAATCTGATCTGCCGATAGCTTTTCTAGCTGCGGTGCAGAGAGTAATTTAATTTGTGCAGGTGTCCAGCCTTGCATGCCGGCGGCGGAAATTTTTTGTAGCGCGTCTACTGATAAGTTTTGTATCTGTGTTGGATTCATGGCCCCGATCTGAGTGGCGCCCATCTTATCGATCGCTATTTTTTCTAGTTTTTCCTGAGTCAAACTAGCGATTTGACGTGCAGCTAATGAGGCTACCTGAGTTTCGGACAGTTGCGCGAACTGATCACCACGAGCGGCGCAAAGTTGATCGGTTATCGCGACCTGCGCGAGGCGATGCGGGCCAGCTGACTAGCGAGCGGCGCGAATGCCGCGTAACATGTCGTGTTCGTACTCGTCGTCGGCAAGTGGCGGAGTCGGCACGAGTGACTTGGCAAGGATGAAGTCGTCGTAGGGATACGTTTCGGCGAGTTCGTCGTCTGACAATCCGAACCAGAACGGCTCGTTCTCGTCGATCTGCGTGCGATGTGCTCGCAATGCACCCGAGCGCGCCCAGATGTATTCGCCGACTGGAATGCGTGTCGTCATGCGGTGGTCAACATCGGGCCGGGAGAACCATCCCTCGTCGAAGGGTGACTCCCCACGCAGTCGAAGAAGTGCTTCGTGGATGGCGGTGATGCGCGCTCGCGACCACGCCGAGTAATACATCTTGAGCGGCTGCCAGGGTTCGCCGAATTCGGGATACCACTCGTCGTCGGCTGCGCGGTCGAAAGCGCGCACGCTGATCTCGTGCACCTTCACGTGGTCGGGATGCGGATATCCGCTGTGGTCGTCGTTGTAGGTGACGAGCACATGTGGACGCTCCTCGCGGATCAACTTCACGAGTCGGCCGACCGCTTCGTCCATGTCGGCTTGGTGGAAACACTCGGGATGTTCGTTGGCTGGCGAATCCTTCATGCCTGAGTCGCGATAGCCGAGCATCTCGACGCGGTGGAAGCCGATCAGCTTCGCCGACGCATCGAGTTCCTTCGGTCGCAGTTCGGCAAGGAGACGCTTCTCGTCGTCGCCGGTCACGCCGTGAAATGGCTGACCTTCCTCGCGCAGCGTCGGGTTGGCGACGTCGCCTTCTTCCCCGCCGGTGCAGCACACGAGCACGGTGCGCACACCGTCGTGTCCGTACTTGGCCATGGTGGGAGCACCCTTGGAGGCCTCGTCGTCGGGGTGTGCATGCACCGTCATGACGCACAGTTGGTCGTCGCAGCGCAACACGACGAGCAC
>JBEDHZ010000028.1:0-21079 GCA_041173845.1 Pseudomonadota bacterium
ATTTTATGGCGAGCCAGCG
Organism: Pseudomonadota bacterium; assembly: GCA_041173845.1. Lineage (GTDB taxonomy): Bacteria > Pseudomonadota > Gammaproteobacteria > Burkholderiales > Burkholderiaceae_D > Pernthalerella. The sequence goes on from JBEDHZ010000028.1 coordinate 20, forward strand.
CAGCTATGCGATGCGGCGACCTACTGAATCAAGGGATTAGCTTGAATCAACCGCTTGTGAAACAGTTTTTTGTTTACTCAGTGCTTGTTAGGCAGAAGACACGCTTCGATGATGGTTAAATCATTGTCTTTTGCGAAGCTGCGCATGAAGTGATACGCCATGGGTTCAAGTGCATACAACTTAGCGTCAACTAAAACCGAGCGTTCACCCTCGATCAGCGCTGGTTGTACGTAAGGGGAATACTGCAAATGAAGGTCGTAACCATTACCAGCGTCAGGATTAAAACGCGCCATGATTCCACACAAACGATCGGCCCAATCACTGGGCCGGAAGGGTTTACCTTTACTGGTCAAGCCCTGGATGATGAAGTCGGTCGCTTCGCTGGAAGATTCTGAACTCAGGTCGGCCATGCGGCGGGCAGGCTTTCAAACGGTAAGGGTTGGGTGGCATTTTGTTGCAGCACACCATTTGCCGCTATCTTACCGAATATGAGAGGGGAAACAAAGCTGTACCTGCTATTTTTTACTGCTCAAGGATAGGAAAACTCTTAGAAGTTCAAAGCTCCTCATACTGCTTAAGTTTTTTCAGCCCAGCCAGTTGGCAACAGAGACTAATACCAACAGCAATATCCAAAGAAGCAGTGCGCGCCAAATCAAGCCTACGGTACTTTGCAATGAACGAGCAGACGGTTCTTCGCCCGGTAAAATCTCAAGTTCAGGGCTGGAAGAGTCATAACGTGTGATATCGACTTCAGGCACAGCGGGCGCATATTCAGCAGGCGTTCCTAGCCTCACTCCCATTGCACCGCCGCCTGCCGACAAAATAATACCGGTGGTGTGACTGGCCCAGCGACGAGCAAAATTTCGCCAAGCGTAAATAGAGTCTTCGAAATTACCGACGATGGCGAAAGCCACAGCGGTTAAGCGCACAGGCAGCCAATCTATCCAGTCAAATGCCTTTTTAGCGAATGTGCCAAAGGACTCTTGACGCAGATGCTCGGGCTCGGTCCATGCACGTGCCAAGTATTCAGACACGCGGTAAATGACAGCGCCGGCAGGTCCAATTGGCAGCAGCAGCCACAAAAAAACACCAAACACATGTCGGTGGGTAGTGATCAATGCATTTTCTACTGATAAGCGAGCGATATCGTGAATATCGAGATCGCGCACATCTTGGCCAGTCCATTCTGCAAGAAGATCACGCGCTTCTGACAGCTCACCATTATTCAGCGCCACTTGAATCGCCGTGAAGTAATGACTGTAATGACGAAACCCCATCGTCAAATAAACAATCAACACGCTCCATACGAACTGCGCCAACGGCCCTACCAACGCGAGCAACCAATAGATCAATAAAGTGGGCACCACTAGCACCGAGATAATGACCAACCAGGCCATACGACCATGCTCGTGTCGACCTGCATTAAAACTATGCTCTATGCGAGCCGCGAATACACGGATAGCCGCATAGATGGGATTGTCCGCACGCAGAGGGCGGAACTGTTCAATCAGCAGAACGAAGAGTATAGAAAACAGAGTCATGAGAGGCGCTGGAATTTCAGTAAATCATAAGCTAAATGAAGAGTAATGCATACCCGGGCTCAAGCGCGAACAAAATGATAAAGATTACGTAGCATGGCGGCGGTGGCGCCCCAGATAAAATAGTGCTGAAAAGGCATCGCATAAAAAGTCCGACGACCCGGCTTGCCGGGAAATTCAGCGCTGCGACGTTGGTGGTTAGCACCATCCATCAAAAAATGTAGCGGCACTTCAAAGATCTCGGCCACTTCAAATTCATCAGCGGCCAAATCAAAAGGCGGATGAACTAAGCCCACCACCGGAGTGACCTGAAAACCCGTACCCGTAAAATAGTCAGGCAATGAACCGATCACTTCGATATGACGACGAGAAAGACCGATCTCTTCCTCCGTTTCACGCAAGGCCGTGGCGACCGCATCCACATCGTCAGGGTCAACCCGCCCACCAGGAAAACTAATCTGGCCCGCATGATCATGCAAATGGGCAGTACGCTGCGTGAGCAGCAAAGAAATATGATTCTCTCGCACCACCAAAGGCATCAGCACCGACGCTGGTACCGGCACGCGCTGCGTATCACGCAGCACATGTTCGTCGGTAAATTCCGGCGTCCATTCGGCCGGTTGGCGAAAACGTTGACGCAACCACTCAGGATGTAAGCGCTCTGATGCTAAGGCCTGCTCGGAAGCCAAAGAATCAATCGGTGCTGCGGTAGGATCAAACGGATTTTTCATCAGCATTCAAAAAAGAAAAAGGGCACGCTCGGTGCCCTTTTCAGTTTGCCATAACTCGACAGATTACTCCGCTGCGGAATCAGCTGTACGACGGCTAGGCAACTTTTCGCGAATACGCGCCGATTTGCCTGAACGTTCACGCAGGTAGTACAACTTAGCGCGACGTACATCACCGCGACGTTTCACTTCGATTGAAGCGATCAGTGGTGAATACAATTGAAAAGTACGCTCTACACCTTCGCCTGACGAGATTTTACGAACGATGAAGTTCGAGTTCAAACCACGATTACGACGAGATATCACGACACCCTCATACGCCTGTACACGCTTGCGGTTACCTTCAACCACGTTCACGTTGACGATAACAGTATCGCCAGGTGCGAATTCAGGGATGTTCTTACCCAGACGAGTAATTTCTTCTTGCTCTAGTTGTTGGATCAGATCCATGGTTTGCTCCTTTGCATCTTGCCGGCGCTAATAACTACTATGCCCGGTAGAGGATGAATTACACATAACAGGGCAGCTTTGAAAAAACTTAACTGCCCCTCGACTAACTACTGACTACAAACTACTTACTGCTCTGCTTAAGAAAGGCTTCATCAGCCTTGGTCAGCAATCCTGCTGCGCGCGCCTTTGCGATTAAATCCGGGCGTTTGCGCTGAGTAGCGTTGAGCATTTGCTCGCGTCGCCACTTCTCTATTTCTGCGTGATGCCCGCCTAACAGTACAGCCGGCACACTAGTATCTTCATACACTTCAGGTCGTGTGTAGTGCGGGCAATCGAGAAGACCATTCACAAAACTGTCTTCTACTGCCGATGCATCGTCATGCAACACACCTGGCAACTGCCTAATCACTGCATCCATCAATGCCATGGCCGGCAATTCACCACCGGACAAAACAAAATCGCCTAAGCTGATTTCTTCATCGACGCAACGATCGATCAAACGCTGATCCACTGCTTCGTAACGACCACACAAAACCACTAATCCTGCTGCTTTTGTCAGGGCCATCACCCGCGCATGATTCAGTGGCGCGCCCTGAGGGGACATGTAAATCACCTTAGGCTTAGGTAAACCCAGCGCTAGCTGCCGCTGATTTGCCGATGTAATGGCTAATTCAAGCGGAGCGGCCATCATCACCATTCCAGGACCACCACCATACGGCCGATCATCTACAGTACGATGATTATCACTAGTGAAATCTCGCGGATTCCACAAAGACAGCTCACATCTTTTTTGCTCAAACGCTCGTCGAGTAATACCCGATGACGTTAGTGCCGAAAACATTTCAGGAAAGAGCGTAATCACATCAAACTGCATGCCCACCCCCCAGAACCGAGAACTAGTAATCGCGCTCCCAATCCACCTGTATTCTTTTTGCTGCTGAATCGACTGAAGTAACGAACTGATCCACAAAGGGGATTAATAGTTCGTGAACTTTTTCCGAACCCGGAAGTGCAACTCTCAATATAGGATGCGCGCCGTTATCCATCAGACCGGTAACTTCACCAAGCGATTCTCCTCGGAGATTTTCAACCGCATGGCCGATCAGATCGATCCAGTAAAACTCTCCATCATCAAGCGGCGGGAAATGCGCCCGTCTCACTTGCACTGTTGCGCCCTTGAGCGCCTCAGCAGAATTTCTATCTGCTACACCCATCAACTGCGCAACTAGATCTTCGCCTTGTGATCGCACCAGAAGTACATCCACATCACGTAGTTCAGGTTTGTCTAGCCACCAGGTTTTTGCGTGCAACAAAGCACCCGCGTCATCCGAATAAGGCTTCAACTTGACCCAACCTGCCAGACCGTAGGCGCCCGTTACATGGGCCACCAACACCAGATCATCGGGAACCGGGATTCCCGGAGTACCCGACATCGTCAAATCAGGCAGCTTGCTTGCCGCCGGTTTTGATTAAGCGCTGGACTGTTGGCGACAATTGCGCGCCAACGCTTTGCCAGTGAGTCAAACGTTGCTGGTCAATGCTGAAAGGCTGAGCTGCGCCAGAAGCGACTGGGTTGTAATAACCGATACGCTCAATAAAGCGGCCATCGCGGCGGTTGCGCGAATCAGTAGCGACGATATTGTAAAAAGGGCGCTTCTTTGCACCACCACGGGATAAACGAATAACAACCATAATTTTCTCTACCAAAAAGGGGGAAATACGGACACGAAAAAAGACCGCGATTATAGCGTTTTTCACCCTGATGGGACAAGCCAAAATGCGGGAAGTCGCTGATTTATTGTGGATTTTCACCCTATGCGGGCAAGTTTTACGGGATTTCAGGTGCCGACTCTGCCAATTTGCCATCACTGACGGGACAGTGCACACTGCCGCCACTGTAAACGCAAGCATCGCTAGTTAATTTTAAATTTAGCAATAAAATTGGGACTCACCCTCATCTCGAAGCAAAAATAAATGAATTCAACGTTTAAAAGCAAAGCCTTAGCAACTGTTCTCGCACTCGTTTTGGGTGGCGCAGGTCTGCACCGATTTTATCTAAATGGCATGAAAGATCGTTGGGGTTGGCTGCATGCGGCCAGCTTGCCGATTTCAGGACTTTTATTCGCTCTACATCCCGACTGGCCCCTGCTGGCCTACGCCGCACCAGCAGTTCTATCGCTACTGGTAGCTAGCCTGGAGACATTTGTGATTGGCCTGATGCCGGATGAAAAATGGGATGAAAAGTACAACGCTGAATCAGACATCAAAACAGACAGTCACTGGCCCATTCCAGCAATGATGGTGTTGAATCTTTTTTACGGAGCGACGCTACTACTCACCGTGATCGCGCGCGCCTTCGATCTAGTACTAACAGGCGGCGCTTACGGCTAATCAAAAATTTATACGGATGCGGCAGTCAACAAGAAAAAATTAAAACTGCTCATCAGCGAGTGCCAACACACCCTCACTACCTTCAACAATCGCAATGCGCGCGGCAGATGACGTACTCAGGTAATGATCAGCAAAAAAGCGCGCAGTAGCGATCTTGGCTTTATAAAAAGACCCGTCACCACCACCTCCAGCTAATTTTGCAGTAGCGATCTTAGCGGCACGCGCCATCTGCCAACCACCAAACACGATGCCTGCAATTTTCAGATAAGGCACGCTACCAGCGAAGGCAGCTTTGATGTCGGACTTACCATTTGCCGCAATAAATTCAACAATACTCTTTAGATCAGTACTCGCTGCAGCTAAGCGCTGACCAATCGCTACCAGCTCAGCATTACCTGAACCGATTAATTCAGCGGCTGTGGCGGTAACTTGGGCTAATAAATTTTTTGCCAGCTCACCGCCATCACGCAAGGTTTTACGACCTACCAAATCATTCGCCTGAATCGCGGTTGTACCTTCGTAAATCGTCAAGATACGTGCGTCGCGGTAGTGCTGTGCAGCGCCAGTTTCTTCGATAAAGCCCATACCACCGTGCACTTGCACTCCGGTCGAAGCAACATCAATCGACATCTCAGTCGACCAACCTTTAACAATAGGCACCATGAAATCATAGAAGGCGTGATTCGCTTTGCGTGCAGCCTCATCAGCATGGTGATGCGCAGCATCGAAAGCAGCTGCCGTCACATACGACAACGCACGTGCTGCTTCCGTTTGTGCGCGCATAGACATCAGCATGCGTTTTACATCAGGATGATGAATGATCGCTACCGGACCAGCAGAACCCGCTAGGTCACGCGATTGAACGCGATCACGCGCATAGCCGACTGCTTTTTGATACGCACGCTCAGCCACCGAGATGCCTTGCATACCCACCGCAAAACGCGCAGCGTTCATCATGATGAACATGTACTCTAAACCACGATTTTCTTGTCCAACCAAATAACCTATTGCACCACCATGATCGCCATATTGCAAAACGGCGGTGGGGCTGGCTTTAATACCTAGCTTGTGTTCGATCGATACGCAATGCACGTCATTTCTATCACCTAAGCTGCCATCGGCTTTAACGAGAAATTTCGGCACGATGAACAGCGAAATACCTTTCACTCCTTCAGGCGCATCGGGTGTACGTGCCAGCACGAGATGGATGATGTTCTCAGCCATATCATGTTCACCGTACGTAATATAAATTTTGGTACCAAAAATTTTGTACGTACCATCAGCCTCCGGTACTGCACGTGAACGCACTAATGACAAATCAGAACCTGCCTGAGGCTCGGTCAAATTCATCGTACCGGTCCATTGACCCGAAATCAGTTTTTCAAGATATAAATCTTTTTGTGCATCGGTGCCTGCTGTCATCAACGCTTCGATCGCACCGTCAGTCAACAACGGACACAGCGCGAACGACAGATTCGCCGAGTTCAACATCTCGATACAGGGAGTGGCTAACAACTTAGGCAAGCCCTGCCCACCGTAATTAACAGGATGCTGCACACCTTGCCAACCTGCTTGGCCAAAGGCTTTGAATGCTTCTTTAAATCCCGGTGTCGTTTTTACTTCGCCGCCATGCCAGCTACTCGGCGCACAATCTCCCGCCCAGTTGAGCGGCGCAACCACCTCTGAACAAAATTTTGCATTTTCTTCCAGCACTGCCTCAGCGGTTTCAGGCGTCGCATCTTCACAGCCGGGTAATTGGCTAATGGCTTCCAGCCCCGCCAACTCGTTCATGACGAACACCATATCTTTTAAAGGTGCGACGTAGCTCATTGGAACTCCTGAAGATTCTGACTACCGAAAAGGAAATTAAATTTTTTAACCGAGTTCTTGAACTAGTGCTGGTATGGCTTCAAACAAATCACCCACCAATCCATAGTCAGCGACGCTGAATATAGGTGCTTCTGGATCCTTGTTGTACCTGCCAAATGTTGAATAGCACCAGAAATACCGACGGCGATATACAACTGAGGAGCAACGATTTTGCCTGTCTGTCCGACTTGCCAATCATTCGGCACATAACCCGCATCTACTGCTGCACGCGATGCGCCCATGGCAGCACCGAGCTTGTCAGCAAGTGGTTCAAGAATTTTAAAGTTTTCAGCCGAGCCCATACCGCGACCACCAGAAACGATAATTTTTGCAGCGGTGAGTTCAGGGCGATCCGATTTAGCTAACTCGCGCGAAACAAACGTCGATTTTCCTGAATCAGCTACTGCGGTAATTTTTTCTATCGCTGCTGAGCCACCCGTAGCTGCTGCATCAAAACCAGTCGCACGAACAGTAATCACTTTAATCGCATCAATCGATTGCACCGTAGCGATGGCATTACCAGCATAAATCGGACGCTCAAAGGTGTCAGGAGAATCGACTTTAGTAATTTCAGAAATCTGACCCACATCCAAACGCGCTGCTACTCGCGGAAGAATATTTTTTCCGTACGCGGTAGCCGGTGCGAGTACATGCGAGTAATTTGCTGCTAACGCCAAGGCTTGCTCAGCAATATTTTCAGCTAAACCATCGGCAAACTGCGCGCCTTCAGCGATCAAAACTTTAGTCACGCCTGCGATCTGCGCAGCTGCTGCACCAGCAGCAGCACAGTCGTGACCTGCAATCAAAATATGAACTTCATTACTGCATTGAACAGCTGCGGTAACGGTATTCAGGGTGCTCGCTTTGAGCGAGGCATTATCGTGTTCAGCGATGACAAGTGCGGCCATGACGTAGTGTCCTTGTTATATTCAGATGACTTTTGCTTCGTTCTTCAACTTCGCAACCAGGGTTGCGACATCCGGCACCATGGTGCCCGCTGAACGTTTAGCCGGCTCGGAAACTTTGAGCGTTTTTAAGCGCGGTGCGACATCCACACCCAAGGCATCGGGTTGAATCACATCGAGCGTTTTTTTCTTCGCCTTCATGATGTTTGGCAGAGTCACATAACGTGGTTCATTCAAACGCAAATCGGTCGTAACAATGGCTGGCAAAGTTAGCGAGATCGTTTCAAGACCACCATCCACCTCGCGAGTAACCGTCGCTTTGTCGCCGTCGACAGTGACTTTGGAAGCAAACGTCGCCTGCGGCCAACCAAGTAACGCAGCCAACATTTGACCGGTTTGGTTGCAATCATCGTCAATGGCTTGCTTACCCAAAATGATGAGTTGTGGCTGCTCTTTGTCAGCGACAGCTTTCAAAAGTTTAGCCACCGCTAAAGGCTGAAGATCAGCATCGGTTTCAACCAAGATCGCGCGATCAGCACCAATCGCCATAGCAGTTCGCAAGGTTTCCTGACATTGCGTCACGCCACACGACACTGCAATCACTTCGGTCGCTTTGCCGCCTTCTTTCAGACGCATCGCTTCTTCAACCGCGATCTCATCGAAAGGGTTCATCGACATCTTGACGTTGGCGATATCAACACCACTGCCATCGGATTTAACGCGCACCTTCACGTTGTAGTCGACCACGCGTTTGACGGGTACTAATACCTTCATAACTGTCCTTGGGATGAATTAAATTGCCTGACCTGCTCAGTGAAACTCAGAGCTGCCAGATTGACGTTAACGTAAACCGAGATTATAGGGAATAACCCAACTCTGCGCAAAAATCACGCACGGTCGTTCGTTTATTTTCTACGGAGGAAAAAAGTAAATTCAGCGTTCTGTTCTTCGTGCGATAACAACTCATTACCCGTTTGGCGGGCAAAGGCGTTGAAATCCCTGACTGAACCAGGGTCGGTGGCCATGACTCTCAAAATGTCGCCGGTTTGCATATCGTTCAGCGCTTTTTTCGCTTTCAGTATTGGCAACGGGCACTTCATGCCACGCGCATCGACGTCTTTCTGAAATTCCATTCCTAACCCTCTGCAAAACCACTTAGCAAAATTTTAATTCTTGAAGACCCTGTGCGCTTGATTTGCTTGATTCACTTGATTCATTTGATACAAACGAAAACAAACTCCCGTCAATCGTTCGAGGGTGCCTCTTGGCCCCAATCGATGAATTCAGGCTCTAGCCCCCGAGCGCGCATCCAATCAGCCATGGCATAACCGGTTCCTGCGCGCCAGGGTTTAAGTTTTTCGGGTGAAATCAACCGATACTCCACCAACTCTGGTGAAAGACGAATCTCACCCTCAGCCTGAACGTGGTATGCGATGATCAACTCATTCTTTCGCAAAAATTCATACACGCCGATCAACTCAATTTTGCTCGCTTGCAAACTGGTTTCTTCGTGCAGCTCGCGAGCTATACCCTGCTCTGGTGTCTCGCCGCGTTCCATAAAGCCAGTAATCAACGCGAAATTTTTCGGACCCCAGGCCGCATTGCGCGCTAATAAAATTTTGTTTTCGACTTCAACTAAAGCCGCCAGCACAGGTATTGGATTATCCCAATGCGTCCAGTGGCCCTCCGGACAGGCTAATCGCGCTTTTTCTCCATCGGCACCTGACTCACTGTCATGACGCATCACCAGTTCACTGGCGCATACAGGGCAATAACGATAGTCCATGAATTTATTTTTATAGTTTTAAATGGAGTAGCTTACGTAGTTAAACGCTTAACCCTTAGGCACTCACTCGCTCACTCACCCACTGGCTCACCGCAGCCAACGCTGCCGGCAAGCCCGACGGATCGGTACCACCTGCTTGCGCCATATCAGGACGACCACCACCTTTGCCACCCACTTGTTGAGCGACAAAATTCACTAAGTCGCCGGCTTTCACTTTGGAGGTCGAGTCGGCGGTGACGCCAGCAATCAAACTCACTTTGCCATCACTCACCGATGCCAGCACGATAGCAGCCGTCTTTAACTTATCTTTCATCTTATCCATCACAGCGCGCAGCGTATTCACATCGGCGTTTTCCAGCGTCACTGCAAGGACTTTAATACCGTGAATATCCACCGCCTGCGCCAACAAATCATCGCCCTGCCCAGAAGCCATCTTCGCTTTGAGTGAAGCTAATTCTTTCTCGAGCGCTTTAACTTGATCTTGTACCTGCGCGATGCGTTGAGTGATTTCTTCGGGTTGCACTTTGAGTGCAGTCGCAGCTTCATTCACACGTGCTGCCAGTGACTGAACCAAAGCCAACGCATGCTCACCCGTCACTGCTTCAACGCGACGGATGCCCGCAGCAACACCACCTTCAGAAACAATCTTGAACAAACCGATATCACCGGTACGCGTGACATGCGTACCACCACATAATTCAGTTGAGCTACCAATGCCGAGCACGCGCACTTGATCGCCGTATTTCTCACCAAACAAAGCCATGGCACCGGCTTTAATCGCTTCGTCATAGGCCATCAATTCAGCATTGGTGGCATCGTTATGCAAAATTTCGTGATTCACCAAGGCTTCAACGCGACGAATTTCGTCGGCGCTCAGCGGTGCGTTATGACTAAAGTCGAAACGCGTTTTATCCGCGTCAACCAATGAACCCTTTTGCATCACGTGACCACCAAGCACCATACGCAAAGCCTTGTGCATCAGGTGAGTCGCTGAATGGTTGCGCATCGTGGATGCACGCACGTTAATGTTAACCGTCGCTGTTATCGCATCTCCCACAGCGAGCTTACCAGTCGCTAATTTGCCATGATGACCAAACACATCGGGTTGTACTTTTTGAGTATCACTAACGGCAAAAGAAGCAGCGCTTGATTCAATCAAACCCACATCACCGGCTTGCCCGCCTGATTCCGCATAAAACGGTGAACGATCTAAAACGATAGTCGCTTCCTGACCTGCGGTGATATCTTTTACCGATACACCACTCACATACAGAGCGAGTATCTTGGCGGTATCGGTGAGCGTGTCGTATCCCGTGAACTGCGTTTTCGGACCGGAATACTCAATCGCTGCGGCCATCTCAAATTTACCTGCTGCACGCGCCGTGGATTTTTGTTTTTCCATGGCTTCATGAAAACCAGATTCATCCAGAGCCACATCACGCTCGCGACAAATATCGGCTGTCAGATCTAATGGAAAACCATAGGTGTCGTACAAAGTGAAGGCTGTTTTTCCATCAAGTTGTCCTGGATTTTTCGCCAGAGCAGCTTCGAGGATTTTCATGCCATTTTCTAAGGTCTCACCAAAGCGCTCTTCTTCTTGCTTGAGCACTTTCGCTACGCGCTCAGCGGCTTCGGTCAACTCGGGATAGGCCACACCCATTTCACTGACCAGATCTGGAATCAATTTATAAAAGAATGGTTTCTTCTGACCCAGCTTATTGCCATGTCGCAGAGCGCGTCGAATAATTCTGCGCAATACATAGGCACGACCCTCACTACCGGGCACCACACCATCCACCACCAGAAAAGCACAAGCGCGAATGTGATCGGCAATGACGCGTAGTGAATTATTCGTTAGATCTTTAGCGCCTGTTTCGCGCGCAGCGGCTTTGATCAGTCGCTGAAACAGATCGATCTCATAGTTACTATGAACGTGCTGAAGTATCGCTGCTAAGCGCTCCAAACCCATACCGGTATCAACGCAGGGTGCAGGTAATGGTGTCAATGTTGCTTCGCCAGTCGCAGGATCGATTTGACGATCAAACTGCATGAACACGTTATTCCAAATTTCAATGTAGCGATCGCCATCTTCTTCCGGGCTACCAGGAGGTCCACCCCAAATATCTGGGCCGTGATCAAAGAAAATTTCTGAACACGGACCACACGGTCCGGTATCGGCCATCTGCCAAAAATTATCTGACGCATAAGGCGCGCCTTTGTTGTCGCCAATACGAATGACACGCTCAGGTGGCAAACCAATGTCTTTCACCCAAATTTCATACGCTTCATCATCGGTGTGATACACCGTGGCCCACAGTTTTTCTGCGGGCAAGCCATACACTTTGGTTAACAGTTCAAATGCCCAAATCAGTGAATCGCGTTTGAAGTAATCACCAAACGACCAATTACCCAACATCTCAAAAAATGTGTGGTGACGCGCGGTGTAACCAACATTCTCGAGATCGTTGTGCTTGCCACCCGCACGTAAACAGCGCTGTACTGATGCGGCTCGCACATAATCGCGTTTGTCGGTTCCAAGAAAAACATCCTTGAACTGCACCATACCTGAGTTGGTAAACAACAAAGTCGGATCGTTGCCCGGCACCAGACTAGAAGACCTAACAACGCTGTGCGCTTTAGAGGCAAAGAAGGAAAGAAATTTTTCGCGAATATCGGACGAGTTCATGGGGACGTGGTGGCGCTATTTTTAGCCTGCGATTGTGAGGAGTGCAGGACTCTAGGAAAGGCGATGATTATACGTGAAGCCCACTCTGCAGACTAAGCCAGTAGCTGCCTACCTATCACTACATTGCCGAAAAATTAATGAATTTCGATTAGATGTGAAATGAATTTCAGTGAAGGTATCGGTGATCGAAAAAATCCGGGGCTATCAGGTCTAGACGGTCGGTGCAGAGTGCGTCCACCCCCGCATCAAACAATACTCGCGCCTGAACGGGGTCATTCACGGTGTAGCAAAGTAGCTGAATGCCTTCGGCCTTCAGCGCTTTAATCGTTGAGGAAGCTAAGCTCTTTGCGTTGGCATGAATCGTATCGGAGTCCAGCATCGCCAAGGTTTGACGCCAGTCATCCGGCACAGCATCAACCAACCACGCCCGCGGTATGGCCGGGGCCACTCGCTGTGCAACCTGCAGCGCATTCAGCGAAAAAGAGGACAACAGCACACTTCCCGCCGGAAGTACCGCACAAAACTGTGCGACCAACTCAGCGGTGCGGGTTTCGTGGCCCGGTACGGGTTTGATTTCAACGTTCATAAAAATACCTGAGCTAACGCAATATCGGGCAGCCTCAGCAAATAAGGGGACGCGTTCGCCCGCATAGTCCGCTGAAAACCAAGCACCCGCATCTAGCGCCTGCAAATCACTCACATTCAGGTCGCCAACACTGCCTGCGCCAGCCACCGTTCGGCCCAAAAAGTCATCATGCATCAGGATCAGACCCTCATCGCGAGTGGCCATGACATCAAACTCCACGCCACGAAAACCCATTTCATAGCCTTTACGCAAAGCGGCCATCGTATTTTCAGGCGCAATAACGCCTCCCCCACGGTGTGCCAATACTCTTGGATACGTCCACATCACGCTTGCTCCTGTGCTTACTCATGCGCTGATTGTAGGCTACGGTAAAATCGCGCATTGATTTCTTAGTATTGGCTTCCACATCCATGGGCAATGACAGTAACAACGGCGCACTTAACGCGCCGTCCAATTTTTTGCGCGGCATTATCGATGCCGATACTGCAAGCGGTAAATACGCCAATCGGAACGATGCACAAGGCAAGACATTGCCCAATGTAATTACCCGTTTCCCTCCCGAGCCGAATGGTTATCTTCACATCGGCCATGCAAAATCGATTTGCCTCAATTTTGGATTAGCGCGTGATTACCAGGGCCGTTGTCACCTGCGGTTTGATGACACCAATCCTGCCAAGGAAGATCAGGAATACGTCGACACCATTATCGACACGGTGGAATGGTTGGGTTTTACGTGGGAGCACGGCACTGACCATCACCAATATTTTGCCAGTGACTATTTCGATCAGCTGTACGCCATGGCCGAATGGTTAGTGACTGCCAATCACGCTTATGTGGATAGTCAAAGCGCGGAAGAGATGGCGGCAAATCGCGGTAATTTTAGTGAGCCGGGTAAAAATTCGCGCTTTCGTGATCGGCCAGCTGCGGAGTCACTCGATTTACTGCGTCGCATGAAAGCCGGCGAGTTCAAGGATGGTGAACATATCTTGCGCGCGAAAATTGATATGGCTTCGCCCAACATGAACATGCGCGATCCAGCCATTTACCGAATCCGACATGCTCATCACCACCGCACAGGAGACGCGTGGTGCATCTATCCTATGTACGACTATGCACACCCGATATCGGACGCGATAGAAAACATTACTCACTCGATTTGCACGCTCGAGTTTCAAGATCATCGTCCATTTTATGACTGGATACTTGAGCGCTTAGCCGAAGGTGGCTTCTTTAAAAAGCCACTTCCGCATCAATATGAATTTGCGCGACTGAATCTAACCTACGCCATCACCAGCAAACGCAAACTGCTGCAACTGGTCGAAGAAAAAATCGTTGATGGCTGGGATGATCCACGCATGCCAACGATTGTTGGTATTCGACGCCGCGGATACACACCCGAATCCATTCAATTGTTTGCCGAGCGTATTGGTGTTGCCAAGGCGGATAGCTGGATAGACATGAGTATTCTTGAAGGTGCGTTGCGTGATGATCTAGATGCAAAAGCGGCGCGCACCGTCGCGGTACTGAATCCGCTGAAACTGATCATCGATAATTATCCCGAGGGTCAAACGGAAGCATGCTCTGCGCCGATACATCCACATCATCCAGAACGCGGACATCGCGCATTTCCAATTAGCCGCGAGTTATGGATAGAACAAGACGATTTTATGGAAGTACCAGAGAAAGGCTATTTCCGACTTTTCCCCGGCAGCAAAGTGCGTTTGCGCTATGGCTTTGTGATTGAATGCACAGGCTGCGATAAAGACGCTACGGGTAAGGTCATCGCGGTTCATTGTAATTACTACCCCGACAGTAAGAGTGGCACTGAAGGCTCAGCGAATTACAAGGTCAAAGGAAATATCCACTGGGTCTCGGCAGCACACGCGGTATCGGCCGAAGTACGAATGTACGATCGCCTATTCACCGATGCACATCCTGATGCAGGTGGTAAGGATTTCAAACAAGCGCTGAATCCGAATTCGAAATCTGTCATCACTGCGTATCTAGAAGCAGGTGCGGATAAGGCAACACCAGATGAAAAATTTCAATTCGAACGACACGGCTATTTTGTCGCCGATCGCGTTGACTCGAAGCCAGGCCAACCTGTTTTTAACCGCATCGTCACACTCCGCGATAGCTGGGGCAAATAAGCTCCACACCCATGAACTTTGAAAAATTAGTTTTCGTCGACCTAGAAACAACAGGCGCCAATGCAACAGTTGATCGCATTACTGAAATAGGATTAGTTGAAGTCGACGCTAACGGCAAGGCGACTCACTGGTCAAGCTTGGTCAATCCGGGCACGTCCATCCCTGCTTTCATTCAACAACTAACCGGCATTAGTAACGAGATGGTGCGAGAAGCACCGACGTTTGCATCGCTCGCTAAAGAGTTATACGAGCGACTGCAAGGTGCTTTATTCATCGCTCATAACGCACGCTTTGATTATGGTTTTTTGCGCAATGAATTTACTGAAGCCGGTTATACATTCCGCTCGGATGTGCTGTGCACCGTTAAGCTGTCTCGCAAACTTTTCCCAGAACACAATCGCCACAATCTCGACGCATTAATTTCACGCCACGAATTAAAAGCACAGGCACGCCACCGAGCACTAGCCGATGCGGATCTGTTGTGGCAGCTGTGGCAAAAACTTCGCAGTGAGCTAGCAGCCGATGTCATTGACGAGGCAGTGCAACTGCTACTTCAAAAACCCTCGTTACCCTCGCATCTACCACCCGACGTGCTTGATGATTGTCCTGACACACCCGGCGTTTATCTTTTCTATGGTGAGAACGATATTCCACTGTATGTAGGAAAAAGTGTCCGCTTGCGTCAGCGAGTGATGTCGCACTTCAGCTCAGATCACAAGCTCTACAAAGACATGCGTTTATCGCAGCAACTACATCGCATTGAATGGCGCGAAACAGCGGGCGAAATTGGCGCTCTACTTCTGGAAGCTCAACTAGTGAAGCAGCTACAGCCTATCCATAATCGCACGCTTAGACGTCAAGATGATTTGTGCGCCTGGCGCTTGAATGAAGATGCACAAGGCCGCACCTATCCAACACTAAGCTTTGCTAACGACGGCGATTTCGGACGTGTCGATCGTATGTATGGTTTGTTTAGCTCCAAGCGCAAAGCAGAAACAGTCATGCGCCAGTTAGCTGAAACCCATCAACTATGCATGGTGCATCTGGGCCTTGAGGCCGCTAATAAAACCAACAAAGCCTGTTTTGCTTTGCAGCTCAATCGCTGCAAGGGCGTTTGTGTGGGCAAAGAAGACCCCTCTTTCCACCGCGCCCGACTTGAAGCCGCTTTGGCACAGCTGCATGTAAAAACCTGGCCCTATCCGAGCGCCGTCGGATTGATAGAAAGCACCGCCACTAAAACTGACATACACCTGGTAAATAATTGGTGCTATATGGGCACTGCACAATCTGAAGAAGCCTTGTGGAACTTACTAGACGAATCACCAAGTAAGCCAATTTTCGATATGGATACTTACAAAATTCTCAGTAAAGCTTTACTAAAAGGGCAGCTTCACGTTAAAGAATTGCGCAACGCAACCAAAGATAATTGATTTCACTACGATTTCGAATTGATAACCTCTAGATCAAATCAATTTAAAAAACCTGTTTTCTCCTCCGAAAATTCCTTCCGCTTGATGAATATCAAGAGCTATCATTAACGCATAACTGTTCGGTTTTCTGCGCAGATTGCCTTTTGATGAATGAGTAAATCCATCGCTTGGCTATATTGATCTCGAAAGACGTGCGTATATGAAGGCGCATTGAGCGACATCAACAGTCCGGCAATACTCGTCGTTAAGATTGTTCGCTTTGCAAATTTACAGCGCTCAGATTTGGGAGAAGCTGATTGATTGCGAAACGCTTGGTTTTTAATAAATCAGTGCATCCATAACTGAACAGATGGATCAAGACCGGAGAAAACCTATGAATGAAGTCGTCATCGTCGCTGCCAGCAGAACACCCGTAGGTAAATTTGGTGGAACACTCGCTAAAATTGCCGCTTCAGAGTTAGGTGCTCATGTCATCAAAGGCTTAGTGCAAAAAACCGGCATTGATGCCAAGCTGATTAACGAAGTTATTTTGGGGCAGGTACTAACAGCGGGTGTGGGCCAGAATGCGGCACGTCAGGCGGTGATTAAAAGCGGCCTACCCGATAGCGTGCCAGGTATCACCATCAATAAAGTGTGCGGCAGCGGTCTTAAAGCCACCCATTTAGCAGCCCAAGCAATTCGTTGTGGTGATGCCGATATCATCATTGCGGGCGGGCAGGAAAACATGAGCGCCTCACCTCATGTTTTAAATAATTCTCGCGATGGTTTTCGTATGGGCGATACGAAACTCGTTGATTCAATGATTGTGGATGGTTTATGGGATGTCTATAACCAATACCACATGGGTATCACCGCAGAAAATGTAGCGAAAAAATTTAACATCTCGCGCACAGAACAAGATGAGTTTGCGCTCGCCTCACAAAACAAAGCAGAAGCCGCACAAAAAGCAGGCAAATTTAAGGATGAAATCTTACCGGTAGAAATCACCAGCAAAAAAGGCAGTACATTTTTCGATAGTGACGAATACATCAAACATGGCAGCACCCTTGATGGTTTGTCTGCACTACGTCCTGCATTCTCTAAAGATGGCTCAGTCACTGCAGGGAATGCTTCAGGCCTGAACGATGGCGCCGCTGCTGTAATGCTGATGAGCGCGCACAAAGCCAGCGAGCTCGGTTTGAAGCCTCTTGCAAAAATACGCGCTTACTCATCGGCAGGCATTGACCCGAGCATCATGGGTATGGGTCCTGTATCAGCCAGCCAACTCTGCTTAAAAAAAGCAGGTTGGACTCACAACGATTTAGATCTGATGGAAATTAACGAAGCCTTCGCTGCTCAAGCGATTGCAGTCAACAAAGAGATGGGTTGGGACACCAGCAAAATTAATGTGAATGGCGGCGCGATCGCCATTGGTCATCCGATTGGTGCGTCAGGTTGCCGCATTCTGGTGACCTTGCTACATGAAATGATACGACGCGATGCGAAGCGTGGCCTCGCCAGTCTCTGTATCGGCGGCGGCATGGGTGTAGCACTCGCTATAGAGCGCTAAATCATTGCTGACTACACGACACACACAGCCTATAAAAACAAATACCTTTAGATAAACAGGAGAAGACATGAGCAGAATTACTTTAGTCACTGGCGGTATGGGCGGCCTCGGCGAGGCCATTTGCATGAAGATGGCTGACATGGGATATGAAGTAGCAACGACCTACTCACCCGGCAATACCAAAGTCACTGCCTGGCTAGCCGAAATGAAAGAGAAGGGTTATACCTTCCGTGCCTATCCATGCGATGTGGCTAGCTTTGAATCGGCGCAAGAATGTATTGCGAAAGTCGTCAAGGACATGGGTCCGGTTGATGTGCTGGTTAACAATGCTGGTATTACCCGCGACATGACATTCAAAAAGATGGATTCGACCAATTGGGATTTAGTCATGAAGACTAATCTTGATTCCGTCTTCAATATGACGAAACCTGTATGTGATGGTATGACGGATCGTGGCTGGGGACGCATCATTAACATCTCATCCGTTAACGGACAAAAAGGAGCTTTTGGTCAAACCAACTATTCCGCTGCCAAAGCAGGTATGCATGGTTTTACCAAAGCACTAGCACTGGAAGTCGCTCGTAAAGGCGTTACCGTGAACACCATCTCACCGGGCTACATCGGAACCAAAATGGTGACGGCGATTGCGCCCGAGGTCTTGGAATCAAAAATTCTTCCGCAGATTCCTATGGGTCGATTAGGCAAACCCGAAGAAGTCGCCGGCTTAGTGGCCTATCTCGCGTCCGATGAAGCAGCGTTTTTGACGGGCGCAAATATCGCGATTAATGGCGGTCAGCACATGCAGTAAGCATCGCAACTATCAGAGATGATTGTAATTCTGGTAGAATTCCGCTCCTGCCTCGGTGGTGGAACTGGTAGACGCGCCGGACTCAAAATCCGGTTCCGAAAGGAGTGACGGTTCGATTCCGTCCCGAGGCACCAAATCGTAGGATTTCAAATCAAGCTCCCTTTATGGGGGCTTGTTTGTTTTTGAGCGTTGATTTTTAGTCGAGGTTTTAGCCGACTAGAAATGAATCGTGGGATCGCGAAAACAAACTAATTTCGCATTTGATCAGGCTAATCAGGCTAAATCAAGCGTTTTGCTTGGGCGCTGCTTCCGCTGTCGCTTCCTGGGTAACACTTGCATCGGCTGCTGCAGGCGCAGCGTCGGGTGCTGCGGCCTCAGTTGTCCCAGTCCCAGGTGCAGCAGTCTCACCCGTCACTTTATCGCCCTCTAACGGCGTGACTTCAGCTATCGGCGCTGCCTCTGGATTCTGGGCATCGGCGCTAGGTGCTGGCAACGCAGCTACGGCAGAATCACCGCTCGCTTCTGCAGCTGGAGCAGCTGCAGCGGGCAATGCCGGTTTGGCGGGCTCAGCCGGTTTATCTAAAACAGGCTCTTCCTTCTTGGGCTCTTTTTTGGGTTTCTTTTGTGGCTGCTTGGCACGAATATTTTGCGCCATCACCAGGGTCGCAAACAAACCTAATGCCGCCAGCATGATGATTACCGAGGTCGGAGTAAACGTCACCACCGCCATCAACCCCAACACAATCAGTATAGCTACGGGCAGCATCGCCAACTCTGCAATGAAAACAAACGGCGTCACAAAGGCGGACATCAGCAAAATAAAGCTAATCCATTGCGCGCTAAAATCTTTGCTAAACATGGCATGTACGCCAACACCTAAAAATAGCAAACCCACCGGAAACCTCACCCACCAGTGGCCCCAGAAGCGTCGACTAGCTACACGCGTATCACTCATGTAGCGCTGCTGTTCTTCAATAGCTTCTTCTGTCCATCGCCAATGCTTAGCTTTGACTAGTTGAAAACCTTCCGAGTTGAACCAAAAAACCAAACCGTACAACCACAAAATCAGGGGCATGATCCAGTCGGCGGGACCTTGGTCAGGGCTGAAGGCGTATAAGGTCTGTACAGCCGCTGGCGTACCCAAACTAACCAGTGTTGGAATCGTGGCATTCGACAAGCGCTCTTCTCTGCTGAGAATGATGTAGTCGCCATTAATGCCTGGTTGCTTTTTCATGCTTATCGCGCTTGTTGAGATTGCCGCTTACGCAGCAGAATCACACCGTAAGATAGTAGAGCCGTCAGCAGAATCGATACCGCCAAAATGCCTTCCCATGGAAGATTACTAAACACCCAACCAATAATGCTGAGTAATAGAACACCCACGGCCACTATAAGAACGAGAATCAATGGTTCACGCCAGGCCCACAGATTAATAATGGCCACCACCGTCGTACCGACCAACCATTCACCGGGCATCTGCATTTGATTTAGCACCACAACCCAGTACATCAGACCGATCAAAGCAACCGCAAGGGGTACCCGTATCGCTGGATGAAACGCTATGGTCCATTCCTGCTCCTCGGGGATATCCGATACAGGCCTAGGCAAACTCGGCTCAAATAAAACACCTTCGCGTCGCCAACCTCGCCGCTGGCGGCTTCCAAACCAACTCAAAATGAATGGCGCGCAAAGCACGACAACGACGTAAATTCCCAAAGACCAAATCCATGCACTACCCGGCGCCGCAAACAGTGCCTTAATCGCTAGCCAAAGAAATACGGTAATCAAGACCAACCTCTGCAGCCGACGACCCCACCGCTCACGAACCTCGTCGGTGTCTTGATATCCAGTCATCAGGTTTTGCCGCTGCTTCATCACAGTGCCTTTGTTTACATACAGACTTGATGCCATGCTTACTCATCACTTTACTTGCATATTTTAGCATTTTGATTCTTATTAGAAACGATAAAAAATCGGATGATTTGAAGAGTCTCAGGACGTTGTTTATCGTTCAGCTATCACCATAGACCAGCCTTCATATATGAAGCTCGGGCACGACAATTAATCGAACTGACAATTTTTGTCTTTTATCGACATTTGTTTGTCTTTAAAACCATTTTTGGTGAATAACCAAAACTCAAATCTCAGCGCAAATTTCAATCTGGATTTTTAGTCAATAAACTG